>NZ_SGXD01000004.1:0-300000 GCF_004216915.1 Motilibacter rhizosphaerae
CCGGCGTCCCCCTCGCCCTCGGCCGCGAGACCCGCCTCGCCACCCGCGCCCAACTGAAAGCCCTCTGGGTACGCGACGGCGGCTGCATCGCCCCCAGCTGCCGCAACCGCCGCGTCCAAGCCCACCACGTCATCCACTGGTCCGACGGAGGCCCCACCCACCTGAGCAACATGTGCCTGCTCTGCAGCAGACACCACCACCTCCTCCACCAAGGCGGCTGGCAGCTCGAACCCGACCCAGAAAGACCCGGACTCCTCCGCTGGCGACCACCCGACGGCAGAGAACCCGTCCCCGCCACCCACGCCACCGACCGCAACCCCGGCACCACCACGGGCTTGTGGTGATGGCGACACGCCGCACCGCCACGCCTGCGGCGAGTCGGCCTGCCTCAGCGTGCCTACTGGCCGCGGCTCGCCGGGTCGACACCCGCGAAGGTGAGGAACTGCGCCATCGTGTAGTCCCCGCCGGTCGCGCCGAGCGTCGGCTGCCAGTCGGGCTGCACGTTGAGGTAGCTCGTGGGATCGGCCTCCAGCAGCCCGATGAGCACCTCGGCGACGATGCGACCGCCGACGGGGCCGAGGAACCTCCCACCGTTGACGACTTGCGCCTCGCGCAGGATGTAGAGCCACAGCGGCGTCGAGGTGTCGAGCCCGTGCCCGTACCCACCCACGTCCGCCAGGTCCCCGCGCGAGAGGACGGGCACCTCGAAGCGCCGGGCGAGGCGCTGGCCCGACGGCAGGGACCAGGTGAGGTGGCGCAGCAGCGTGCGCTGCGGCAGGGCGAGCGGACCCACGTCCCCCGGCAGGTGGGCGACCGCGGACGGCGGCAGCGTGAACAGCGGCGTCGAGAGGACGGTGTCGATGAGCTTGTTGGGGCGCACGGCGGCCGTGTACGCACCGCCGAAGTCGAAGAACGTCTGCCACCCCACGAAGCGGCGCGGCGCACGGTACCCGCCGCGCAGGTCGTCCGGCTCGCTCGTCAGCTGCTCGCCGTCCGCGACCTGGAGGCGCGGGTCGAAGATGAGCCCGAAGAACGGCTGACCGCCGTCGCCGGCGAGGTTCGCGCGGTACGACGGCCGCACCATGCTGTGGCCGAAGCGGAACGCCGCGCCCGACCACTCGACGGGCACGAAGGCCTGCACGTCGGGCCGGAAGCTGCGGCCGCAGCTGGCGCGCACCCCGTCGACCGTGGCCTGTCCGACGACCAGCGGGAGGAACTGGTGCAGCACCAGCCACTGGTAGTGCCACGTCGTCAGGCGCCGCGCCTCGACGAAGGCGTCGATCGGCGGCGTACCCGGACCGGCGACGGTGTCGACGGCGTTGTTGTGGAACTTCGCGAACGCCGCGTGCAGACCGCTGATCATGAGGTTGGTGTCGTTGCGGAAGTCCGCGATGACCGGCGAGGAGTCGGCGCGGCGGGGCAGGTCCTCGAACAGGCCGCCGCTCTCGAGGAGGAGCTTGGCCGGGTGGGCCTTGTCGTACAGCTCCGCCTGCATCATCGGGCCGCCGCCGTAGACCGAGTCGAGGTCGAGCCGCGGCGTCCGGCCGTTGGGCGACACCGTCGGGTCCGCGGCGACGCCCAGCTTCGAGGTCGCGTCGAAGGTGAGGTCGTGGTCGATGAACTGCCCGAGGAACGTCACACCCGCGGTGTGCGTGGGGTTGTTCCTGTTCACGGCGCTGAGCGCGGGATCGGTGATGAGCTTGACCGGGCCGCCGTCCGGACCGAAGAGGTCGTCCTTCGCGTCGAGCATGCCGCCCGGCGCACCGATCTCCAGCAGCGCCTGGCGCAGGCTGGGGCTGTCGTCGGCGAACGCCGGCAGCCCGGGGAAGATCCGGCCGAACGTCGCCGACAGGGGCGGCTGCTTCGCGTGGTACGGGCACCCCGCCGCGGCGGCCGTGCCCACCATGCCGGGGACGCCGACCGTGCTCCCCGAGACGGCCCCTGCGGCTCCGAGCAGACCTGCCCTGGTGAGGAACTCTCGACGTGTGGTGGCCATGACGCCTCTCCTCGGCTGCGGTGGAAGTCGCAGGGAGGAGCGTCGCCGCGGGTCGTGTGATACGCCGTGTGCCCGTCCGGTGCGCGGGTCAGGCGGCCGCCTCCCGCAGGGCCGCGAGCGCCGCCGCGACAGCAGGTACGCGCCGCGCCTCCGGCCGCACGAGCACCTCGACGACCCGCCCGTCGACGTCGGGGAGGTCCACGGCGCGGACGCCGGGCTGCGTACCCGCGTGCAGGGCCCAGGCCGGCAGCAGCGCCGCGCCGAGGCCGTGCCCCACGAGGCGCTGCACGACGACGTGGTCGTCGGTGGCGTGGCGGATGTCGGGGGTGAAGCCCGCCCGGCGTGCGCAGCGCAGCAGGTGCGCCCGGCAGCGGACGCACCCCGCGATCCACGGGTCGTTGGCGAGGTCGGCGAGCCCGCGCGGCGGCTCCCTGCCCTCCGGCACCACGGCCAGGACCCCGTGCCGCGACAGCGGTTCGCGCACGAGGTCGCCCGGCACGACGTCGTCGTCCTGCTCGTGGCGGAAGACGACCGCGAGGTCCGCGTCGCCGGCGCGGACGGCCGCCTCCGCCTCCGGCGGCTCGAGCTCGGTGAAGCGCACCTGCAGCGCCGGCGCGCGCTCGCGCAGCCCGACGAGGGCGGGCGGCAGCAGCACGGCGGCCGCGGTCGGGAAGGCGGCCACCCGCACCAGCCCGGTCGCGAGCCCGGTCAGCGCCCCGACCTCCTGCTCGGCCGCGGCGAGCCGGTCCGCCACCCCCTCGGCGTGGCGGAGCAGCACCAGCCCCGCCTCGGTGAGGGCGACACCTCGCCCCTGCCGCACGACGAGCGGGGTCCCCGCCTCCTCCTCCAGCCGCTTCACCTGCTGGCTCACGGCGGGCTGCGTCCAGCCGAGGGCGCGGGCGGCCCCGGCCAGGGAGCCGGCGCGGCCGACCTCGCGGAAGACGAGCAGCCGGCGCGGGTCCATGTGGACACCCAAGCAGGTCTTGGGCCTCCCCGTCACCCTGCTGGTCTTGTCGCACCCTCGCGCAGCGGCCACCCTCGAGGCATGAGGACGATCGGGCTGCTGGGCGGGATGAGCTGGGAGTCGACCGCGCTGTACTACCGCGTGGCCAACGAGCTGGTGCGCGAGCGCGAGGGCGGGCTGGCCAGCGCGTCCCTGCTCGTGCGCAGCCTGGACTTCCGCGAGGTGCGCGTGCTGCAGCTGGAGGACCGCTGGGACGACGCCAGTGCCCTGCTGCTGCAGGAGGGGCGGGCGCTCGCGGCGGCAGGGGCTGAGCTCGTGCTGCTCTGCACGAACTACATGCACAAGGCCGCGGCGCCGCTCGAGACCGGGCTGCCCGTGCCGTTCCTCCACATCGCCGACGCCGTCGCCGCGAGCGCGCCCTGCTCGACCATCGGGCTGCTGGGCACGGCCGCGACCATGGGCGAGGGGTTCTACCGCGAGCGCCTGGCGCAGCAGGGGCTCACGGTGCTGGTGCCGCCGGACGAGGACTGCGCACTGGTGGACCGGGCGATCTTCGACGAGCTCTGCCGGGGCGTGCTGTCGGAGGGGACGCGCGACCAGCTGCGCCGGGTCGTGGGCGACCTGGCGAGCCGCGGGGCAGGCGCCGTCGCGCTGTGCTGCACCGAGCTCGAGCTGCTCCTGCGGCCCGAGGACAGCCCGGTCCCCCTGCTGCCGTCCGCGCGGCTGCACGCGACCGCCGCCGTGGACGCGGCGCTCGGCTGAGCGGCCCGTACGCGTCAGCCCGTCAGCCGCAGGACCTCCTCCCGACACGCCGCCCACGCCGCGTGCGCGGGGTCGATCAGCTCGAAGTGCCCCACCCCGGGCAGGAGCACGACCCTGGCCTCGTCGCCCGCGGCGGCGACGTAGCGCTCGCTGAGCTCGGCGGGGACCACGTCGTCGTCGCGGCCGTGGACGGCGGCGACCGGGACGCCGAGGGGCGCGAGGGCGACCGGGGAGGCCGCCGCGTACCGCTCCGGCACATCGGCCGGACTCCCGCCGAGCAGGCGGTCGACCGCCCCTCCCCCGAGCCCCAGCTCGTACGCCCGGGCCAGGTCGAGGACGCCCCCTTGCGACACCGCACCCGCCAGCGGGACCAGCGGCTGGGAGCCCGGCGCACCGGCGGGGAGCCGCCCGCGCGCCGCGGTCCAGGCCGCGAGCTGGCCGCCGGCGGAGTGCCCGACCGCGACGACCTTCGACAGGTCGAGCCGACCCTCCGCGGCGGCCTGGCCCTCGGTCGCGAGGAGGTCCACGGCGGCCGCCACGTCGAGCAGCGTCTCCGGCCAGCCACCGCCCGCTCCGACCCGGCGGTACTCGACGTTCCACGCGGCCACGCCGTGCCGCACGAGGTCCTCGGCGAGCGGGGCGCCGAGCTCGCTGCCGTACGCCGCCTTCCAGAACCCGCCGTGCAGGACGACGACGACGGGCAGGCGCGTCGAGGGGCCGGTCGGGAGGCTGAGCTCGGCGTACTGGACCGGGTCGTCGCCGTAGCGCAGCACTCGGGGCATCCCCGGACACTACGGCCCCGTCACCGCCCCGTCCGGCTCAGCGTCCGGTGAGCCGGAAGGAGGGGCTGACCGCCGACCGCAACCCGGTCAGGGTCGCCAGCGCCGCGACCCGGTACGTCGAGGTGCCGCGCCGTGGCGTGGCGACGGTGCGGTAGCTGCACCCGGAGGTCGACGCCGTCGAGCTCAGCCGTGTCGTGGAGGTGTTCACGGTCCGCCACGACCGCCCCACGAGCCGCTGCAGCACGGGAGCTGCTTCGTAGCAGAGGGCGGACAGGCGACCGGTGACGACGACGTCGGTCCCGGCCCGGACCCGCGCGTGCGCGGGGACGGCCGTCATCGACGCGGTGTAGGGGAAGGTCTCGCTGCACAGCGACTCGCCCGGCGGGATCGTGCCGCGCACTCCCGAGCCGGCCAGCGGACGCCACACGATGATCGCGCTGCCCGGGCTGCGGCCGGACATGGTCCACGTCGCGGTGCCGTCCGCTCCCGTCCGCACGTAGCTGGGGGGCTCGTAGTCCGTGCACTCCGCCTGGGCGGAGAACACGCCGAGCCGAACCCCCGCGACGGGCTCACCCGAGGTGCGCAGCCGGGCCGCGACGCGGTAGCGGACGCTGGCCCCGGCGCGGACGGGCAGGTGCGTGACGGGCGTGACCGACAGGACCACCGGGTCGGTCCCGGTCACGCTCGCACTCGGCTGCCGTGCGCGGGCGAAGGGGAAGTCGACCGCCTGTCCCGCCCCGTCGAGGGTCACGCGGGTCAGCCGCCAGGTCCCAGCCGAGGACGCGGTCACGGGGGCCCGCGCCGTCCACACGCCGTCCTGCGCCGTGCCGGAGGTGAGGACCAGCGGCACCTGCAGCCACCCCCAGCTCTGCGGGTACGTCGCGGGCGCCGAGCGGACCACCTGCACGCACGGGCAGGTCGACTGCGGGTAGCCGTCGACCATCGGCACCGGGTTCATCGGCGTCGTGCCGACCTGGATCCCGGTGGGCGAGCTGAGGTGCACGGTGGCGGTGAGGTAGCCGATCTCCGCGCCCACCAGGGCGTGGCCGGGGCCGGACAGGGTGGTCTCCCCGACGGCCGGGCCCGACGCGGCACGAGCAGGCGCGGCGAGGGTGAGCCCCATCAGGGCCAGTAGGACGGTCACGACGGGCAGGACGGTCGCGACGGGCGGGGCAGGGAGGGTGCGCAGTCTCACGACACCAGGAGCCCCTGCGCCACCTGTCCGGTTCATCCGGTCGCGACCCTCTCGGTCGCGAGGGCCGCCGGCAGCTCCACCACCCGCTCCACCGCCCCGCGCCGGACCAGCAGCACGGCGGCCAGCCCGAGGTTCGCCACCGCGAAGTACGACGGGTAGACGATCGCCACCTCACCCGCCCCCACCGCTCCCGCGGCGCAGGCGCCGGCGAGCCCCGCCACCGCGTACGACGACGGGGTCTCGGACCACGGGTCCGACCAGCTCTTCGGCAGCATGAGCACGCAGCCGGCGAGGTCGGCGGTCACGACGCCCAGCACGGCCCACACCGGGTCGGCGGCGAGCAACCAGGCGGCCACCCCGGCCCCGGCGACGCCCAGCAGCGCGAGCTCGCGGCGCGAGGCACCCCCGACCCCGCAGCGCAGCGAGAGGACGAAGGTCGCCGTGATCGTCGCCGCCTGGACCACCAGCGTCGCGATGCTCCAGTCGAAGCGCTCGCCGGCCTGCGCCGCCACCGCGGTGACTCCGAGCACGGACCAGACCCCCCACGTCCCGCGGTGCGGGCGGGTGCGCCCGGCGAGGACGTCGCGGAGGTACGGGACGGGGTCGACGAGGCTGAGCAGCCCGCCGAGGGCGCCGAGCGCGGTGGTGGTCTCCACGTGCGTCTCCCCTGCCGTAGGAGCGGCTGCCCGTGCGGTGCACGTCGAGCAGGGGATGCGCGGCGACGCGCGGCTGATACCTCGGCTGGGACGGGAGCACGGCGTACCCTCCGCGGATGGCTCCGCCCACGCCCCGTCGCCCTCGCCGCCGGTGGCGTCGGCGCGTCGGGGGCGCCGTGCTCGCCGTCGGCGTGCTGTGGGGCGCCGGCGGCTGGTACTACGCGGGGCAGATCGAGTCCGGCGCGTTCGCGGTGCCGCGGCAGCAGGCGAGCCGCCTCGTCCCGCCGGCACCCGCGCCCGGGGCGCGAACGGCGCAGGAGGTGGCGTACGCCTCGGAGCTCGGTCCCGAGCCCGCGTGGTCCTACCCCGGCACCAGCAGCACCTGGGCGATCGAGGTGCACGGCAAGGGCGCGGAGCGCGACGACGTGCGACGCACGGTCCGCCCGCTCACGGCGGCGGGCCTCCCCGTGCTCGCCATCGCGTACCGCAACGACCCGGGGTCGCCGCGCAGCGGCGGGTACGCGTACGGCCGGACCGAGCAGCGCGACCTGCGAGCGGCCGTGGCGTACGCGCAGCAGCACGGTGCGCGCGCCGTCGTGCTCGTCGGCGCGAGCATGGGTGGGGCGATCGTCGTGGCCGCCGCGCTGGGCGGGCTGCCGCTGCCCGTGGCCGGCATGGTGCTCGACGCGCCGGCCCTCGACCTCGAGGCGTGCGTCGAGCTCGGTGCGCAGCAGCGGAAGCTGCCGCTCGGGCTCTCCCTGCCCGGCGCGCTGACGGACACGGCGGAGGAGATCGCATCGCTGCGCTACGGGGTCGACTGGGCGGACTACGACTACCTGCGACGGGACCGCGAGCTGCGCGCGCCGGTCCTGCTCTTCCACGGCACCGCGGACGAGACCGTGCCCGTGTCGACGAGCGACCGGCTGGCGCGCGACCGCCCCGACCTCGTGACGTACGTCCGGGTGCCCGGCGCGGGCCACGTGAGGTCCTGGGACGTAGAACCCCAGCGGTACGAGGCGGATGTCGCCGCGTTCGTGCGGAAGGTCGCGCCCTCCGACTAGCAGTGCGAAGGACAGCCGGGGACGCGGACGGGCCGCCGGGGATCCCCCGGCGGCCCGTCGCTGCTCCCTCAGGGAGCGTCAGTCACCGTCGGCGGACGGGATGGTGCCGCCGGGGACCTGGGAGGGCGCGTACACCTTGCTGTCGCCGGGGTACGCGACCGTCCAGCCGTGCGTGGCGTACCACGTGTAGCGGTTCATCAGCTCGGGAGCGGCGGAGTCGGCTCGCGCCCCGTTGCCGGTGAGCGTCTGCGCGGACTTCCACTTCTCCCACTGCGCCGCGAGGCTCGCCGCCGAGGCGGGGACGGCCGTGCGCGACGCGGACGCCTTGCTCACCTGCGTCGCCGCGGCGCCGGTCGTGCCGAGGGTGTCGTTGCCGCACGCCGGGGCGTCCTTCACGTCCTCCGTGAGCGGGATCTGGTTCGGCACCGCGTCGAACGGCGTGAGGTCGGGCTTCTTCTTCTTGAAGGCGTTGAACATCGGCGTCGCCGCGGCCAGCCGCTGGTTCAGCGGGGTGGCACCGAGGATCTGCTCGATGGTGCGCACCATCGTGATCTGGGAGTAGAAGGTGCTGTCGACGTAGCCCTTCTTGGCCCAGGGGCTGATGATCTGGATCGGCGCCCGGTGGCCGTCGACGTGGTCGGCGCCCGCCTGGCTGTCGTCCTCGACGACGAAGATCGCCGAGTCCTTCCAGTACTTCGAGTGCGAGATCTCGTCGACGACCTTGCCGACGGCGAGGTCGCCGTCCGCCACCATCGCGCGCGGGCTCGCCGGGCCACCGGTGTGGTCGCTCGAGAGCCACATCATGTTGAACGCGGCCGGACCGTTCTTCTCGAAGTCCTGCTTCCAGACCTCGTAGCGGTAGAGGTCCGGGATTGAGAGGTCGAACGGCGGCGAGGTGTGGTTGGTGATCGCGTCGAGCGACGGGATGACCGAGTGGTAGTCGCCCGCGAGGTCGGGCGTGAACAGCTGGGAGGGGTCGCCGCCCTGGTCCACGCTCTTCGCGGCGCAGTAGTAGTTCTGCCACGTCGCGCCGGCGTCGGTCGGCCGGCCCTCGGTGTAGAGGAACTCGCCGTAGTTCTTGGCCGTGTTGCCGGCATCCTGGACGTTGGTCCAGAGGAAGCCGGAGCGCTGGTGGCCGAGGACGTCCTCCTCGGTGTCGTAGCTGCGGATGTACTCGCCCGCGCTCGTCTCGGTGTACTCCGGGTTGTCACCCTGCATCAGCCAGTTGTGGCCCTCGGCCGAGTTGGTGCCGATGTCGTAGGTGTTGTCGTACAGCCCGAACGCGTTGGCCAGCGCGTGCTGGTTCGGCGTCACCTGCTGGCCGAACTGCGCGAGGCTCGCGTCACCGTTGCCCTTGGCGATGTCGCCGTAGACCTGGTCGTAGGTGCGGTTCTCCTTGACCAGCAGGAAGACGTGCTTGATGGTCGAGGGGTCCCCGAGGCGGCGCGGGACCGGCTCGGCCTTGACGTCGCCGCCCTTCGAGCGCTCGACGTCGCGGTTCGCGCGCGCCCAGCCGTTCTGCGTGTAGACCGTGGCGGTCTCGCTGGCGATCGTGGCGTCGTCGGGCAGCGTGAAGCGCGTCAGCGAGGCCGTCGTGCTGTGCGTGCCGTGGCCGGTGACCGCAGGGGTGCGGGTGCCCTGCTTGAACGTCAGCTCGGGGCCGCGCGCGTCGATGCCGCGGGTGTTGGTGACGACGACCTTGCCGCCGACCTCCGTCACGTTGGACGGGTAGTAGTCGGTGGGCAGCAGACCGACGAAGTCCACCGGCGCCTGGGGAGTGCCGTTGTACTTGTAGACCGCGACCGCGTTCGCCCGGCCGAGGGTGACCAGGATGTGGCCGTCCTTGGTGAGCGAGATGCCGTTCGGCTGGTAGCCGACGGGCGAACCCGCCCAGGGCTGCGCGTTGATGGTCTGCACGACGGTGTCCGTGGCCGTGTTGACCACGGAGACGGTGTCGTCGTTGGTGTTCGTCACGAACAGCGCGCCGCCCGAGACCGTGATCGCGGTCGGGTGGAGGCCGACCGCGATCGATCCCACGGCCGCAGAGGGCGCGCTGGTGTCGATGACGCTGAGCGCGCCGGTCGTCGAGGTGCCCTTGTATCCGTCCGCGGGGACCGGAGTGCCGTACGAGTCCATCGTCGTGTCGCCGGCGGTCGCCTGGCGGCCACCTTCGTCGCTGACGTAGAGCTTGCTGCCCACCAGGGCGATCTGCCGAGGCGCGATGCCGACGGGCCAGGACTGGCCCACCGTGCCGGCGGCGGCGTCGATCGCCACCACGCGGTTCTGCCCGTTGGCGGCGACGTAGAGGGTCTTGCCGTCGGCGGAGTAGACCGAGCCGGCGACGAGGGCGTTCTTGCCGTCCACGTCGGGGATCGCCACGGTCGTCGGGGTGCCGAGCGAGCCGTCCGCGTTCACCGGGAAGCGCGTCAGGCCGGTCGCGTTCGGCATCCAGAGGACGGAGCCGTCGGGCGAGAAGGTGGGAGCCTCCTGGCCGACCGTGTTGTCCTTCAGCTTCTGGTTCACGCCCGCGGCGGAGCCCGCGCGCCAGACCAGCTGGTAGGTCGAGAGGTCGAAGATCTGCAGCGACACCGAGCGGTCGGTGCTCGTGGCCGCGAGGAAGCGGCCGTCCGGGCTGACCGTCGAGGCCATGAACTTGCCGTAGGGCGTCACGAGGCGGTCGCCGTAGGGCTTGAGAACCTGGTCGGCCGAGACCTGCTCGCCGTTGGCGTACACGGTGCCGACCTGGTTGTGGTCGAAGATCGTGGTGGCGCCGTACGCCACACCGCTGCCCGCGACGGCGAGCGCCGCGGTGCTGGCGACCAGCAGGCGGACCCTGCGGGACTTGACGAAGCTGGGACGGACGACCGGGACGTGTCGTCGCGTTACCTGCATGGGGGGCTTCTCTCTCTTCGAACTGCTACGAACGGCTGAGCAGGTCGACGATCCCGTCGAACTGCCACAGGGGGTTCGGTGCGTCGCCTCTCGCGCTCCGCACCTGGAAGAACCCGTTCACCTCCTTGGGGCCGTCCCCGTCGGCGACGTACCGCCCGTCTGCGGTCGCGTCGAGCTGGTACGTGGCGCTGCCCACCGCCGTGGCCCCCGGCAGGTGCCAGGAGACGACGCAGCGCCAGTCGTTGCCGGGTCCGTGATCGTCGGGTCCGTGAGCCGCGACCCGGCTGCCCCCCTTGTCGCAGGACGCCGTGCTGGCGAGCTGCTCCTCGGTCACGGCGGGCCGGCCGAGCTCACGCGTCTGCAG
Source organism: Motilibacter rhizosphaerae (assembly GCF_004216915.1). NCBI lineage: Bacteria > Bacillati > Actinomycetota > Actinomycetes > Motilibacterales > Motilibacteraceae > Motilibacter > Motilibacter rhizosphaerae. The sequence continues at coordinate 10,673 of NZ_SGXD01000004.1, forward strand.
CCGGTAGAGGTGGGCGAAGGACGTCGCGAGCGAGTGCTCGAGCTTGCCCTTCGTCACTCCGGTCGCGGACGTCGTGGCGGCGGTCACCGCGGTGGTGAGGGCGAGCAGCGCGGCGAGCGGCACGGCGACGGTGAGGACAGCCCGGCGGCCGGCGCCGTCGTAGGCGAGGTCGGTGAAGTCGCGGCGCAGGAAGAGGAGGTAGGCGAGCCCCGTGCACACGGCGGCCCAGCCGAGGCTGACGGCGACGCCGACGACGAGGGGCCCGGTCTCGCCGGGGTCGGTGAACAGCCCGCGCCAGGCGAGGAAGGTCCCGCTCGGCAGGGCGAGCCGGACGGCGACCGGCACGGGCAGCACGAGGACGAGGTCCATCGCGAGCGCCACGACTGCGGGCAGCAGCAGGCCCATCGGCGAGCGGCCGAGCACGACCGAGCCGAGCAGGCCGACGGCCGCGAACGCCAGCGTCGGCGCGACCACGCAGAGCCAGGCGAGCAGCACCGTACGGGCGGCGTCGCCCGGCGCGAGGAGGTGCCCGTCCAACCCGGGCAGGGGATGGTCCCCGACGGCCACGAGACCGCCGACCATGCCGGAGGCGGCGAGGCCCACCAGTACCACGAGGACCACGGTGAGGCTGGCGAGCGCCTTCGCCACGAAGATGCGGCGCGGCGAGCGCACGGCGACGAGCAGGTGGCGCCAGGTCCCGAGCCGGTCCTCGGTGGCGAAGACGTCGCCGGCGACGAGCGAGGTGACCAGCGGCAGCACCCAGCTGCAGGCGAAGCCGAGCACCACGAGGGACCCCGCCCAGCCGGTGGTCCCCATCCAGCGGCCGAACACCGTGTCCGCCGGGAGGGAGCTCTGCCGGCTCACCACCGCGACGAACGCCGCCGGCGCCATCCAGCAGGCGAGCAGGAGGATCCGGACACGCCACTGCGAGACCAGCTTGGCGAGCTCGAAGCGGTAGCCCGGCAGGAGCGGCGCGGGAGCGGCGACCTCGACCGGCCGGGGCGTCAGCGTGGCGCTCATGCGGACTCCTCCTCTGCGCCGTCGGGATCTCTCTCGTCGCCCGCCGTGAGGGCGAGGAAGGCGGCCTCCAGCGGCGGCACGACGGGCCCGAACTCGCGGACGACCACGCCGGCGGCGACGAGCCGCACGACGAGCTGGCCCAGCGCTTCCACCTCGCCGCGGACCACCAGGGCGTCCGACCCCGGGCGCCCCGACGCGGCCGGCAGCACGCGGACGGCGGGGACGCCGGCCGCGACCGCGCGGGCCGCGACCGGGTCGGAGGTGAGCACCCGGTGGTCGAGCTGACCGCTCTCGGCGGCGAGCTTGTCGACGGGGCCGGTGAAGACGACCCGGCCGGTCGAGAGGATCGTCACCTCCGAGCAGAGCACCGCGAGGTCGTCCATGCGGTGGCTCGAGAGCACGACCGCCACGCCCGCCTCCGCGAGCCCGGTGAGGACGCCGTGGACGTGGTGCTTCGCCGAGGGGTCGAGCCCGTTGGCCGGCTCGTCGAGGACGAGCAGCCGGGGCTGTGTCAGCAGCGCTGCGGCCAGGCCCAGCCGCTGCCGCATGCCGAGCGAGAAGCCGCGTACGCGGTCGTCGGCGACGCCCGTGAGCCCCACCTGCTCGAGCGCGTCCGCCGCCTGCCGGGACGCGTCGCCCCGGCGGGAGCCGCGCAGCGCGGCGAGCGCCAGGAGGTTCTGCCGAGCGGTCAGCGTCGGGTAGAGCCCGGGGGCGTCGACGAAGCCGGCGACGCCCGGCGGGACGGCGAGGGTGCGGCCGACGGGCGTACCGAGGATCTCGAGGGAGCCGGCGTCCGGGACGGCGAGGCCGAGCAGCAGCCCCAGCAGCGTCGTCTTCCCGGCGCCGTTGGGACCCACGAGGCCGTGGACGGCGCCGGCCGGGACGTCGAGGTCGACCCCGTCGAGGGCGCGCACGTCCCCGAACGACGTCGTGATCCCTCGTGCCCGTACTGCGGCACTCGTGTGCATCGGCAACCCTTTGTCGTAGGTGACTCAGGCAACGTAGGCACCGGCTGTGACCGGTCCGGGACCCGGAGGCGAACGCTGGGCGAACGGCGGTGGACCACCGGGTGCGCGGGCGGGCGGACGGCGGGCAACGCGGCGGGAACGCCCTCGACCCCGCTCCGACACCTCGAGGCGTCATCGTCGGCGGGTGCCGACCGATCCTCTGCCGACCGATCCTCTGCCGACGGACGCCTTGCTGAGCAGCGCCGTGCTCGACCACGTCGGCACCGAGGAGGCCGACATCGACGCCCGGGTGCGCTTCCTCACCCAGGTGCTCGGCCACCGCCTCCTGCGCTGGGGCACGCACGTCGTCACCGGCAGGAGGATCGCGATGCTCGCCGATCCCGCCGGGATGAAGCTCGAGCTGATGGAGGTCGACGCCGTACGCGGCGAGCTGGACCACGTCGCCTACCGCGTCCCCGACGTCGACGCCGCGCACGCCGCCCTGCTGGCCAGCGGCTGCACCGAGATCCGGGCGCCCTTCGACCTCCTCGCGGCCCGCGCGCGCAGCTCGCTGCTCGCCGAGCCGACGGGGTCGCGTCTGCAGCTCGTGGCGTACGCGCCCGACTCCCCCGACCTGACCTGACCGACCTGACACCCGACCAGCGAGGAGCCCCTCCGTGACGAGCACCGTCGAGCCGAGCACCGCCGAGACGAGCACCGTCGAGCCGAGCACCGCCGAGACGAGCACCGTCGAGCCGAGCACCGCAGAGTCCTTCTCCGCCCTGCTCGGCGCCGAGCGCGTCCTCCCCGGTGGGCCGGAGGCGAGCGCGTACCTGCGCGACTTCTCGTGGTACTCGCCGATCCTGGAGAACGCGCTCGCCGACACGACCGTCGACGCCGTCGTCCGCCCGCAGTCGGTCGAGGAGCTGACGGCCTGCGTCGCGGAGGCCGCGCGCCTGCGCGTCCCGCTCACGCTGCGCGGCGCCGGGACGGGGAACTACGGCCAGTCGCTGCCGCTGCGCAGCGGGGTCGTGGTCGACGTCCGCGGTGTCGCCGGCGTCCTCGACGTCACAGCGGGGCGCATCAGCGTGCTGCCCGGGACGGTGATGAAGGACGCCGAGGACGCCGCCCGCGCGACGGGCCAGGAGCTGGCGGTCATGCCCAGCACGTACCGGATCTCGACCGCGTCGGGCTTCATCAGCGGCGGGTCGGGCGGGATCGGGGCGGCCGCCAACGGCGACCTGTGGGGCGACAACGTGCTGGCCGTCGAGATGCTCAGCGTCGAGGAGGAGCCGCGGCTGGTGCGGCTCGAGGGCGACGACGTCCGGCCGGTGCTCCACACCTACGGCACGATCGGCGTGCTCACCCGCATCGAGCTGCGGCTCGTCCCCGCGCACGACTACACGCCCGTCGTCGTGGCGTTCCGGGACTTCGCGACGCTCACCGGCTTCGCGCACGACCTCGTCTCCGGCGACATCCACGTCCGCCTCTGCTCGGTGCACGAGGCCGTCGGCGCCGCCATGCTGGCGCCGATCTCGTCGCTGTACGAGCCCGGCGAGGACGTCGCCCTCGTGCTGGTCGACAGCGGTCAGCTCGACGCGCTGCGCGCGGCCGTCGAGGCCGCCGGAGGGCGGACCGTCGAGTGGACCGTCAAGCCGCACATCAGCCAGTTCCCCTTCAGCCACACCATCCTCTGGGCACGCAAGGCGGTGCCGGACTCCTCCTGGCTGCAGTGCGAGTACGCCAGCGACCGCACGGAGTTCCTCGCCCAGGTCGCGGAAGTCCGCGAGCGGTACGCCGGGATCTTCCTGCAGCACGTGGAGTTCGCGCGCACCGGGGAGCGGACGCGCCCGCTCGGCATCACCCCGCTCGTCGGGCTCGCCGACCACGAGGACGCGCTGGAGGAGCTGCTCGGCTTCTGCCGCGCGCTCGGGATGACCGTGCTCAACCCGCACAGCTACGTGGTCGAGGAGGGCGGCTACGTCGGGGACACCTCGCAGGTCGTCGCGCTCAAGGAGACGTGCGACCCGTACGGCCTGCTGAACCCGGGCAAGCTCGGGGACAGCTTCTTCACCTCCCGCGGGCTGACCCCGCCGAGCGCCCGGGCCGCGACCGCCCGCCGCTGACGCGACCTGCTCAGGGCGGCGTCGGGTCGAAGCGCGCGACCTCCGCGAACGCCTCGCCGAGGTACGCGACCATCGCCGCCGCGCGCTGGGCCCCGCGCTCGGCGGTGGCCTCGCGGGCATCTCCGACGACCCCGCTGGGGCCGAAGTCGGCGGAGGACCAGCCGAACGACACCGACCCGCCGAAGCGCACGTGGCGGTAGGAGTCCAGGTGCTCGGGCACCCACCGGTCGGCCTTCGTCATGTCGACGAGCTCGGGGCGCAGGTGCAGCATCAGCGAGGTCTCCTCCAGCCCGCCGTGCACGCCCATGCCGAGCTCGCCGGTGGGGCTCGCGCCGCCCTGGTCGGCGGGCACCGCCGGGTGCAGGGTGAACGTGCGGAGCCCGGTGGCCAGGCGGATGTCGCGGGCGGCGACCTGGAGGAGCGCGGAGTTCCCCCCGTGCCCGTTGAGGAACGCGAGCCGCCGCGACGGGGTCATCGCCGCGCAGCGGCCGATGTCGGTGAGGACCGCGGTCAACGTCGCCGCGGAGAGCCAGAACGTCCCGCCGGACCAGGCGTGCTCGTTGGACTTCGTGTAGGCCAGCGGGGGCAGCAGCCACAGGTCGAGCTCCTCGCCGTGCTCGGCGACGACCCGCTCGGCCAGCGCCTGCGCCGTGAGCAGGTCGGTGGCGACCGGCAGGTGCGGGCCGTGCTGCTCGATCGCGCCGGTGGGGAGGACGAGGACGCTGTCGGGGCCGAGCCGGTCGGCGATGTCGGGTGCGGTGAGCTCGGTCAGCAGGCGGAGGGGCACGTTGCGCGACGCTAGGAGCCCGCCGTTGCGCGGTGATGTCAGCGGTGTTCCGGACGACATCGCGCCGGAACAACCGGCTGCCAGAGTGCGGGCGTGCTGACCGTACGAGGCGCGTTGCGCGTCCTGACCTGCACCGGTGACTCTTCGCATGACGGTCCTGCAGGGGAGGACGCGCCGGCGGACCTCGTCTGCGGCGACGACGGCAGGTTCGTCGACGCAGCAGCCGCTCCTGGCGGCGAGGTGCTGGACGCGACCGGCTGCGTGGTGACGCCGGGGCTCGTCAACGCCCACCACCACCTGCTGCAGACGGCGTTCCGCACGCTGCCCGGGACCCGCGGGGTCCCCATGTCGCAGTGGCTGCCGACGATGGCCGCGGGGTACGCGGCGGTCGGTGTTGACCCCGAGCTCGTCCACGCGGCCGCCTCCGCAGGGCTCGCCGAGGCGCTGCTCTGCGGCGTGACCACCGTCGCCGACCACCACCTCACGTGGCCCGCGCACCTCCCCGACGACGGGCTGGGGATCGCGCGCGCGACGGTGGAGGCGGCGGCGCGTACGGGCGCGCGGCTCGTGTTCGTCCGCGGCACCGCGCGCGACGACCCGGAGGACGCGGCCTCCTCTGCTGCGGCGGTGGCGGGGCTCGTCCCGCACGGCGGCACGAGCGACGACGGCATGCTCCAGGTCGCGGTCGGGCCGGCGGGCGTGCACAGCGACAGCGAGCAGACCTTCCGGCTGCTCGGCGAGGTCGCGCGGGCGCACGGGCTGCGCCGGCGCACGCAGGCCAACGAGCAGGTCGACGTAGCGGTCGCTGCGGCGAGGTACGGGCGCCGCCCGCTCGAGCTGCTCGAGGAGTGGGGCTGGCTCGCCCCCGACGTCACCCTCGCCCACCTCTGCGGCGTGACGCCGGACGAGATCGACCGCGTCGCCTCGGCCGGCGCGAGCGCGACGCACGCGCCGGGCTGCGACCTGCCGATGGGCTGGGGCGTCGCGCCGATGGCCGCGCTCGCGGACGCGGGCGTCCCGGTCGGACTCGGCACCAGCGGCGGGGGCTCGAACGACGCCGGCCACCTGCTCGCCGACGCCCGGCTCGCGATGCAGGTGGCCCCGCTCGTGGGCCGCCCGGTCGCGGCGCGCGAGGTGCTGGCGTGGGCGACGCGCGGCTCCGCGGACGGGCTCGGCCGCCCGGACCTCGGGCGTCTCGAGCCAGGGGGGCGGGCCGACCTCGTCTGCTGGGACGTCACGGGTGTCGCCGACGTGGGTGTCGCGGACCCCGTCGCCGGGCTGCTCTGGGCTTCCCCCGGCCGCCGCCCCCGCCACGTCGTCGTCGGCGGCCGGGTCGTCGTGCGCGACGGGGTGCTGCAGACCCGCGACGAGCAGGAGGTGGTGCGTACCCTCACGGACCTGCTCGCGGAACGCCGCTGAAACCCGTGCGACACCGCGGCGGGGGACGCTGCCGCGGTGCCGAGGCCGCGCGGCGAGCGCGAGCGGCCGGCGCGAGCAGGAGGAGATCCACGATGACCCTGACCGATCCCGAGCCGGACGTGGCACCAGCCGTCGCCAGGGAAACGACGCACCACGGCCCGGACCACCTCGTGCTCTCCGAGCACCCCGTCTTCCGCCGCTTCTGGTACGCCGTCTGCTTCACCGACGACGTCGCTGACGGGCCGGTGGAGCGCACGGTCCTCGGGCAGGAGCTGGTGCTCTGGCGTCCCGAGCCCGGCTCCGCGGTCAGCGCGGCGTGGAACCGCTGTGCGCACCGCGACGCGCCGCTCTCCATGGGCTGGGTGAAGGACTGCCACCTCGTCTGCCCGTACCACGGCTGGGAGTGGGATGCCGAGGGCCGCACGCAGCGGATCCCGCAGTTCCCGACCGCGCCGCACCCGACGAAGAGCGGGCTCACCATGGTCCGGGCGCAGGAGCGCTACGGCATGGTGTGGGTCTGCCTCGCGGACGACGCGGAGGGCGGGCCCGTCGCCGACATCCCCCCGGTGCCGCAGTACGCCGCGCCCGGCTGGCGCGTGGTGCCCGAGCGGCAGTGGGACTTCGCCTGCACGGCCATGCACCTGGTCGAGAACAACGTCGACCCCGGGCACGTCGCGTTCGTCCACCGGGCGACCTTCGGCAACCCGGACAACGCCGAGCTGACCGAGGCCGACGTCGAGCGCACGGCGTACGGCTTCCTCACCCGCAACGAGGTCCCGGTCGAGTCGCGGCCGGGCGAGGTCGGCGCCACGGTCCGCTCCACGGTGGCCCAGGTGCACCTGCCGTTCTTCATGCACCTGCACATCACCTACCCCGACGGCCTGCAGCACGTCATGCTCAAGGCCATCACCCCGGTCGACGACGAGCACTGCGTCATCCTGCAGACCGTGCTGCGGACGGACTCCGAGGCGGAGCGACCGGCCGCCGACATCCTGGCCTTCGACGACGTCGTCGAGCAGGAGGACGCCACGCTGCTGGACCGGCTGCCCGCCGGGTTCCCGCTGGCGCCACGGCTCAACGCGCACGCGAAGGCCGACCGGGCGAGCCTGCTGCTGCGCCGCCTCTACGCCGAGCTCGTCACCGGGCGCTGGACGCCGGGGGTCGGCGCGTGACGCGGCTGCTGGTCCACGGTGCCGTCCTGCTGACGGTCGACCCATCTCGCCCTGACCCCTTCGTCGGCTGGTTCACCGTCGGGGACGACGGCCGGATCAGTGCCCTCGAGCCCGGAGAGCCCCCGGAGGGCCTCGTCGCCGAGCAGGTGCTCGACGCGAGCGGCACGATCATCGGCCCGGGCTTCGTCTCGTCGCACAGCCACCTGTTCACCTCGGGCTGCCGCGGGCTGGGCATGGACCAGTCGTTGTACGGCTGGATCGAGGCGATGACGGCACCCCTCGCGGGCGCGGTCGACGAGGACATCTACTGGATGACCCGCCACGGTGCGCAGGACTTCCTGCGCAACGGCATCACCACGGCCTTCGACTTCACCAGCGCGGGGCTGAGCTTCGAGAAGGAGTCCGACGGCGTCGCGCGGTACGCCGCGAGCCTCCCGGACGCCGTCTTCCAGCACGCGCAGCTGCGCGGCAAGGTCGACGCGGGGCTGCGCAGCGTCCACAGCGTCATGCTGGGACAGGGCGCGGTCGACCACGCCGCAGCCCTGGCCCACCTCGATGACGTCGTCAGCCTCGCCACCGACGTGGACCGCTCGCTCCTCCTCGGAGTGGCCCTCAGCGGCACCGTGCAGTGGGCGGAGTCCCCCGACGCCGCGACGCTGGAGGTCGCGGCGATGCGGCGGCACGGACTGCTGAACCAGCCGCACTTCCTCGAGACGCCGCACGAGATCTCGCTGCAGCAGGCGAAGTTCGCGTGGTACCGCGAGGCGGGTGCGCTCGGCCCGGACCTGGTCTTCGGCCACTTCATCCAGACCACCGACGAGATCCTCGTCGAGGCCGCGGCGGCGGGGTGCGGCATGAGCTGGCAGCCGATGAGCAACGGGCGGCTCGCGTCGGGGGTCGCCAGCATCCCGCGCATCCGCGAGCTGGGGATGCGCGTCGGCATCGGGCTCGACGACCAGTCCTGCACCGACGTCAGCGACCCGTTCGCCAACATGCGCACCGCGCTGTCCCTCGTCCGCGCGACCTACCACGACCCCGCTGCGCTGCCGGTGCGCGACGTGCTCGAGCTGCACACGCGCGGGTCCGCCGAGGTCCTCGGCATCGACCGCGAGGTGGGCAGCCTGCGCGTGGGCCGCTTCGCCGACTTCCTCGTCGTGGACCCGCGCCGCCCGGACACCGGGCCCGTGTGGGACGCGTACGGCACGTACGTCCTGGCGTGCTCGCTGCGCAACCTGCGCCAGGTGTGGTCGGGCGGACGGCTCGTCGCCGAGGGCGTGGCCCTCTGCGACCCGCAGGCCGACGAGGTCGAGAGCCAGCTGCACGAGCGCCTCGGCCGGCTGCAGGGGGTCCGTGCCTGAGCCGGCTCACCACGACAGCGGACAGCGCCGGCCCCCCGGAGGGGGCCGGCGCTGCTCGTCGTGCGGCGGTCAGCCCGCGGAGATCGAGGAGTCGATGAACTCGTTGGTCTCGACGTCCGACGGCTTCAGCCCTGCCTTCGGCGCCGTCTTCTGCGCGGTGAAGACCGGCGTCACGAGGTCGATGAGCTTCTGCACGCGGGCGTCGTCGAAGTTCCCGTGGGTCGAGTCCGGGCCGTTGCCCACGAGCCCGAGCTGCTTCTGCGTCTGGACCGAGTAGTCAGCGACGCCCTTGGAGTAGACCCAGCCGTTGTTGTACTTGCCCACGAGCTTGAGGACGAGGGCGTTGGTGCGCGACGGGTCCTTCAGGTAGTCGACGTCCGCCTGCTGCATGATCGGGACGAGCACCTTGAGGCAACCCGACATCGACGAGACCTCGCTGCTGCGCACCGCGATCGCCGACGCGTAGGGCTGGTAGCCCACGTCGTAGGTCAGCTGGTACTTGACCGGCTTGCCCCACGCGGAGACCTCGTGCTGGTAGATGTACGGCTCGGCGGAGGCGAAGCCCTGCTGCGCCTTCTTGCCACCGGCGGCGACGAACGCCGCGGGGGTGCCGTCGTACGACCCGTCCACGAGGTTGGACTTCAGCACGCCCTTGCCCTCGAGCGCGGACACCCAGGCCGAGCCGGAGAACACCCGCGTCGTCACGCCCTTCGCGGTCAGGTCCGGGATCCCCTTGACGTCGGGGTAGGTCTTCGGGTCCCACATCACCATCTGCGGGGAGATCTCCAGCGGCGCGAGGACCGCGACGGTCGGGTGCTTGGCGGAGTTCTGGATCGCCTCGTCGGTGCCGACGTAGCCGAGGGTGATCGACTTGTCGGAGTACATCTGGGCGGTCACCTGCTGGAAGCCGATCGCCGGGCCGCCGGCGCGGATCTCCACCTTCACGCCGGTGTCGGCGCCGCTCGCGTCGACCAGCGGACCGGACACCGACTTCTTCCCCGAGTTGATCGAGTAGTCGCTGCCCAGCAGCTGGTAGGCGCCACCGTGCTCGGACTCGGGGTTCCAGTCGGTCTGGATGACGACGGTGGACGGGCAACCCGCCGCCTTGAGGTCCTTCGCCGCGGTGCTCGGACCGCTGGCGGCGGCACTGCCGGCCGCGGAGCCGTCGGCCGCCGGGGCTGCACTGCCGGCCGCACCGCTCGCGCCGCCGCTGGACGCGGCAGCCGGGGTGCTCACCGAGCTGGCGGTCGAGCTCGTGCTGCTCCCGCCGCAGCCGGCGAGGGTGAGCCCGACCGCTGCAAGAGCGGCGACCGGGCCGATGGTGCTGCGAGTCTTGCGCACGCTTTCTCCTTCGGGAGTCCAACGACGCCCCACGGACCGGGGCGACGCTCCCGGGCTCGCGACGGTGCAAGGCCCAGAAGGTGGTACGGGGCAACGAGTGCCGTGCGGCACTCGAGCCCGCGTGTCCACCTTCGGCCGGTCCTGTTTCCCCCGGGTCTCCCCGCGGTGAACGCCGTCGACCATCGGTCACGACTCGGACACAGGGGCCGAAAACCCCTCGCCCTCAAGACCTCGGACGTCCCGTGGTCGCGCCGGAGCGGTCAGACCACGTCGCGGGACTGGTCGTACCAGCGCCCCACGGCCAGCTTCGCGATCCACCCGAAGAGTGCGAAGACCGCGATGCCCAGCCCGGAAGCGACGAGGATCGTCGCGAACAGCTGCGGGCCCTGCAGGCGGGAGCGGAAGTTGTCGAGCAGGATCCCCAGGCCCGGGTCCCCCTGCCGGAAGAAGAGGTCGCCGACGATGGCACCGACGACGGAGAGGCCGGCGGAGATGCGGAAGCCCGCGAAGATCGCCGGGAGGGCAGCGGGGAACTCCAGCTTGAGCAGGCGGGTCAGCCGGCTGGCGCCGTGCAGCGTGAACAGCTCGTGCATGCCGCGGTCGACCGACTGAAGGCCGAACAGCGTGTTGGAGACGATCGGGAACAGCGCGATCATCACGCAGACGATGACGCGCGGCCAGAACCCGAAGCCGAACCAGAAGCCCAGCAGGGGGACGAGGGCGAGGATCGGGATGCACTGGAGCGCCACCGCGTACGGGAACAGCGTGCGCTCGACCCACCGCGCCTGGCTCATCGCGACCGCCCAGACCATGCCGACGACGATCGCGAGGGCGAGCCCGACGAAGGTCACCACGATGGTGCGCCAGAGCGACTGGCCGATCATGCTCATGGAACCGCTGTCCAGCAGCGCGTCCGTGACGATGACGTGCGGTGCCGGGAGCAGGAAGCGCTGGTCCTCGGCGAGGACGAGGTAGGTGACGGCGTACCACGCCCCGAGCAGCACCCCCAGGAACGCCAGCGGCAGCACGAGGTTCTGCGGCGAGCGGCGCCTCCGTGTGCCTGCGGGAGCGGCGACCACCACCGCAGGGTCGGCCAGCGGCGCGGTGGGCGCGGGGATCGTGGCGGTCATGGTGCCCTCCTGTGCGACGTGCTCGACGGTGCTCACGAGTGCCCCTCACGCAGGGCGTGGGAGACCTTGCCGGCGAGCGCGCCGAACTCGGGGGTGAAGCGGATGTCCGGGGTGCGGTCGCGCCCGAACGGCACGTCGAAGGAGTCGACGATCCGCCCGGGGCGCCCGGACATGACGAGCACGCGGGTGGAGAGGTAGACCGCCTCGCTGACCGAGTGGGTGATGAACAGCGCCCCGAAGCCCTTGGCCTCGAACAGCCGCAGCAGCTCGTCGTTCAGCCGCTCGCGGGTGATCTCGTCCAGGGCACCGAACGGCTCGTCGAAGAGGAAGAGGTCCGGGTCCAGCGTGAGCGAGCGGGCGAGCGAGGCGCGCATCCGCATGCCGCCGGACAGCGCCCGCGGCAGCTTGCGCTCGTGGCCCGCGAGGCCGACGAGCTCGATGGCGTCGCGGGTCGCGGTCTCGATCTCCGCCTTCGGCATGCCGTGCAGCTCGGCGAGCAGCTGGACGTTCTTCGTGACGCTGCGCCAGGGCAGCAGCGTGGCGTCCTGGAAGACGTAGCCGATGCGCTCCGCCGCCACCTCGCTGACGCCCGAGCTGGCAGGCGAGAGGCCGGAGGCGATGCGCAGCAGGGTGCTCTTGCCGCACCCCGACGGGCCGACGACCGTGACGAAGTCGCCGCGGCGCACCTCCAGGTCGACGCCCTCCAGGGCGACGGTCCCGTCGGGGAAGGTCTTGGCGACGTCCTGGAAGCGCAGCACCTGCTTGCCCACCGCGGTCCCGGGGGCAGGGGAGGCGAGGACGGTCATCGGCAGCTCCGGTCTGGTCGCGACCGCGGGTGCCGCGGCCGTAGGGGCACTTGCCACCATCGGTCCCTCCTGTTTCAGGGGCGTGAGCGAGCGGTGAACGCGGGCGCTCCCCACCTGACGACGCGTCGGGTGCTGGCGGCGACGCGCTCCCCCACGACCGCGACGCGCGCGCTCCCGGCTCCCGCCACCGCCGCGTCGAGGCTCTCGGCCTCGACCGCGAGGAACCGCGCCACCGACCCCTCGCGCACCGCCGGCACCGGCAGCCCCATGACCGCACGGGCGCCAGCGCTCACGGCCAGCCAGGCCTCGCGGGTCGAGCAGTGCCCCGCAGTCACGAGCAGGGACGCGGCCTCGCAGGCGTCTGCGCGTCCCATGGGGTTGAACGGGTCGCGCAGGTTGTCGCCCCCCGCGCCCACGACCACCCCCGCGTCCAGGAGAGCGCGGACGGCGGTCAGCCCGCGCGGCGCCCCGACCGGCACCTCACGGCCCTGGAGGTAGAGGTTGGTCTGCGGCAGCGTCACGACGCCCACCCCCGCCCGTGCGACTGCGGCGGCCGTCGCCCGCGCCACGTCGAGGCCGTGGATGCCGAGGCTCACGCAGTGGCTCGCGGTGGCGCCGTGGGCGAACCCCGTGGCGAGCACGCGCTCCGCCAGCTCGCGCAGCCCCTGGGCCGTCGGGTCCAGCGTCTCGTCGGTGTGCAGGTCGAGCGGGAAACCGGCGCGCGCGGCCGCGGCGAAGGAGAGCTCGAGCCCGGCGCTGCGGTCGCCCCAGATGTGCGGCACTCCCCCGACGACGTCCACGCCGAGCTCGACCGCCTCGGCCAGCGCTCGGGTCGTGGCCGCCGCCTCCTCGGGCGTCCAGGGCGCGGACACGAGGGCCACCACCTGGAGGTCGACCACGCCGGCGAGGGTGTCGCGGACCTCCAGCAGGGCGCGGACGTGCCGCAGCCCCGTGTGCGCGCCGAGGTCGGCGTGCGTGCGGATCGCCGTCGTGCCGTTGGCGAGGTACTCGTACGCCGCCCTCGTCGCGCGCTCGACGAGGTCGTCGTGCGTGAAGCCCGGGGCGATGGCCCTGATGGCCTCGATCGCCCCCGCGAGGTCGCCGGTGCGGTTCGGTGCGCGGTGGCTCGTGAGCGCCTTGTCCAGGTGGGCGTGGGGCTCGGCGGGTGCCGGGAGAAGCAGGTGCCCGCCCAGGTCGAGCACCTCGTCGCCCGGCGCCTCGGGCAGCAGCGGCGCGACGGCCTCGACCACGTCCCCGGTGATGCGGACGTCGACGGTCGCGCCGTCGATGTCGGTCGCGGACCTCAGCAGCAGGCTCATCGCAGCGCCCTCCCGATCTCGGCCAGCGCACCGGCCGTCTCCAGCTCACGACCCGGCGCCGGGACCGCGGTCAGGTCGACGCCGCGGACCCCCGGCACGTCGAGGTACGCCTCGGCGAGCCGCACCGCCTCCGCCACGCCGTACGCCGGCCGCACGGACCCGGGGAACCGCTGCAGCGCAGCGGCTGAGCCCGCGTCGAACGCGACGGCGAGGCAGGCGACGAACGGCACGTGCGCGCCGGCGTCGGTGGCGGCGGCCACGAACTCGCCGACGGCGGCCGGCCCGTCGCAGAGGTTGACGAAGCAGACTGCGGCACCGGCGCGTACCTTCTCCGCGAGGCGCTCCGCCCGCTGCTCGCGGGGAGGTGCGGCGGCCGACTCGGCCACCGAGACCAGCAGCCCCGTCTGCGCGGCGACGGCGGCGAGCCGGGTCGAGTCGAGGTCGAAGACCGGAGCAGCGTCCGGGCGGTCGCCGGTACGCGTGTGGTCGCCCGTCACGCAGTGCACGGCGGCGGCGCCCACGTCCGCGAGAGCGGCGAGCTCGCCCTCGAGCGCCACGCGGTTGCGGTCGCGGCAGGTGAGCCCCGCCCAGGCGGCGACGCCGCGCGACTGCACCACCGCCGCCCGGTGCGCGGGCGGCAGCTGGACGCGGGCGGTGGGCGCGTCCCCGAGCAGAACGGCGTCGACGGCGCCGGCGAGCGCGTCGGCGCTGCGCTCCAGCCCGCTGCGCGAGAGCGGCGGCGCGGGGAGGTCGGCGATGACGACGGGGCGCTGGCGCAGCAGGGCGAGCAGCGGGGGCTCGGAGGTGTGCGGCGTGGGAGGCCCGGACCAGGGGACGACCGCGCGACCGACGAAGGGGCAGGGGAAGGGGCCGATCTCGCACGTACCGTCACCGGCGACGCCGCCGCACGGACCGTGGACCATGCGCTTGGGGCACTCGGAGACCGTGGTGGCACTCACAGGTCCAGCACCAGCCGCGGCCCGGCGGAGCGGGAGACGCAGACCATCATCACGGCGCTGTCGGCCTGCTCGGCAAGGGTGAGCACGGAGTCGCGGTGCTCGACGTCGCCCTCCAGCACGGGGGTCTCGCACGTACCGCAGGTCCCGACGCGGCAGGAGGACAGCACGACGGCGCCGGCGGCGAGCGCGGCCTCGAGCACGGACTCACCGGGCTCGACCGTGACCGTCGCACCGGTCAGCGCCAGCTCCACCTCGAACGGTCCCGGCCAGACCGGCTCGCCGAACTCCTTGGCAGTGAAGCGCTCCACGTGCAGCGCCGTCGCGGGCCAGCCGGCCATCCGCTGCTCGACGGCGTCCACGAGCCGGGCAGGGCCGCACGCGTACACCTCGGTGCCGGGCTGCGGCTCGCCGAGCAGCGCGTCGAGGTCGAGCCGTCGGCCCTCGTCGGCGGGGTGCAGCCGCACCCGCTCCGGGTACGCGGTGGCGAGCTCCCCGGCGAACGCCATCGTGGCCCGCGAGCGCCCGGCGTAGTCGAGGGTCCACTCGGCGCCCGCCGCGTGGGCGCGGAGGACCATCGCGCGCAGCGGGGTGATGCCGATGCCGCCGGCGACGAAGCGGTACGCCGTCCCTGCCGCCGCGGTGAAGCCGAAGTGGTTGCGCGGCCCGCGGACGCGCAGCCGCTGGCCGACGCGGACATCGTCGTGCAGGGCGAGGGAGCCGCCACGTCCCGCGTCCTCGCGCAGGACGGCGATGCGCCACCGCGAGCGGTCGTCCTCGTTGCCGCACAGTGAGTACTGCCGCTCGGTGCCCGGCGCGAGGACGACGTCGACGTGCGAGCCGGGCGTCCAGGCCGGCAGGTCGCGCCCGTTGTGGGCCACCAGGTCCAGCGCCACGACGCCCTGCGCGAGCTCGGTGCGCGCGTCGACCACGAGATCGCGCTCGACGTCGGAGAAGAAGCTCATCACCGCCATGCTGCCTCCGCGAGGGCCGCGACACTGCCGTGGACACAGCGGTTTAACGAGCCGTCACACGACCGGAACGTGCGGCGGATAGCAAGGCAGGGTGACCCTCGACCTCACCTCCGCGCCCCCCACCGCGATCGCCGCGCTCGAGGCGGAGCTCGTGGAGCTGCTCGGCCCGCGGGGCGTGACCAGCGAGCTGCGCGCCCGGGAGCGGGCCTCCGTCGACGGGTCGCTGATGAGCCCGATCATCGTGGAGCAGCTGCCCCTCGGCCTCGCGGACCTCGTGGCCTTCCCGGCGACGGCGGAGCAGATCGGCGACGTCGTGGCCGCGGCCGTCCGGCACGGCGTGCCGGTCACCCCGCGCGGCAAGGGCACGGGCAACTACGGCCAGGGGATCCCGCTGGCCGGCGGCCTCGTGCTCGACACCTCCCGCGCGCGTGCGGTCGTCGAGGTCGGCGACGGCTGGATCACGGCCGAGGCCGGGGCTCCGATGGTCGCGCTGGAGCGAGCCGCGGCCGAGCAGGGCCAGCAGCTCTGGATGTACCCCTCGACGGCGCAGTCGTGCCTGGGCGGCTTCCTCTCCGGGGGGTCGGGCGGGACGGGCACGATCGCGCACGGCAGCAACGACATGGGCTTCGTCGTCGCGCTCGACGTCGTGCACGGGGACGGCTCGCCCGAGCTGCACCACGTCGAGGGCGCGGAGGCGCAGCGCTACGTCCACAACTACGGCACCGCCGGCATCATCGCCCGCGCGACGGTGCGGCTCGAGCCGCTGCAGGACTGGCGGGGCGTGTTCGCGAGCTTCCCCGACCTGCCGAGCGCGCTGCGGGCGCTGCGGATCCTGGGCCGCCTCGATCCGCTGCCGCGCCTGGTCTCCGCCGACGGGCCGGAGGTGATCGCGGCCCTGCCGCCCGATCCGGCGTTCCCCGCCGGGCGCGCCAGCCTGCGGATGATCGCGGACGTGGCGACGGTGGGCGCGGCGCGCGTGGTCATCGAGGGCGCCGGCGGCCAGGTCGAGGACGTCCGCGAGGGGCCGCAGGTCGTGCTCGCGATCAGCATGCTCAGCTACAACCATCCCGTCGAGTGGCTGCAGAAGTCCGCACCCGGCACGTACTTCCACGTCGAGGTCGCCGGCGAGGCGCTGGTCGACCGGCCCGCGGACGTGGCCGCCGTCTACGAGGGCGGGCTGCTCCACGTCGAGGCCGGGCACTCCGTGCCGATCGGCATGCTGGCCGGGGTCTACCAGAGCCCGGAGCAGGTACGCGCCGGCATCGCCGCGCTGAACGCCCTCGGCGTCGGCGTGCACGACCCGCACCAGTGGAACGTGGACTTCGAACTGCAGCGGACGGTCGAGACCGCGCGGAGGACCGACCCCGGTGGGCTGCTGAACCCCGGCAAGCTCAACCCGGAGTACGCCGGTCCCACCAAGGGGTCCATCCGGTGAGCAGCGGGCTCTCCGGCTACGACCTGCACGACGACGGCGCGCCACCGGTGGACCCGCTCGAGCTGGCCCGCGAGTGGCTGCCACCGGACGACAGCCCGGAGCGCCCGCGCGTGACGCTCGCGACGGTCGGGGACGACGGCTGCCCGGACGCGCGTACGGTCCTGCTGAGCGCGTTCGACGAGTCCGGCTTCGCGTTCCACACCTCCGCCTCGAGCCGCAAGGTGGCGCAGCTGGCCGCGGTCCCCCACGCCGCGATGGTCGTGCTGTGGCCGGACTTCCGCCGCCAGCTGGTCGTCCGCGGGCCGGTCGTGCCGGATGGGGTGGCGTCCGCCGCGCGGGCCTGGGCCGCGCGTCCGGACTACCTGCGCCGGCTCGCGTGGCTCAACGACGACGCCCTGGCGGTGCAGCCTTCTCAGGAGCGGCGCCGGCGGTGGGCGGAGTTCGTGCCGGAGCACAGCGACCCGGCCGAGTCGTGGACCGGCTTCCGGCTCACCCCGGTCGAGCTGACGTACTGGTCGGCAGCGGAGGACACGGCCAGCAGGCGGTTGCGCTACCGCTGCGGGACGTCGGGCTGGACGTGGAGCCACCTGCCGGGGTGAGGGGCACTCCCCGGCAGCCGTGACGGCTGCCCGGCCCGAGGTCTATACGCTCCGTGCCCATGGTCACTCGGCTCGCCTGGACGACGGCAGGTGCCGCTCGCGGCCTCGATCCGGACGAGCCGCTCGCCCTCGAGGAGCTGCGCCGGCGCGGGATCGTGGTCGACGTCGTCGACTGGGACGACGCGACGGTCGCGTGGGAGGCGTACGACCGGGCCGTGCTGCGCTCGACCTGGGACTACCAGGACCGGCTGGCGGAGTTCCTGGGCTGGGCCGAGCGCACGGCCGCGCGCACTGACCTGCGCAACCCGCTCCCCCTCGTGCGGTGGAGCACCGACAAGCACTACCTCGTCGAGCTCGCGGCGGCGGGGGTTCCTGTGCCGCGCAGCACGTTCGTCGAGCCTGGCGAGGACGTCGAGCTGCCTGACGGCCCCCTCGTCGTCAAGCCGGCCGTCGGCGCGGGCAGCCGGGGGCTCGCGGCGTACGACGCCGGGCAGGCCGACCTCGCCCGCGCCCACGTCGAGCGCCTCCACGCGATCGGCAGGTCCGTGCTGGTGCAGCCGCGCCTCGCCTCGGTCGCGCGCGAGGGCGAGCGGGCGCTGGTGTTCTTCGACGGGACCTTCAGCCACGCGGCGACCAAGCGCGTCACCCTGCCGGTCGCCGGCTCGGTCGACGAGCTGTTCGCCGCGGAGGAGACGGGCCCGCACGAGGCCGCGCCTGACGAGCTCGCAGTGGCGCGTGCAGCGCTGGAGGTCGCGCAGCGGGGGTGCGGGATCTCCACGTACGCGCGGGTGGACCTCGTGCGCGACGACGACGGGACGCCCTGCGTCCTCGAGCTCGAGCTGGTCGAGCCCTCCCTGTTCCTGGCCGAGGGCGGGCCGGGGTCGACCGAGCGGCTGGTGGACGCGCTGCTGCGGTAGCGGGCGGTCCTGTGCGAGGGGGGCCCTCTGCGCGCGCCGCACCCCTTCCGTGCGCCGCACCCCCCCTTTGCCCGTGATCATGCACGTCTTGGGCGAGTCAGGGCGAGAGGCGGGGCCGAGGGCGCGGCAGCGCGCGAGCGCGGTCCCGCGCCCCCTCCCCCGTGATCATGCACATCGTGGGCGGGGCGGCTCCGAGGTCGCCCCAGCGCGCGAGCGCGGCCCCGCGCCCCGTCTCCGTGATCATGCACATCGTGGGCGGGGCAGCTCCGAGGTCGCCCTAGCGCGCGAGCGCGGTCCCGCACCCCCTCCCCGTGATCATGCACATCGTGGGCGGGGCGGCGCCGAGGTCTCCTCACCATGCCCCGCGATCATGCACTTCCTGTTGGTGGAGCGGAGGAACTTGCCCGCTGCGCACAAGGGGCGCCGAGCAGAATCGCCGCCTCGGGGCCCTTGCCAGGGGCACCGAGGTGGCATACAATTCGAACATGCGTTCGAACAGTGGTCCTGAGCGGGGCGACGGGCTGCCCGTCCGCCCAGTGCCCGGGGTCGTCGCGCTGCCGGGGCCGGGGCTGCCGTTCGCGAGGGCGTTGGAGCAAGTGGCTGTGGGGCCGATGCTGCTGTCGCTGGTGCAGCAGCTGAGCGCGGACGAGGGCCTGCTGCGGTCTTGGGCGCTCGCGAGTGAACCGACCAATGGAGCTGCCGGGCAGAAGGAGGGCCGCCCGGAGTCCTTGGTCCTCGCCGACGCGCAGCTCGCTGTCGCGCAGGCCTGTGCGCGACTGGAGAGCGCGGTCGCTGCGCTCAAGGCGACCGCGGTGGCGGCGGCCTACGCGCAGATCAGCGCTGCGACCGCGGAGACGGTGCCGGGCGCGGCTCGGGGCGGTGGTGCGGAGGCGTCCGCGCAGGCGGAGATGGCGCTCGCGCTGCGGATGACCGAGCGCGGGACGGCGGCGATGGTCGACGGTGCGCTGCTGCTGACGACCCGTCACCCGGGTACGCGGTGGCTGCTCGCTGAGGGCCACCTGTCACCTGCCCACGCCCGCGTCGTGGTCGACGAAGCCTCAGTGCTGGGCGACGCGTACGTCCCCGCGCTCGAGGCGGCGGTGCTGCGCCGCGCGCCGGAGCGGACGGTCAGCGAGCTGCGCCGCGACCTGCGCCGCGCCGTCGCGAAGCTCGACCCGCGCGGGGCGGCGGAGCGCCACGCCGACGCCGTCCGACAGCGCAGCGTGCGGGTCACGCCCCTGCCGGACGGGATGGCGGAGATCCGCGCGCTGCTCACCGCCGACGAAGCCCAGGTCGTGAGCGGCGCGCTCGACCGGATCGCCCGAGACCTGCCCACCGCTGACCGCGGGTTCGCAGGGAGGGCCGGGTCACGCGCCGACGCGCTCGTCGCGGTCTGCTCCGTGCTGCTCGACCCCGCCGCGGACGGCGACTTCCTCCCCGCGCTGACGAGGACGAGCAGCCCCGTGGCGGTGCAGGTGCAGATCTCCGCCGCCACCCTCCTCGGCCTCAACGAGGACCCCGCCCACCTGGCCGGCCACGGCCCGATCCCCGCCGACCTCGGCCGCCTCCTCGCCTCCGACGGGACCTGGCAGCTCGCCATCACCGACCCCGACGGCAAGCTCCTCGACCTCCACAAGCTGCGCTACCAGCCCACCGCCGCGCAGCGCGCGCACGTGACAGCGCTGTGGCTGCACTGCGGACACCCCACCTGCTCCGTACCCGCCACCCGCTGCGACCTCGACCACACCGTGCCCTTCAACCACGAAGCACCAGGCACTGGCGATCCCGACTACCCGGGAGGCGGGCACACCACCTGCCGCAACCTCTGCCCCAGATGCAGGCTCCACCACAACCTCAAGACCTGGTGGGGCTGGACCACCACACCACTCCCCGACGGCACCATCGCCCACCGCACCCCACTCGGCCGGGTCTACGAAGCACGACCAGAAGCCCAACCCTGCGCCGCCTGACCCACGAGCGGACGCCCAGCCCCGCCGGCACCAGCCGGACGGGGCTACGGGCGCGCCGCTTCCCGGGCCGGCCCGCGCGGGCGCCGAGCCGCGGTCCGCACGAGCACTCGCCCCGCACGACCACTCGCCCGCCCGACTCCCCGCCCACCCGACTCCCCACCCTGCGAGAGGCTGACGTCCGTGCCCGAGGAGCTGGTGGTCGCGCTGCCGGGCCGACCCGTACCCGTCCTCGGTCGCGGTGAGCGGCTCGTCACCTGGTCGGCGGAGGACCTGGCGAGCACGCACGACGTGCGGCGCGTCTGGGACCTCGCCGCCGTCGGCCGGCTGCTCGACGGCCTCCGGAGGACCGACCCGGCCGCCGTGTGGGCCGCCGCGCACGGGCTGCCGGCTCCGCCGCGCGTCCAGGACCAGCCCGACCTCCTCGCCGCAGCGGAGGACCCCTCCCACCCCACGAGCGACGACGGCCAGCTCAACCCGGCGTGGCTGCGCGAACGCTCAGCCGACGAGCCCGACCGGTCGGCCAGCCTCGCGCTGGAGGTGCAGCGCCTCCAGGAGGAGCGGCTGCGAGGGCTCCCCGACCTGCGGACGGACCCGGTCGTCGCGCCGCTCCCCGTCCTCACGGCCTGGTCGGAGTCGGCGGCTGCGCTGCTCGCGGTCGAGCTGGGGGCGACGGGCCTGCCGCTCGACCGGGCCGTGGCCGCGGCGTACCTCGAGGAGCACGTCGGTCCCCGGCCCCGCGACGAGGCGGAGGCGCGGCGGCAGCGCGAGGAGCGCGACGCCCCGGTGCACGCCCGCTTCCCTGGACCGGCCGTCGACCTGCGCAGCCCGGCGCAGGTCAAGGAGCTGCTCGGACGCGTCGGGCTGGACCTGCCGGACACGCGGTCGTGGCGCCTCGAGGCGCACGCCGGAGCCGTGCCCGCGGTCGCCGCGCTGCTCGCATGGCGCAAGGCCGAGCGGCTGTCCACGACCAACGGGTGGGCCTGGCTCGACGGGCAGGTGACGCCCGCAGGCCGCCTGCACGGGTCCTGGGGAGCAGCCGATGCAGCCGCGGGCCGGATGACCGTCTCGGCGGGGCTGCACAGCCTGCCCGCCGAGCTGCGGCACGCCGTCCGCGCCGAGCCTGGGCACCTGCTCGTCCGGGCCGACCTCGGCCAGGTCGAGCCGCGCGTGCTCGCGGCGGTCTCGCACGACCCCGGGCTCGTCGCCGCGACGCGCCAGCCCGACCTGTACGCGCCGGTCGCCGCCGCCCTCGGCTGTGACCGGCCGACCGCGAAGGTCGCGGTCCTCGCCGCCATGTACGGCCAGACCTCGGGCACCGCGGGCGCCGCGCTGCGCAGGATGGAGCGGGCCTACCCGCGCGCCATGGCGTACCTCCGCACCGCGGAGGAGGCGGGCCGGACCGGCCAGCCGCTGCGCACCTGCGGCGGCCGGCTCGTCCACGCGGTGCCGCCGGTCGGGCAGGAGGCGGCGTACGGCCGCTTCACCCGCAACGCCGCGGTGCAGGGCGCGGCGGCGGAGCTCTTCAAGGCGTGGGCCGTCACCGTGCGGGACCGCCTGCTCGGCACGGGCGCGGAGATCGTGCTCTGCCTCCACGACGAGCTCCTGCTACACGTGCCGGAGGACAGTGCGCCCGACGCGGTCCAGCTGCTCCACGACGCGCTCGCCTCTGTCGGATCGTGGTGGGCAGCGGGCAGCGGGGTCGGGTTCCGCACCGAGGTGGGCGTGGGCGCGTCCTGGGCCGACGCGAGGACGGGCTGACCCGGCACTACCGCCGCCAGCGCCGGCGACGACCAGCAGCACGCAGTCCGAGCGCTGCCGCGAACGCGTCGGCGTCCGCCAGCGCCCCCTCCGGCGGACGCGGACGGGTCGCCGCGTACTCCGCGAACGCCCGGGCGAACCCGTCCCCGCACGCCCGCACCAGGTCCGGCCGCAGCGCCGCGACGACCATCCGCCGCTTCCCCACCAGGGCGTCCGCCTGCGCCCGCACCTGCCGAGCGTCGAAGCCGTCGGGCGGCGGTCCGCCGGCGACGAGCGCCGCCATGAGCTCGGCCTGCGCCTCCGCGAGCGCGGCCCGAGCGGCCGGGGAGCTCACGCGGCCGCCTCGAAGCCCGCCGCCGCCCGGATCGCCGCGAGCTCACCTCGCAGCTCGGCGTCGCTCGGGTAGTCGCCATCGCGCTCGAGCATCACCGCCGGGAGCGGCCCCCGCTCGCGCGCCGCCACCAGCAGCTCCAGCACTGCCGCGGGCACCGGGTGCCGGTGCGTGTCGTGCCACATCCCGTCGCGCAGGATCCCGCCGGCGACGTGCACGTACGCCACGGCCTCCATCGGGACGCAGTCGAGCTCGCGCAGCGGGTCGAGGCCCAGGTTGACCGCGTTCGTCCAGAGGTTGGCGACGTCGAGGACCAGCCGTACGCCCGTACGCGCCACCAGCTCGGCGAGGAACTCGCCCTCGGAGAGCTCCGCGCCCGGCCACTCGAGCAGGGCGGCGACGTTCTCCACCGCCAGCGGCACGGGGAGGGCGGCCTGCGCCTGGCGGACGTTGTCGACGAGGACCTCCAGGCACTCGCGGGTACGCGGCACGGGCAGCAGGTGCCCGGCCTCCAGACCACCGGCCCGGACGAAGGCCACGTGGTCGCTGACGAGCGGCGAGCCGAACGCCTCCGCGCAGGCCCCCAGGTGCGCCACCCGCGCCTCGTCGAGCGGCTCGGCCCCGCCGAGGGAGAGGGTGACGGCGTGCGGGAGGACGGGGATCCCGCGCGCGAGCAGGGCCTCGAGCGAGGCCGGGAGGTGGGCCAGGTGGATGCCCTCCGCGACCACCTCGACGAAGTCCAGCCCGGGCATCCGCTCGACGGTGAGATCGATCTCGGGCCGCCAGCCGATCCCGAGGCCGCGGACGGGTGCCGGTTCAGCTGCCACCGCAGCCACCTCCCCCGCAGCCGCTGCTGCCGCAACCGCTGCTGCCGCAGCTGCTCGCGCCCCCGCAGCCGGAGTGGCCACCGCACGAGGACCCGCCGTCCGACCCGCCGCCCCAGCTGACGAACCCGGCCGCCCACCCGTCGCTCGAGCTGCTCCTCGCCCGCTGCCGGCGCCCGCACCACGCCTCGCCCCCGAACAGCGCCTCGCGCAGCTCGACGTCGTCGAGCCCCGCTGGCCCCACCAGGGCGACAGTCCGCACCGCGTCACCACCCGCGCCCACGCGGCGCTCCCGGTCGAGCACCCGGCGCCCCTCCGCCGACCGGGAGGACGGCACCTGCGCCGACGTCGAGAACCACCACAGCAGCGAGCGGCGCAGCCAGCCGCGGCGTACCAGGTCCGCGTGCAGCGCCGACAGCCTCGCGTCCGCGACCGCCCGTGCCCGCGGGCTCGGCGACTCCTCGGCCAGCGCGTCCAGCACCGCCGCCTCCACCGGGTCGACCGCACGGTGCTCCACCACCGTCATCGGACCGCTGCGCGTGGCGCGCACGCGGCCGTCGAGCACCAGGGCCACGAGCGCCGCGTCGACGCAGCGTCCGGCACCGCCGGCGAGCATCGCCAGCGCGTACGGCGAGACCTGCTCCACGTCCTCCACCTGCCACCTCCTCTGGTCCTCGAGCGGTCGGACGACCGCTCAGCCGGACTGTTGCCCACTGGTGAGGTGGAGGGAAGTATGCTTGCAATATTGCATGCAACTCCGAAGGAGGTACTCGTGCACGACTCCCCCTCCGCCCGCGAGCGCCAGCTCGCCCGCGAGCTCCGCGACCTCCGTGTCGACGCGCAGCTGCAGGGCAAGGAGGTCGCGCGCCTGCTCGGCTGGTCCGCCTCCAAGGTGTCGCGCATCGAGACCGGCGCCATCGGAATCCGGCCGGAGGACCTCGAGCTGCTGCTCGACGTCTACGCCGTCCCCGCACCCCGCGCGGAGCGGCTGCGGCTGCTCGCGCCGAACGCCCGCCCCAAGGGGTGGTGGGACGCCTACGCCGACCGGACCAGCGCCGGCTACGCCAACCTCATCCGCCTCGAGGCCAGCTCGCGCGCCGTCCAGTGCTACAGCGCGGTGATCCCGCACCCGCTGCTGCAGACCGAGGCCTGGACCCGCCGCGTCATCCTCGCGACCGCGCTCGACCCCTCCCCCGCGGAGGTCGACCTGCGCATGGCCATCTGCCGGCGCCGCCAGCAGCTCCTCCAGCCGGCACCCGACCGCGAGCCCCTCCGGCTCGCTGCGGTGGTCGACCAGGCCGTGCTGCACCGCAGCGTCGACCCGGACCCCGAGGTCGACCGCGCCCTGCGCCTCGAGCTGCTGCGCCACCTGCTGCGGCTCGGGCGCCGCCCCAACATCACCGTCCAGGTGCTGCCCTTCAGTGCCGGCATCCCGCCCGTGACAGCCGGGTCGTTCTCGCTGCTGGAGCCGCGCGGGCTCGACGCTCCGGATGTCGTCTACATGGACAACAAGACGCGCATCTTCTTCCTCGACTCCCCGACCGAAGTGCACGCCTACGACCGCGAGATGGCGCTGCTGCGCACGATGGCGCTGACCCCCGCCAGGTCGGCGACCTGGCTCAGGGACGCCGTCCGCTCGACCGCCTAGGGCCGCTCGAGGAAGGCCCGCCAGCGCGTACGCCGCTCGTCCTCGGTCTGCTCCCACCACGGCGTCCCCCGCTCGCCGAGCGCGACCTTCGCCGCCTGCACCCGGTCGCGCGCCGCGCGCTCGGCCGCCGGGTCCTCGGCCCGTAGTGCCTGTCCGACAGCGCGTCTCGCGCTCATCAGCTCCGAGCGGAGGAGCTGCGCCACGTCCTCGGGCAGCAGCGGGTCGGTCGCCCGCCACCGGCGCCCGTCGATGAGGACCCAGTGTCCGTCGTCGGTCCGCTCGACCTGCCGGCGCGTCGTCATGGCACCGTCGTACCCGCTGGCGCGAGGATGTCCACGAGGAAGGGCGGCACGATGCTGATCTACTCGGCAGGCGTCTCCGCGGACGGCTTCGTCGCCGACCGCGACGGGCGGTTCGACTGGTCCGCGCCCTCCGAGGAGCTGTTCGCCGTCCACCTGGAGCGCGTGAGCGGGCTGGGCGCGTACCTGCTGGGGCGGCGGCTCTACGAGACCATGCTCGTCTGGGAGACGGACCCCTCGCTGCGCGCCACGGAGGCGGGAGCGGCCTTCGCCCGGGCGTGGACCGCCCTGCCCAAGGTCGTCTTCAGCCGTCGCGGCACCGCGCTGCAGGGCAACGCCCGTGCAGCGACCGGCTCCCTGGCCGACGAGGTCGCAGCCGCTGTCGGGCCGGGCGACCGCGACGTCGAGATCGGCGGCGCCACGCTCGCCGCCACCGCCGTCGAGCTCGGCCTGGTCGACGAGTTCCGCGTCTTCCGCTACCCCGTCATCGTCGGAGGCGGTACGCCGCACCTCCCCGCCGTCGACGCCGACGTCCGCCTGGACCTGCTGGAGCTGGGCAGGTTCGACGACGTCGTCTACGAGCGCTACCGGAGGGTCAGCCCGGGACGCTGAGCACGAGCCGCCGCGCCGCGTCCTGCCCGGCCTGCACGAGCGACTTCCCCTGCTGGCCGAGCACGACGCCCAGCACGAGCACCCGTCGGCCGGACACCGACCGCCAGGCCGCGAAGGCGAAGCAGCCGCCGGCCGCGCGGTCCGAGCCCGTCTTCACGCCCACGAACCCGTCGCGGCCCAGCAGGACGTCGGTGTTGCGCACGGTGCCGGCGCCGGGGATGACCGCCGTCGGCTGCCGCACGAGCTCGGCGAAGGCGGGCACGGCCATCGCGGCGCGGACGAGGCGCAGCTGGTCGGCGGCCGTGCTCACGGTGCTCGGGTCGTAGCCGCTCGGGTCGGTGTAGGTCGTGTGCCGCATCCCCAGTCGCCGCGCCTCGGCGTTCATCCGCGCCACGAAGGCGTCCGTGCTGCCGGCCGTCGACCGGGCCAGCGCGACGGCGACGTTGTTGGCCGAGGGCAGCAGGACCGCGAGGAGCGCCTGGCGCTCCGTGAGCCGCTGGCCCTCGCGCAGCTGGAGCACCGACTCGCCACGGGCGCGGCGGCGCACGGTGTCGGCCACGTCCGCGCGCGTGATGACCACCGCCGGCGCCCGGCTGCCGAGGGGGTGCTCGCGCAGCACGACGTACGCGGTCATCACCTTCGCGACGCTCGCGACCGGCACGGCGCGCTGGTCCCCGCTCGTCCCGGCGGACCTGCCGCCCACGACCATCGCCGCCTGGCCGTCCTGCGGCCAGGCGAAGCCGGAGACGGGACCACCGGTCCCGGCGTGCCCCAGCCGGACCAGCCCCAGCCCCACGAGCAGGGCCGCGACGAGGCTGATGACGAGCAGCCGACCGCCCGCGCGGCGGCGGCGGGGCTGGGCGACGGTGCGGCCGGGCGAGTACGGGCGGGGCGGGGTGTGGACCGACGTGGCGGGCGGAGTCATGGCCCGAGCGTCGGCGGCGGGGCGTAGGAGCAGCGTCAGCGCGCCGCTTATCCCGCGCTTATGCCGGGCGCGCGACAATGGCGCGGACAGGGAGCGAGGCGGGCGTGCGGATCCTGGTGGCGGACGACGAGCGGCTGCTCGCGGACACGGTGGCCGAGGGCCTCCGTCGGCTCGCGATGGCCGTCGACGTCGCGTACGACGGCGACGGCGCGCTCGAGCGCGCGCTCGTCCACCGCTACGACGTGGCGGTCCTCGACCGCGACATGCCGGGGCGTACGGGCGACGACGTCTGCCGCTCGCTGCTCGAGTCCGGATCGGGGACGCGGGTGCTGCTGCTGACCGCCGCCGCGGGGATCCGCGACCGGGTCGAGGGCCTGGGGCTCGGCGCGGACGACTACCTCACCAAGCCCTTCGCCTTCGCCGAGCTCGCCGCGCGCGTGCAGGCGCTGGCCCGCCGGTCGGCCCCGGCGCTGCAGCCCGTGCTCGAGCAGGCCGGCGTCGTGCTCGACGTCGCCCGGCACTCCGCCTGGCGCGACGGGCGGCTGCTCGACCTGACACCCAAGGAGTTCGCCGTGCTGCACGTGCTCCTGCGCGCCGAGGGCCGCGTGGTCAGCGCCGAGGAGCTGCTGGAGCAGGGCTGGGACGAGCACGCCGACCCGTTCACCAACGCCGTCCGCGTCGCGGTGATGACCCTGCGGCGCAAGCTCGGCGACCCGCCGGTCATCGAGACCGTGGCCCGCGCGGGATACCGGCTCGGCTCGTGAGGTCGCGGCAGCTGACCCCGCGCGAGCGGGTCCTCCTGGTCGCGACCTCGGCGCTGCTCGTCGGGCTCGTGGTCCCGGCGCTCGCCCTGTCGCTCACGGACCGCGCCCGCAGCATCGTCAGCGTCTGCGGCTCAGGAGTGCCTGGTGCCAGCACCGTCTGCACGCTCGCCGGCCACTCGACGCTGCGCGCGACGATCGCCCTGGTCGTCGTGCTGCTCGTGGGCGTGCTCGTGCTGCGCGGGTGCGCGCGGTGGGCCCTGCGCCCGGTCGCGGAGCTCGCGGACCAGCTCGACCGCGTCGGGCCGCAGAACCTCGGCTACCGGCTGCGGGCCGACGGCGAGGACGAGCTCGCGCTGCTCTCCCATGCGGTCGACGACATGATGGACCGCGTCGCGGTGAGCTTCGAGGGCCAGAAGCGCTTCGCCGCCAACGCTTCCCACGAGCTGCGTACGCC
The DNA here is from genome assembly GCF_004216915.1 of Motilibacter rhizosphaerae. Taxonomy (NCBI): domain Bacteria; kingdom Bacillati; phylum Actinomycetota; class Actinomycetes; order Motilibacterales; family Motilibacteraceae; genus Motilibacter; species Motilibacter rhizosphaerae. Next base: position 38,564 of record NZ_SGXD01000004.1, read on the forward strand.
GTTGGCCGTGCAGCGCACGCTCATCGAGGTCGGCCTGGCACAGCCGCTCACCCCGGACCAGCTCGCCCTGCTCACGCGGCAGCTGCTGGAGACCAACGAGCGCAACGAGCGCCTCATCGAGGGCCTGCTCGTCCTCAGCGAGAGCGACCAGGGGCTGCGGTCGCGCAGCCCGCAGCGGCTGGACGAGATCGCGCGGGCCGTCGCGGCGGCGTACGAGGAGCGGGCGGCCGAGGCCGGCGTCGCGGTCCGCCTCGACCTGCAGCCGCGCGTCGTCCTTGGCGAGCAGGTCCTGCTCGAGCGGCTCGTCACCAACCTCGTGCAGAACGCCGTCAAGTACAACCGCCCCGGCGGCTGCCTCGAGGTGGCCGTCGCGGACGACCCGGCGCTCACCGTCGCGAGCACCGGGCCGGCCGTGCCGAACGAGGCGGTGGCGAGCCTGTTCGAGCCGTTCCGCCGGCTCGCCTCGGACCGTACGGACCACAGCGGCGGTGCCGGGCTGGGGCTCACCATCGCCCGCTCCATCACGCAGGCGCACGACGGCACGATCTCCGCGGAGCCCCGCGGCACCGACGGGCTGCGGGTCGACGTACGGCTGCCGCGCGCCGAGGGGGCACGATGACGGGGTGCGCGTGCTGGTGGTGGAGGACGAGCGCCGGCTCGCGGACCTGCTGGAGCAGGTGCTGAGCGAGGCCGGTCACACGGCGACCGTCGTGCACGACGGCGCTGAGGGGCTGGCGGTCGCGCGCCGCGGCGGCTTCGACGTGCTGCTGGTCGACTGGATGCTGCCGGGCCTCCACGGCCCCGACCTCGTGCGCGCGCTGCGCGACGACGGGTACGCGACCCCCGCCCTCCTGCTCACGGCGCGCGGGGCGCTGGGCGACCGGGTGGACGGCCTCGACGCGGGCGCCGACGACTACCTCGCCAAGCCCTTCGAGCTCGATGAGCTGCTCGCCCGGCTGCGCGCGCTGCACCGGCGCGGCTCGGGCGGCGGGAGCGACGTCCTGCGCGCCGGAGACCTCGTGCTGGACCGCGGGACGCGCCGGGTGAGCCGCGGCGCGGTACCGCTCCCGCTGTCGGCGCGGGAGTTCGACATCCTCGCGCTGCTGCTCGAGCGAGCCGGGAGGGTCGTCTCGCGCTACACGATCCTCGACGAGGTGTGGGACGGCGACACGGACCTGCGCAGCAACAGCATCGACGTCCACGTCGCCGCCGTGCGCGCGAAGATCGACAAGCCGTTCGGCCGGCGGACGATCGAGACCGTCCGCGGCGTCGGCTACCGCCTCGACCCGGCCGGCGGATGAGCGAGCGGCTGCCGCTGCGGGCCCGGCTCGTCGCCGGCTTCGTCGTGGCCATCACGGTGGTGCTGACGGCGGCGGGCGCCTTCGTCTACTGGCGCGTCGCGTACGCGCTCGACGCCCGCCTCGACAGCGACCTGCGGGCCGAGACCGCGGCGCTGGCCCCGCTCGTCGGGCCCAGCGGGACGCTCGCCGTCGACCCGGTGCTCCCGCGCGTGCCGGGCGCCCACGCGTACCAGGTCCTCGACGCGGGCGGCCGCGTGCTCAGCGCGGGCAGCGACGTTCCGTCCACGCCGCTGCTCTCGCTCCGGCAGGTGCGCGCCGCCCAGCAGCACGAGGTCCTGGCCGACGTCGGCGCCCTGCTGCCGGCCAGCCGCCGTCCGCTGCGCCTGCTCGCCGTCCCGCTGCCGGGCAGCGGGACCGCGCGGGTGCTCGTCGTCGCCGAGCGCCGCGACCAGCGCGACGAGGCGCTGCGCGAGCTGCTCGGCCAGCTCGCCCTCGCCGGGCTGTTCGCCCTGCTCGTGACGGCGGTCGTCGGCGAGCGGCTCGCGAAGGCGGCGCTCGCCCCTGTCGAGCGCTACCGCTCGCGCGCCGAGCAGATCGCCGGCGGCGCGCGCGGCATCCGGCTCGACGTGCCGCCGCTGCGCCACGACGAGGTGACCCGGCTCGGCCAGACCCTCAACACGATGCTGGACGCGCTGGAGTCGGCCCTGGACCGGGAGCGGCGGTTCACGCAGGACGCCTCGCACGAGCTGCGTACGCCGCTGACCCTGCTCTCGACCCGCGTGCAGCTGGCCCTGCGCCGGCCCCGGACGGCAGCCGAGCACGAGGCCGTGCTCCGCGAGCTCGGGGAGGACGTCGCCGCGCTGTCCGCGCTCGCGGACGCGCTGCTCGAGGTCAGCACGACCGATGCCACCGGTGCCGCTGAGGGGACGGCTGACCTGCAGGCGACCGTGGAAGCCGTCGTCCGCGAGCACCCGGGCGTCTCCACGACTGGGGGCGCGCCGGCGGCACGCGTGCGCATGCCCGAGCACCAGCTCCGCCAGGTCGTGGCGAACCTCCTCGCGAACTCCCTCGCCCACGGCGCCCCGCCCGTGCGCGTGTCGGCAGCGGTCCACGGCGGCATCGCCGTGCTCGCGGTCGGCGATGCGGGTGACGGCGTGGACCCGGAGTTCCTGCCGCAGGCGGTGGAGCGCTTCGCGCGCGCGGACGTCGCGCGGGCGCGCGTCGGCGCGGGGCTCGGGCTCGCGCTCGTCGACGGTCTCGTGCAGCGCGCCGGCGGCGACCTGCGGCTCTGCTCCCGCGGTACGCACCACCGCTACTCCGACCGCTTCGACCTCCCCTGCGACCACCCGGAGGACGGCACGACGGCGACGGTGCTGCTGCCCCTCGCCTGACCGGAGTCGTTCCACGGGTGCGCCTCTTCACGGACGCTTCATGGAGGCTCCCTAGCGTCGTCGACATGGAGACCGCCGCCGTCAACGCCTCCCGCCTCACGAAGCGGTACGGCGAGCTCACCGCCGTCGACGCGATCTCGCTCATGGTCCGGCAGGGCGAGGTCTACGGCATCCTCGGCCCCAACGGGGCCGGCAAGACCACGTTCCTGCGCATGCTGTTCGGGCTCATCCGCCCGGACGCCGGGCGCCTCGAGGTCTTCGGCCGGAGCTGGGAGCGCGACGGCACGGCGACCCTCGACGGCGTCGCGGGGTTCATCGAGAGCCCGAAGTTCTACCCGTACCTCTCCGGCCGGGCGAACCTCGAGCTGCTCGCCAGGCTCGACGGCGGCGTCCCCGTCGGACGCATCGAGCAGGTGCTGCAGACCGTCGACCTCGTCGGCCGCGACGGCGACAAGGTGTCGGGCTACTCGTTCGGCATGCGGCAGCGCCTCGGGGTCGCCGCCGCGCTGCTGCGCGACCCGCAGCTGCTCGTGCTCGACGAGCCGGCGAACGGCCTCGACCCCGCGGGCATCCGCGACATGCGCGCCCTCGTGAAGCGCCTTGCCGCCAGCGGACTCACCGTCCTGCTCTCCAGCCACGACATGGCCGAGGTCGAGGAGATCTGCGATGGGGTGACCATCATGCGCAGGGGCACGGTCGTCTACCACGGCACCATCGCCGCGCTCCGGGAGCAGGCGCCCCAGCCCGCGCACCGGCTGACCACGAGCGACGACGGCGCCGCCCTGCGCGAGGGCGCGCGCCGTCAGCCGCTCGCCGTCACCCGCCACGACGACGGGGGCATCGCCGTCCGCGGTCCCGAGGAGCACCTCGACGCGTACGTCGCCGCCCTCGTCGCCCGCGGCATCGCGATCCGCAGCCTCACCCTGGAGGAGACCCCGTTGGAGACGCTGTTCTTCATGCTCACCGAGACGTCCCCCGACGCGTTCCCCCACGCGCTGGCAGCGTCGGCATGAGCACGACGACGCTCGCCCCGGCGACATCCCGGGTCCAGCAGTCGCGGCGCACCGGCACGGGTGCCGTGCTCGCGGTCGAGGTGCGCAAGCTCACCGCGCAGCTGCGGACGCGGGTCACCCTCCTGCTCGCGCTCATCGCGCCGGCCGTCGTCGTCGTGGTGCTCGACGGCCAGCAGAACCCGCCCAAGGACACGCTGTACGGCCGCTACATCCACCAGAGCGGCTACGCGATGCCCCTGCTGGTGCTGGGATTCGCGGCGCAGTGGCTCTTCCCCCTGCTCACGAGCATCGTCGCGGGCGACATCTTCGCGAGCGAGGACCAGCACGGGACCTGGAAGACCGTGCTGACTCGCTCGGTGAGTCGGTCGGCCGTGTTCTGCGGGAAGACGCTGGCAGCAGCAGGCTTTGCGACTCTGACCCTCGCGGTGCTCGCCGCCAGCACCATCGTGTCGAGCCTGGTCGTCGTCGGGACCCAGCCCCTCGAAGGGTTGACCGGGCAGCTGATCCCGCCGCACACGGCACTCTGGCTCGTGGTGGCCAGCTGGGCGCTGATGCTGGCACCGCTGCTCGGCTTCACGGCCCTCGCGATCCTGCTGTCCGTGAAGACACGGAACCCCGCGATCGGAGTCGCCGCGCCCCTGGTCCTCGGGTTCTGCTCCCAGCTCGTCGGGTCGCTCGGCAACGTGGACCTGCTGCGCCGGGTGCTGCTGACGACGTCCTTCGAGTCGTGGCACGGTCTGCTCGTGCAGCACCGCTTCTACGACCTCGCCGTCGAGGGCGTGCTCGTCTCGGCGGCGTGGACCGTCGTCTGCCTGACCGCGGCGTACGTGTCGCTGCGCCACCGCGACATCACCGGAGGCTGACCCGTGAACCCCCTCATCCCCCGAGTCGGCACTGCGGCCGCCGCGGTCATCGGCGCCGCGGCGCTCGTCGCCGCCGGACCGCACGACGTCACCCGCCCGCGGCTGGAGAAGAGCCTCGACGCGACGTTCGTCAACCTCTACCTCGAGCAGCAGCACCGCATCCTCGGCCACGCGGCGGTGACGGCGGCGAGCACCGGCGCCAGCACCACCTGCCACCGCACGGCCAGCAGCACGGACGTGGGGGCCGGCCCCGACTGGGTCTGCCACGTGCTGTGGCGGGACGACAAGGGCGCCAAGCAGGACGGCAAGTTCGAGGTCGCCGCGAAGGCGAACTACTGCTACGTCGCCAGCGGTCCGTCGAAGATCGTGGGTCTGCAGACCATCGCCGACACCACAGGGCGGCAGGTCCCGAACCCGCTGTTCGAGTTCGACGCCTGCTACGACCCCGCGTCCTGAAATGCCGGTGCGCCGATGGTGCACGGAGGCGCACGATGGAGTGGTGCGCACCTGCGTCGAGCTGATGATGAGCCCCTCCCCGGGGCCCCTCGGCGTGCGATAGACCCTCACACCAGGCCCTGCACGCCAGGGCTGCTCCGCGTCGCCCTGCCGGCAGGGCGGATTGGAGCACCATGGGCACGACGTACATCACGACCGCGATCCCCTACGTGAACGCAGCGCCCCACCTGGGGCACGCGCTCGAGCTCGTGCAGGAACCGTCGACGCCGGTGGCCTCGCCGCCGCGGCCGCACTCCTGCCCACGCAGGTCGACGACGCCCTGCACTCCTTCGACCTGCGCGCGACCGCCGACACGGTCGCGGCGTCGTGGACTCCGCCAACCGTCTCGTCTCGGCCGAGCGACCCTGGGAGCTCGTGCGCGAGGGCGGCGACGCACGCCGCTTCGACGACGTGCTCAGCAGCATCGTCGTCGCCCGCCGCGCCGTCGCTCGGGAGGTGGAGCTGTTCCTCCCCCACGGAGGTACGCGGTTGCTGGCCCAGCTGGGCGACGGCTCGACGCTCCCTCCGCCGAGCCCGGTGTTCCCGAGGCTGGACAGGCGCTTCCCCTCGGCCGCTCAGGGGTAGGGACGGCTCGTCCGGCCGTGTCGGGGAAGGGGGGCGTCGGTGCTGCACGCCGCGGTGCGAGGGGTCAGCGGTCGCCAGGGGATCTACCTGACGGGGAAGCCCCAGCAGATGCTCGTGTTCGACGACGGGCTCGTGCTCGTCCAAGCCTCGGGCGCGCTCGCCGTCGCTCCCGGCGGCGGCGCCACCGCCGGCGCCCGGCTGCAGGCCAGCACACGGCGCGGCGGGGACAAGGGCACGGACGACGGCCAGGAGTACGCCGCGGTGACGAAGCGCTCGACCTTCCTGCCGTACGACAGCATCGCCTCGGCCGTCCTCGAGCGCGGCAGGATCGGCGCCCAGCGACTGCGCATCCTGACGGACGACGGGCGCGAGCTCTCGCACGCGTACCAGCCCCTTCACGGTCCGGACGAGGAGCTGCTGCCGCTGCTCACTGGCAAGCTCGGCGAGCGGTTCACGGACGAGCGCGCCACGACCTGAGGCACGAGGACGTCACCAGATGGGGGTGGTGCTGCCGGGGTCGCGGTCGATGGTGTGCCGGGCTCTGATGGGTGGCCGGTCGTCGGGTGGTCTGAGCTGGAAGAGGCCGGGTCTGTCGGGGTCGGGTTCGACGGTCCAGCCGTCCTCGTGGGCGATGTGGTGATGTCTCTTGCAGAACAGCACGTAGCTGCTGATGTCGGAGAGCCCGCCCTTCGACCACGGGATGACGTGGTGGGCTTCGAGGCGGACCCGGTCGCAGCCGGGGACGATGCACCCGCCGTCCCGCGCTTTGAGCGCTTTCAGTTGAGCGCTGGTCACGAACCGCTTGGCGCGGCCTTCGGCGAGGGGGACGCCCAGCCCGGTGGTGAGCAGCGGGGTGATCACCGCGTCGCAGGTGAGCAGCTCCAGCGCGGCCGGGCCGAGCGAGCGGGTCAGGACCGAGGCGAGCGGGGAGCGGGCGGCCCACGCGGGGTCGTCTACCCGGATCGTCGCGACGTCGGCGACGAGGGTGAGCCGGGGGCGGGAGCCGTTCACCTCGGGCACGGTGTCGAGGTCGACGACCAGGCCGATCGCGTCAGCGAGCGCGTCGTGCCGGCGCTGCGCCGCCGTCCGGTCATCGGGGGCGCCGTCGATGCCCGGCACCGGGGTGGCGAGGCCGGTGAGGACCTGCTCGAGCAGGTCGCCGAGCTCCGGGGCGAGCAGGCCGGTGACGTGCCGCCACCCGTCCAGGCTCTTCGTGGTCGTGAAGGAGCGCTGCGCGAGGCGGCGCTGCTCCCGCTCCGCCGCGGACTCCCCCACACCTGCCGCCTCCGCCGCGGCCTGCACCAACCGCGTCAGGTCGTCCGGGGTGTTGTCGCGGGCGAAGTCCACCAGCGTCTTCTCCAGGCGGGGCAGCTCGTCCGGAGTGTCCTGCAGGTAGCCGACCACCGGGGCGATCCGGCGGACGTGCTGCCACGACACCTCGCCCTCGGCCAGGGCGTCCGCGGCGAGCGGCAGGGAGCGGAGGGCCCGCGCGACGCGTACCCGCGCTCGGGCATCGGCCTCCGAGACCCGGGTGTGGTGCCGCAGCCACGACGCGGCCGTCACCGCGAAGTCCGCCCGGTACGCCTGCCGCGAGTCGAACGCCTCCACCACCTTCGCGTCCACCGCGTCGAGCACCGCGCGGGTCGCGTGCAGGTCCTTCAGCAGTGGCCCCAGCTCCGCCAGATCGACCCCGGACAGGTCGAGCACGGCGAGCTCGGCGAGACAGGCACGAGCCCGCTCCACCAGCTCGCGATTGCTCGAACGCATGTTCGAAGTCTACCCAACCCGACGTGTCCCGGGAAGGGGAAAGCCCTATTGCGCAGCAGGAATCTCGACCGGCACTGTCACGAGCGAGCGCCCGCGAACACCTCCTCCAGCAGTCCCAGCACCCTCCCCCACGCGTCGTCGCGCGCAGCTCGGTCGTACGCCGGCGCGTCCGGCCAGAAGAACGCGTGACCCACCCCGGCGTACGTCACGACCTCGTGGCTGACCGCGGCCTGTCGCAGCGCTCCAGCGACCACCTCGCGGTCCTCCCGGGGCACGACGGGATCCGCGTCGCCGACGAGCAGGAGCACGCGCCCGCGGATGCCGGGCGTCAGCGCGACCGTCGGCTCGGGGCGGCTCATGGGGATGCCCGTGGACGTGAGCCAGCCCGGGTAGAGCGCGACGACCGCGGGCACGTCGAGCGCTGTCGCTGCGAGGTACGCGGCGTGGCCGCCCGCCGAGAACCCCAGCAGCACCGGGTCTCCTGCCTCCGCGCGCAGGTGGCTGAGAGCGGCAGCCACACTCGCGACGGCCTGCTCACGACCGAGCTGGTGCAGGTGCGCGAAGCCCGTCGTGCGCCCCGCGTCGTCCTTCGCGAGGACCGTGCCGGGCGCCGCGCTCCGGTGGTAGAGCTCGGGGGCGGCGGCGACGTAGCCTTCAGCAGCCAGGTCGTCCAGCACGCCCTGCACGCCCGCATTGACGCCGAACAGCTCGTGCAGCACCACGACGCCACCGCGCGGCGCCCTGGACGGGTACGCGACATGGAGCCGCATGGTCGAACCCTCGACGGGCACGTCGACGACGGGCATCAGCTTCTCCTGGACAGCAGGGGGAGGACGGGTCAAGGCTGGACCGGGCCGAACGCAGGACCAAGACGCTGTCGTTCGTGGTAATCGCGCTACTACCCTCGTCCAGGTGGACGGCAGGAGCGGACCGCTCGGCGAGCTGCTGCGCTCGCGGCGGCAGGCTGCCGACCCCCGCGCGGCGGGGCTTCCCGCGTCCGGCCGACGGCGTACGCCCGGGCTGCGCCGTGAGGAGGTCGCAGCCCTCGCCGACGTCTCCGTGTCGTACTACACCTACCTCGAGCAGGGCCGTCAGCAGCGCCCCTCGGCGCAGGTGGTCGACGCCCTGGCGCGCGTGCTGCACCTGACGCCGGCCGAGCGCGCCTACGCGCACGAGCTCGCCCGGGGGACGCCGGAAACCCCGGTGCACGAGGAGGTCCTGGCTCCTGGACTGCAGGAGCTGGTCGACCGCCTGTACCCGGACCCGGCGTACGTGAAGGGCCGGTGGTGGGACGTGCTCGCCGCGAATGCCGCCGCCCGCGTGCTCTTCACGGACTGGTGCGCCCGGCCGCCCAGCGAGCGCAACCTGCTGCGCTGGATGTTCCTCGACCCGGAGGCGAAGCAGGTCTACGTCGACTGGGAGCGCGAGGCGACCGCGATGCTCGGCCGGTTCCGCGCGTCGGCCGGGGCGGCGGACGACCCGCGGACGCGCCAGCTCGTCGCAGACCTGCTGCAGGGCAGCGCGACCGCAGCCCGCGCTTGGGACGAGGTACGCGTCGCGCCGATCGGCGGAGGGCAGAAGCTGCTGCGTCACAGCCACATCGGCGAGGTCCCCGTCACCCACGTCGTCCTGCACGCCGCCGAGGACCTCCACCAGAAGCTCGTGGTCTTCACCTGCTCACCGGAACAGCGCCGACGACTCGCCGAGCTCGCTGAGGGACTCGGCTGACGCCGCCGTCCCGCTAGGCGCCGACTCCCATCCGCTCCGCCACCAGCTCCGCCGCCTGCTCCGCACCGACGACCGCGGTGTCGATGCGCAGCACCTCCCGGTCCCACGGCTGGTAGTCGATCTGCTCGATGTGCGACCAGGTCATCCGCGGGAGGCCGGCGATGTCGATGGTCCGCTCCTCCGCACGGCGCTGGTGCGCGACCGGGTCGGAGCAGCGCACCTCGACCTCGAGCACCGGGACACCGGCGCTCTCGGCGACGCTCCGCCAGTGGTCACGGATGCCGGGGTGCGCGTTGACCGCGTCGGCGATGACGGAGAAGCCCTGGCGCAGCAGGTCGTCCGCAAGGGCGTACAGCACGTAGTAGCCCACCGGCCCGACCGGGTGCTGCTCGGAGCCGCTGGCGACGACCGCCTGCTCCACGAGGTCGAGGCGCAGTGGGACCGCGCGGGTACGCGCGACCACCGCCCGCGCAACGGTGCTCTTGCCGCTGGCCGGCAAGCCGCTGAGGACGATGAGCATGGGGGTTCCTCCCGCTACCAGAAGTGGCACTTCAGCCGTACAGGTGCAGCAGGACCGCGAGCCCGTGCTTGCAGGGCCCGCGGCTGCCGTGGTGCCGGTCCTCCCACGGGCAGGAGCACTGCAGCCGACTCGGAGCCACGAGCACCTCGTAGTCGCTTCCGCCGCTGCTCACCCGCCAGCGACCCTTCCCCGTGGCCTGGACGGCGCCGCCGTCGAGCAGCGCCTGCGCGGAGACGAGCCGGGGGTTGCGGCGCAGCACGGCTCCGGCGTCGACGGGGAGCCCGCGGTGGAACCACGCCTGCTCGACGAGGTCGTAGCCGAGGCGGCCGGAGGCGGCCAACCACGCCAGCCCGGCCGCCGTACGCGCCGGTCCCATTCCCGTCGCCGCGGCGAGCGCTGCCGGGTCGACCGCCGGCTCCCAGCCGAGCTCCCCGAGCAGGCGCTCACCGTCGGCGGCCGCCTCCGGCCGCGCCAGCAGCTGGAGCAGCTGTCCCTCACCGGAGAACCCGCGCCACGCGTCCGCCGTCAGCGCGAGCGTGAGCCGGCCTCCCGGCACCTCGAGCACCCAGGCGGTGCTGCCGCCCGGCTCGGCATGGACGAGCAGGCGGGTCGCGTGGCGGGCGAGCCGGTCGAAGCCCCTCAGCCGCGAGGCTCCGGGGAGGGGGAACGTCCCTGGCACCGGGCTGCCGAGCGCGCGCCAGCCTGCCGGGCGCGGCACCACGTGCAGGTCGGGACCGGGCGGCGCGACCCGCGGGAGCGCGGCGAGGAAGGCCGGGACGGCGGGCCCGCGCAGCTCTCCCGCCAGCTGCATGCGCGCCAGCAGGGACGGGACCTCCGCGAGGCCGCGCACCCACCGGTCGGGGAGGTCGACCGGCCGCTCGACGTGCGTCGCGTCGGGTGTCGCGGCGCGCAGCCCCCCGCTCCCGACGCTGAGGTGCAGCGGCACGGCCCGGTCCACGCGGGCCAGCGCCGTGCGGAGCGGGTGGTTCACGTCGACGTTGGTCGTCCCGAAGCCGACCCGGCTGCTGCCGAGCCCCTCGGGGAGCAGGTCGAAGCGCGCGTGGACGCCGCTGCACGCGGACATCGACTCGAAGCGCAGGCGGTCACCGCTCGCCGTGACGACGGGGTCGAGGTTGATGAGGCGCGCCGCCTGCCCGTGGTCGACGTACCGGCTGCCCGCGACGTCGGCCACTGCGAGGATCCCCGCCGCGACGACATCCGGGCGCGTGACGAACCCGCTGCAGAACTCGGGCCCCTCGACGCGCCCGAGCGGCGTCACCCCGAGCGCCGTCGCGAGGTCGAGCCTCGCTCCCTCCGCCCCGTGCTCGAGCACCGACGCCGTCCGGTAACCGGTCATGCCCGCTCCTCCTGCAGCGCCGGTGGTGCGAGCCGCTCGAGCAGCACCCGGGCCTCGCTCTGCGCCTTCGTCTGACCCCGCCTCGCCGCCAGCGCCGCCACGTGGGGCGGCGCGGGGCGCGGCTCCGGGACCTCGACGGCGTACGTCGCCAGCATCCGCAGCAGGACCTCGAGCCCGGCCGGACGCTTCGAGGTCGCGCAGGCGAGGTCGGCGAGCTCGAGAGCGACCGGCCACAGCTGCCGGAGCGCGCCGCCGAGGAAGACGTCCTCGAGGACGCCGGCGAGGGCCGGCAGCGAGCACTCGCCCTGCTCGACCAGCGCGACCGCCGTCGCGCGCAGCCCGTTGCCGTCGCCGCCCGCGGCGAACGACACCAGGCCCTGGTGCACCAGCAGCGGCCGCCAGAACCGGCGGTACTCCGCCGGCCCGCTCAGCGCGTGCTCCCAGGACCGCCAGAGACGGGCGAGCGCCTCGTCGGGGCGCTCGGCGAGGTGCCGGGGGACGGGCGGCCCGTCACCGGGGGCGGGCGCGAGGGTCCAGAGCCCGACCGCCACCGGCCGCTCCTCGTCGCCCCCGACAGCCCCTCCGAGGGTGGTCCTGAGGGCCACGACCCGCCGTCCGAAGGCCGCATCGTCGGTGGCACCGAGCACGTCCAGCGACGCGAGGACGGCGGGCGTGCCCGCCGCCCGCTGGAGGTCCTGCTGGCCCAGCGCCTTCAGCAGCGTGTCCCGCGCACCCTGCTCCGGGCGGGCGGCCACGGTGACGGCCAGCTCCTCGAGGGCGGCTCCGTCGCGCACGAGGTCGAGCGCCATGTCGAGCAGCGCTGGGACCAGCTGGCGGTCCACGGTCGCGAGCAGGCCCAGGAGGTACGTCAGCCCGCCCGGCACCTCATCGGCCCGCAGCTCGAGCGCGGTCGCGACCGCCAGGAGCTCGCGCTGCGCCTTCGGGCGCTGCCCGGCGGTCAGCGACTCGAGGACCTGCTCGAGGACCGACCCCCGGTCCAGCTGGCCCCGTCCGCAGACCTCCGCCACCGCCGCGGGGAGGCCCTCCAGCCCGCCGGCGTGCCCCGACCCGAGGTAGCGCAGCAGCACGTCGGGCATCAGCGGATCGCCCACGAGCAGGTCGGCGAGCGTCGCGTACGGGCCGGCACCGGCCCACCACGTGGCGAGGAAGGTGGCGCCGCTCGGGCACGGCAGGTCGTGGTGGACGGCGACCGCGCGGAGCACGCGGGAGAGGGTCCTGCCGCTGCGGGGCACGCGACCGCCGAGGCTGACACCGCTCGCGGCCTCGACGAACGACGCCGCCCACTCCCGGTCCTGCTCCCGGAGCAGCTGCACGAGCGCCGCTTCCCCTGCAGCGTCGGGCACCCAGTCCCAGTAGTCCGCCCAGGGCACGCGAGCCGCCGCCGTGACCGGGCCGCACAGCCGGACGGCGCACATGCCGACGGTCCACGCCGCCCGCCAGCGGACCCGGGTGCCTCCGCCGACGTCGGCGGAGGGGGGATGGAGGTGCTCGGACAGGCTCGACACCCACCGCTTGCTGCCGGCGAACCACTCCTTCGCCGCGCGCAGCTCGTCGCCCTCGAGGCCGTCCAGCAGCTGCCGGGCTGCCGCCAGGTCCCCGGCCTGGAGCACCGGCACGAGCCGCGCGGCGAAGGTCTCGGCGTCGGTCGCGGGGGACGGCACGGCGCCAGTCAACCGCATGGGACTGACGCCCCCTAGCGTGAGCACCTCCCGCCACCCCTCAGGAGCCCCGCGATGCCCGACCTCGAGGACCTCCTCGCCGCCGCGTCCGTCGACGACGAGGTGCTCGCGCTGCGTCCGGACTACCGGGCGCTGCTCGTCGCCGTCGACGGCGTCGTACCCGGCCCGGCGGGTCCCGCCGAGGACGCGCTGGTGGCGCGGGCCGAGCAGTCCGCGGCGCAGGCGCTGCGGGACGGCCCCGTCGAGGAGCTCCCGCACATCGCGGCGTGGCGGGAGGCGTACCGCGCGTTCGGCGCCAAGCCGCAGCGCACCCGCAACAGCGCCGAGGCCCTGCTGCGGCGGGCACCGACCGGGCTGCCGCGGCTGGGCCGGCTCACCGACGTCTACAACGCCGTCTCGGTGCTCCACCGCATCCCGCTCGGGGGCGAGGACCTCGACCGGTACGCCGGCGCACCGCGCCTCGTCCGTGCCCGCGGCGACGAGCCGTTCGACACCGTCGAGGGCGGCGAGCCGGTCGTCGAGCACCCCGAGCCCGGCGAGGTCGTCTGGCGCGACGACGCGGGTGTGACCTGCCGGCGGTGGAACTGGCGCCAGGGACGGCGTACGGCGCTCCACGAGGGCACGACCAGCGCGCTGTTCATCCTCGACGCCCTCGCCCCGCTGACCGACGAGGCGCTGGCCGCGGCCGCGGACGAGCTCGTCGTGCACGTCCAGCGGCTGGGCCCCTCCGTCCGGGTGGCCCGGCGCGTGCTGGGCTCCGGGGGGACGCCCGCCCGGTAGCCTCGGCGCCCGTGACGGGGACGGGCGGCGTACCACTGGACCGCCGCCGCGTCCTCGGTCTCGGCGCGGCGCTCGGCGCCGGCCTCGTCACCGGCGCCTGCACGTCGGACCCTGCTCCCCCGCCGCGGCCCGTGCCGACGCCCACCCCGGCCCTCGTCCGGCGGGCCAGGCGCCGGCCGTTCGAACCGGCCGAGGTTCCCACGCGCTTCTGGGACGCGCAGGCCCGCGCCCCGCGCGAGCGCGAGGTGGAGGGGTTCGCCGACCGCGTCAGCGTGCTCCCGGGCGAGCCGGTCCGGCTCTTCCTCTCCAGCACGGCACCCGAGGTGCGGGTGACCGCGTACCGCGTCGGCTGGTACGCCGGGGCCGGCGCCGCCCGCGTGTGGGCGTCGGGCACGGTCCCCGCGCGGCTGCAGCCGCCGGGCGTCACCACAGGTCCGCTCCGCACGGTGGTCGCGCCGTGGGAGCCCACCCTGACGGTGCCGACCGCGGGCTGGCGGCCGGGGGCCTACCTGCTGCGGCTCGACGCCTCCAGCGGCGGCAGCTCGATGGTCCCGCTCGTCGTCCGGAGCACCTCGACCGCGGGCGCGCTCGTCCTGAGCTCCGCGGTCGCGACGTGGCAGGCGTACAACGCCTGGGGCGGGCGCAGCCTCTACCACGGCACCGGCGGGCTCGGCGACGACGCGGGCCGCTCGCTCGCCGTCAGCTTCGACCGGCCCTACGACAAGGGCGGTGACGACATCTTCCGCAACTACGAGCTGCCGGTCGTGCAGCTCGCCGAGCGGCTCGGCCTTCCCGTCGCGTACACCACCAGCGTGCAGCTCGACAGCGACCCGTCCCTGCTCAGCGGGGCCAAGGCGCTGGTGTCGCTGGGGCACGACGAGTACTGGTCCGTGGCGATGCGCCAGCACGCGACGGCCGCCCGCGACGCCGGCACCAACATCGCCTTCCTCGGCGCGAACGCGTGCTACCGCCGCATCCGCTTCGGCGAAACCGAGCTCGGCTCAGGCCGGCTCGTCACCTGCTACAAGGGCGCGTGGCACGAGGACCCGTACGTCCACACCGACCCCGCGCAGGTGACGACGGACTGGCGGGCAGACCCGCACCCAGAGCCGGAGGCCACGCTCGTCGGGCCGCAGTACGAGGGCTTCCCCGTGCGCGGCGACTACACCGTCACCAACGCCGGCAGCTGGGTCTTCGCCGGCACGGGGCTGCGCGACGGCGACACGCTCCCCCGCCTCGCCGGCCCCGAGTACGACCGGGTCATGCCGCAGCCAGGACTGCCTGCAGGACTGGAGCTCCTCGCTCACAGCAAGGTCGTCTGCCGCGGCGTGCGCACCTTCCAGGACTCGGCGTACTACACCACCGCGAGCGGTGCGGGCGTCCTCAGCACGGGCACCATGCGGTGGGTGGGCAGCGTCGGCGGCAACTGCGGCACGCGCGTGAAGGACGTGACGACGAGGGCGACGGCCAACGTGCTGGAGGCGTTCGCCGCAGGACCCGCGGGGCTGCAGCACCCCGCCGAGGGTGGTGCGACGGAGGTCGACACGTACCCGGGTGACGCGGTCGCGGCACGCCGCGACCTGTGGTGAGCGGCTAGCTGCCCGGCCTTGCCCGGACGTGCAGCTGCTCGCCCTGCGGGCCGAAGAGGTTGAGCAGCTCAGCGGTCTCCGGACCCGGGTTGCCCACGTAGTGCGGCACCCGGGTGTCGAACTCCGCCACCTCGCCGGCCTCGAGGAGCAGGTCCTGCTCCCCGAGCAGCAGCCGCACGCGACCGCTCAGGACGTAGAGCCACTCGTAGCCCTCGTGCCGCTTGAGCACGGGCGACTTCGGCCAGCGCGGCGGCAGGATCTGCTTGTAGGCCTGGAGTCCTCCCGGCCGACGCGTCAGCGGGAGGTACGTCGCGCCGTGCCGCCGCACGGGCCGCAGGTGCACGCGCGGGTCACCGGTCGGCGGCGCGTCGACGAGCTCGTCGAGCGTCACGCCGTACGCCCTGGCGAGCGGGAGCAGCAGCTCCAGCGTCGCGCGCCGCCCTCCGGACTCCAGCCGCGACAGGGTGCTCACCGAGATGCCCGTCTGCGCGGACACCTCCGCGAGGGTGGCTCCGGCCTGCGTCCGCAGCTCCCGCAGGCGTGCCCCGAGTCCGTCCACGTCCCCATCTTGCCGGACCGGCAACTCTGCTTGCCAGCGCGGGCGGGCGGAGCGCAGAGTCACCTCATGACGACGAACGACCAGGACGAGCTCGCCCGCCTGCTCAGCGAGGAGGCGTGGGACGAGCGCTACAGCGAGCACTCCGGGGCCATGTGGAGCGGTGAGCCGAACCCTGCGCTCGTCGCGGAGGTCCGCGGCCTCCCTCCGGGCAAGGCTCTCGACGCCGGCTGCGGCGAGGGCGGCGACGCGATCTGGCTGGCGCAGCGCGGGTGGGAGGTCACCGGCGTCGACCTCTCGTCGGTGGCCCTCGACAAGGCCGCAGCAGCAGCGGCTCCTCGCGGAGTGCAGGTCACCTGGCAGCACCTCGACCCGGTCGCCTCACCGCTGCCGGCCGCGACGTACGACCTGGTGACGAGCTCCTACGTGCACCTCCCCGAGGAGCAGCGCAGGGCACTGCACGCCAACCTCGCCCAGGCCGTCGTCCCCGGTGGCACACTGCTCCTCGTCCAGCACCATCCCTCGTTCGCGCACGGCAACGACCACCCGCTCGCGCAGTACGGGCTGCTGCTCACCCCGGAGCAGCTGGCGGACGACCTCGACCCGGAGCAGTGGGAGGTCGTCGTCTGCGCCGTGCGCGAGCGCGCGCACGTCCACGCGGGTGACCACCCGGTCCTCGACAGCGTCCTGCGGGCCCGCAAGCGCGTCGGCTAGGGACGGTCGGGTGCGAGCGGCGCGAGCCGCAGGGAGAGCGCCCCTCCGTGCACGCGGCACAGCGCGCCCTCGCGGTCGAGCAGCTCGAGGTCGCGCCGGATCGTGAGGTCGGAGACGCCGAGGTGGACCGCGAGGGCGCGCGTGGTGACCGCGTCCTCGCGCTCCAGCCACCGCACGATCTGGCGGCGGCGGAGCTCGGGCAGGAGCGGATCGTCAGCAGGCACGACCCTCGCCCCCTCGGACCCCGACCGGGCATGACCAGGCACGACCAGGCATGACCAGGCATGCAACGTTGGAAAGCGCAGCCAGCCAAGCATGCGCACGATGCCGAGGTCAAGCAGCCCCTCAGCTGCTCTCGCGCACCTGGACCGAGTGGTCGACGAAGACCGCGCGGGGCGGGATGTCCCCGCCGCCGGCGATCCGCTCGGCGAGCAGGCTGAGCGCCGTACGCGCCAGCGACGCCTTGTCCGGCGACACGGTGGACAGCGAGGGCGAGCTGTAGCGCGTCTCCTCGATGTCGTCGAAGCCCACGACGGCCACGTCCTCGGGGACGCGCAACCCCGCCTCCTGCAGCCCGCGGAGCGCACCGAGGGCCAGCAGGTCGTTGAGGCAGAAGATCGCGTCGACCTTCTTGCGGCGGCTGAGCAGCCGGCGCACGGCCGCGGCGCCGTCGGCGCGGTGCCACTCCTCCGCCGGCACCACGAGCTTGGGGTCCGGGGAGAGTCCGCGAGCGGCCAGGGCCTCCTCGAAGCCCTGCAGGCGCAGCTCCGCCGTCCGGCCGCGCTCGCCGCGCTGCGACCCGATGACGGCGATCCGCTTGCGGCCGCGGTCGAGCAGGTGCTCCACCGCTTCCCGTGCCGCCGCCGTGTTGTCGATCGCCACGTGGTCCGCCAGGCCGGGGCTCACCCGCTCCCCGAGCAGCACGAGCGGCGTCCGCGCCGCGTGCACGCTGATCTCCTCGTCGGAGAGCGCCAGCGGGCTCAGCAGCAGACCGTCGATGAGGTTCGCGGAGATGCCGAGCGCAGCCTCGCGCTCCCGCTCGGCGAAGCCGCCCGTCTCGTCGACGAGCACCGTCCAGCCCCGCTCCGCTGCGGCCTGCACCACGTGGTGCGCCAGCTCGGCGAAGTAGGGGATGCTCAGCTCGGGCACGGCGAGCGCGATGAGGTCCGACTTCCCGCGCCGCAGCTGGCGGGCGGCCGCGTTGGGCTGGTAGCCGAGCTCGGCGATCGCCTCCTGCACGCGCTGCCGCGTCCTGTCGGAGACGTAGGGGTAGTCGTTGACGACGTTGGAGACCGTCTTGATCGACACGCCCGCGCGCGCAGCGACGTCCTTCAACCGTGCGTCCGGCTGCTTGGGCACGCTGGGACGGTAGCAGTCCTGCGGCCCGGCTGAGGGGTGGAAGCCCGACATGTCTCAATTGCGTAACACCCCCTTCACAACGTTGTCTCCAACGTTGTAAGACTGACGGGACACCTTCCCCAGCGCTGCCCAGAAGGAGCTCGTCGATGATCGACACGCCCACGTCCCCGCTGTCCCGCCGCCGGTTCCTCAGCCTGACCGGAGGAGTGGGAGCCGCGGCCGCGCTGGCCGCCTGCGGCGGGACCAGCAGCCCGGGCGGGTCCGCGGCGAGCGCCCCCCAGGCGAGCGACACCGGCAGCGGGGGGCAGGAGTACAGCGGGCCGGCCGTGACCCTGGCGTTCTGGAACGGCCTCACCGGCGGCGACGGTGACGTCATCAAGAAGATGGTCAACGAGTTCAACGCCCAGGCGAAGAACGTCAAGGTGACCATGAACATCTACCAGTGGGCGGACCTGTTCCAGAAGCTGCCCGCAGCGGTGAAGACGGGTCGTGGCCCCGACGTCGGCATCCTCCACATCGACGACATCCCCACCAACGCCGCCCGCGGGATCATCGTCCCCATCGACAAGGTCGTCACGGCCCTCGGACTGCAGGAGAGCGACTTCTCCCCCGCCGTGTGGCAGGGCGGCGTCTACAAGGGGCTGCGCTACGGCATCCCGCTCGACATCCACCCGCTGTGCATGTACTGGAACAAGGGCGTCCTGCAGAAGGCCGGGCTCGACCCCGAGAAGCCGCCGACGACCAAGGACGAGTTCATGTCCGCCCTCGACCAGCTCAAGGGCAAGGGCATCCAGGGCCACTGGGTCACCCCGTTCCAGTTCACCGGTGGCTTCGAGTTCCAGTCACTGCTCTGGCAGTACGGCGGCGACACCTTCGACTCCGGCCTGACCAAGGCGACCTTCGACTCCGACGCCGGCGTCCAGGCGCTGACCTGGATGGTCGACCTCGTCAAGAACGGCTACAGCCCGAAGAACGTCGGCCAGGACGCCGACTACGTCGCCTTCAAGAACAACAAGAACGCGTTCAACTTCAACGGCATCTGGCAGATCAACGACCTCAAGACCACGAGCCTGCAGTGGGGCTGCGGTCCCGTCCCGCAGATCGGCTCCAAGAAGGCCGTCTGGGGCAACTCGCACCAGTTCGTGCAGCTGCACCAGAACAGCCCCGACCAGCACAAGGTCGACGCCACGCGCTACTTCATCAACTGGATGAGCCAGCGCTCGGCGGAGTGGGCGACGAGCGGCAAGATCCCGGCGCGCAAGAGCGTCGCGGAGAGCGCGGACTTCAAGAACCTCTCCCCCGAGAACGCCCTCGCGGAGGAGGCGACCTACGTGCACTTCCCCCAGGCCGCGCCCGGCATCGGCGACGCGCTCGCCGAGATGTACACCGCGGTCAACAAGGCGGTGCTCATGAAGTCCTCGCCGCAGCAGGCGCTCTCCGACGGTGCGAAGAAGGCGACGCAGGTCCTGCAGGACAACAAGAAGAAGTACGGCGCCTGATGGCGACGACCCTCTCCCCCCGCCGCGCCACGCGCAGCACCCCGGCCGCGCGCAGGCGCGGCGGGGGCTGGGTCGCGTACCTCTTCATGCTGCCGTACCTCGTCATCTTCGGCGGCTTCATCGTCCTGCCGGCGGTCTACGGCATCTGGATCAGCCTGCACGACTACGACTTCGCCCTGCCGGTCAAGCCGTGGGTCGGGCTGCAGAACTACCAGGACCTGTTCTCCCCAGGCTCGCGGGTCTACTCCGAGTTCTGGGAGAGCATGCGCGCGACGGGGATCTTCACCGTCCTCAGCGTGCCGTGCCTCGTGGTCATCCCCCTGGGACTGGCCCTCCTGCTCAACCGCAAGTTCCCAGGCCGCACGTTCTTCCGCGCGATCTTCTTCCTGCCGTACGTCCTCGGCGTCGCCGTCATCGGCCTGCTCGCGCGCTACATCCTCGACCCCAACATCGGCGTCGTGAACTACTACCTCGGCAAGGTGGGCCTCAGCCACACCATCCCGTGGACGACCGACCTGCCGTGGGTCTGGGTCACCCTCGTCGGCGTCACGGTCTGGTGGACGCTGGGCTTCAACGCCGTCATCTACCTCGCCGGCCTGCAGGACATCCCGCCGGAGCTCTACGAGGCGGCGCGCATGGACGGCGCCGGGAAGGTGCAGCAGTTCCGCCACGTCACCCTGCCCGGACTCCGCCCCGTCCTCGTCTTCGTCGTGACGACCACGCTGCTCGCGTCGGCGAACATGTTCGGCCAGTCCTTCCTCATCACCAAGGGGGCTCCCGGCAACGCGACGCGAACGGCGATCGCGTACATCGCCGACGAGGGTCTCGTGAGCTTCCGCATGGGCTCGGCGGCCGCGATGAGCTACGTCCTCGCGCTGTTCCTGCTGGTCGTGAGCCTCGTCGTCTTCCGGCTGTTCCGTGAGAAGGAGGCGGCATGACCACCGTGCAGGAGACCCGCACCAGCAGGAGCACCTCTCCCACCGGCCAGTCCGGCTCACCCGCCCGCGGCCCCTGGCTGTCGCGTACGGCGTTCGCCCTCACGCTCGGGGTGCTCACCCTCGTCTTCCTCGGGCCGCTGGCGTGGATGTTCCTCACGTCGTTCAAGACGCAGAACGGCGCGACACAGCTGCCTCCGACGCTGCTGCCGCACCCGGCGACGACGTCCGGGTACCACCCGCTGCTCAACACCACGAGCCAGACGCCGGTGATCCACTGGTTCCTCAACAGCCTGCTCGCCGGGGCGGCGAACGCCGTGCTCGTGACGGTGACCGCCTCCCTCGCGGCGTACGCCGTGGCACGGATGGAGTTCCCCGGGCGCAGGCTGCTCTGGGGGATGGTCGTCGGGACGCTGTTCATCCCGCCGTTCCTCTTCCTCATCCCCAACTACATCATCGTGAGCAAGCTCGCCTGGCTCGACAGCCTCTGGGCGGTCATCGTGCCGAGCGCGGGCGGCGCGTTCGGCGTGTTCTTCCTGCGCCAGTTCTTCTCCTCGCTCCCCCACGAGCTGGAGGAGGCGGCGATGATCGACGGCGCCAACCGCTGGCAGATCTTCACCCGCGTCGTGCTGCCGCTCTCGCGGCCCGCGCTCTCGACCCTGCTCGTCCTGCAGTTCCTCACGAACTACAACGACTTCCTCTGGCCGATCTTCGTGCTCTTCAGCCCGGCGCACCTGACGCTGCCGGCGGGCCTGTCGATCCTGCAGGGGGCCTTCACCATCAACTACCCGGTGATCATGGCCGGGGCCGCGATCGCCAGCATCCCCGCGATCGTCCTCTTCGTCATCGCGCAGCGCTCCCTCGTCGAGAGCGTCTCGCGCAGCGGGCTCAAGGGCTGAGCCCTGCAGCCCCTCCTCCCCCACCCGGAGATCCGCATGCCCGACAGCCATCCCGACAGCCAGCCCGTCCCCCGTCCCGAGCACCCCCGCCCCCAGTTCGTCCGCCAGGAGTGGCGCAGCCTCAACGGCGAGTGGCAGTTCGAGGTCGACCAGGGCGACTCCGGCCTGGAGCGCGGCCTGCTCGAGGTGCCGCTCACCGGGACCATCACCGTGCCGTTCGTCCCCGAGTCCGCGCTCTCCGGGGTCGGGGAGACCGACTTCCTGGAGGCCGTGTGGTACCGCCGGGAGATCGACATCCCCGAGCAGTGGCGGGGGCAGCGCGTGCTGCTGCACTTCGGCGCCGTCGACCACGACACGACGGTCTGGGTCGACGGGCAGGAGGTCTGCCGCCACCGCGGGGGTTTCACCTCCTTCACCGCCGACGTCACCGACGCCGTCACCGCGGGGAGCACGAGCACGGTCGTCGTCCGCGCCCGCGACACGCGCCACGGCGTACAGGCCCGCGGGAAGCAGGCGACGTGGTTCGCCAACACCCACTGCAACTACACGCGCTCCACGGGCATCTGGCAGACGGTCTGGCTCGAGCCGGTGCCGCAGGTCCACCTGCGGCGGCCCCGCATCACGCCCGACGTCGCAGGGTCGGCCTTCCACCTCGAGCTGCCGGTGTCGGCGAACCGCCGCGGGTGGCGCATCCGGGCCACGCTCGCTGACCAGCAGGGCACGGTCGTCAGCGGGGAGGTCCGGGCCGACCTCGACCTCGCCCCGCGGCTCACGCTCGAGGTGCCGGAGGACCGGGTGCGGCTCTGGGCGCCCGGGCAGCCGCACCTCTACGACCTGCTGCTCGAGCTGCTCGACGAGGGCGGCGCGGTCGTCGACTCCGCCACGTCGTACGCCGGGCTGCGCTCCGTCGCGATCGACGGGCAGGCGCTGCTCCTCAACGGCGAGCGCGTCTTCCAGCGCCTCGTGCTCGACCAGGGCTACTGGCCGGAGTCGCTGATGACCGCGCCCAGCGACGAGGCACTGGTCCGGGACATCCAGCTCGGCCTCGACGCCGGCTTCAACGGCGCGCGGCTGCACCAGAAGGTGTTCGAGGAGCGCTACCTCTTCCACGCCGACCGCATGGGCTACCTCGTGTGGGGCGAGTTCGGCGACTGGGGCAGCTCGGGCGCCGGCCCCGAGGGGCACAACCAGCAGCCGACGGCGTCCTACGTCGCGCAGTGGGTCGAGGCGGTCGCCCGTGACTACAACCACCCCTCGATCGTCGGGTGGTGCCCGCTGAACGAGACCCACCAGCTGCTCCACGACCGGATGACCGTGCTCGACGACGTGACCGCGGCGATGTTCGCGGCGACGAAGCTCGCCGACCCGACCCGCCCCGTCATCGACGCCTCCGGCTACGCGCACCGGGTGCGCGAGACCGACGTCTACGACTCGCACTCCTACGAGCAGGACCCCGAGCGCTTCGCCGAGCTCATGGACGGTCTGGCCGAGGGCCGGCCCTTCGTCAACGCGCTGCCGGACGGCCGCGCCTACTCCTACCCGTACGCCGGGCAGCCCTACTTCTGCAGCGAGTTCGGCGGCATCTGGTGGAACCCGGAGGCCGCGGCGGCCGCGTCCGGCAACGACCAGGCCAGCTCGTGGGGCTACGGCCAGCGGCCCGCCAGCGAGGCCGAGGTCCTCGCCCGCTTCGAGGGGCTCGTGGGCGTGCTGCTCGACGACTCGCGGATGTTCGGCTACTGCTACACGCAGCTGACCGACACCTTCCAGGAGGAGAACGGCATCTACCGCTTCGACCGCAGCCCCAAGCTCGACCTGGAGCGCGTGCGCAAGGCGCAGACCCGGCGGGCGGCGTACGAGGGCTGACCCCTCATGCCGACGCTCCCGCTGCCGATCGGGTCGGCGGGGGGCGATCGGAGGCCGCGTGCGGCCGTGAGGGTGGAGGCAGCACAGCATGGAGTCGGAGCTTCAGCAGATCCTGGCGAGCGGGCTCGTGCGCAGCGTGCTCCAGCCCATCGTCGACCTGGAGCAGGGCGCCGTCGTCGCGTACGAGGCGCTGGCCCGCGGCCCGGAGGGCTCGGCGCTCGAGCGTCCCGACCTGCTGTTCGCCGCCGCCCGCGAGGGCGGCCTGCTGCGCGAGCTCGACGAGCTGTGCCGCAGGACCGCGCTGCGCGCCGGGATCGCCGCGGGGCTCCGCCCGCCGACCGCGCTGTTCGTCAACGTCGAGCCCGAGGTCCTCGACACCGCGGCCCTCGACGAGCTGCTGGCCATCGCGGCCGAGGCACCCGACGGCCTGCAGGTCGTGCTCGAGATCACCGAGCGCGCGATCGCGGCGCGGCCGGCCGAGCTGCTCGCCACCGTCACCGAGCTGCGCGCGGCCGGCTGGCACATCGCGCTGGACGACGTGGGCGCCGACGACCTCTCGCTGGCCTTCATGCCGCTGCTGCGCCCGGACATCGTCAAGCTCGACCTGCGCCTCGTCCAGGAGAGGCCGGGCCCGGCCGTCGCGGGCATCATGAACGCCGTCAACGCGTACGCCGAGCGGACCGGTGCCGTCCTGCTCGCCGAGGGCATCGAGCACGAGGGGCACGTCGCGGTCGCGCGCGCCCTGGGCGCCCGGCTGGGCCAGGGGTGGCTGTTCGGACGGCCCTCCCCCGCGCTCTCGCCCGTGCTGCCGGTCGGTGACCTGGCGCTGCCCCGGGTACCCGCCGCGCGCGCCGACGGCGCCTCGCCGTTCCGCTGCCTCCCGGCCGGCACCGTGCTGCGGCGCTCCTCCAAGCCGCTGCTGGTCGAGGTGAGCAAGCACCTCGAGCGCGAGGCGCTGCGCCTCGGCGGGACGGCGGTCGTCGTCTCGACGTTCCAGGAGGCCAAGCACGTCACCCCGCACACGGCGCACCGCTACCGCGAGCTGGCCGAGCGGGTCGGCTTCGTCGCCGCCATCGGGCAGGGGCTGCCGCGCGAGCCCGTCGCCGGCGTACGCGGCGCCGACCTGCTCGCCGAGGACCCGGTCCGCGACGAGTGGGACATCGCCGTGCTGGCGCCGCACTTCGCCGGCGCGCTGCTCGCCCGCGACCTCGGTGACACCGGGCCCGACCGGGAGCGGCAGTTCGAGTTCGCGCTCACCTACGACCGCGACGTCGTCGCCGACGCCGCCGGTGCGCTGCTCTCCCGCGTGCTGCCCGAGGAGGCCGTGCGCAGCGCCGTCGCCGCCACGCTGGCCGCGGAGCAGGGCGTGCAGCAGGAGGAGCAGCCGCAGGTCCGCAGCACCGCGGAGCCGCAGGACATGGAGCGCACGCTGCGCCGCGCGCTCGCGGCCACCGGCAACGGCGTCACCATCGCCGACATGACCCGCGCGGACCAGCCGCTGGTCTACGTCAACACCGCCTTCGAGCGGCTCACCGGGACGCGCGCCGAGGACGTCGTCGGCCGCAACTGCCGCTTCCTCCAGGGGGAGGGCACCGACCGCGAGGCGGTCGGCCGCCTGCGCGCGGCCGTGGCCGAGGGGCGCGAGGCGCGGGAGACCCTGCTCAACTACCGCGGCGACGACCGGTCGCCCTGGTGGAACGAGATCTACCTCGCCCCGGTGTTCGCCGACGACGGCCGCCTGGTGCAGTACATCGGCATCCAGAGCGACGTCACCGCGCGGGTGGAGGCGGAGGCGCGGCTGCGCGCCGAGCGGGAGCGGGCCGAGGCGTACGCCGCGGAGATCGAGTCGCTCGCCTACCGCGACCCGCTGACCGGCGCCCTCAACCGGCGCAAGCTGCCGGAGGTGCTGGAGAGCACGCTGCTGCACGCGCAGGTCTCGGGCACCGGCGTGGCCGTGCTGTACCTCGACCTCGACGGCTTCAAGCAGGTCAACGACGCCCATGGGCACCTCACCGGCGACGACCTGCTCAAGGCCACGGCCCACCGGCTGCAGACCCGCCTGCGCCGCGGTGACGTCGTCGCCCGGCTCGGCGGCGACGAGTTCCTCGTCGTGCTCGCCGGGCTGGACCGCGACGGCGCGTGGGACGAGGGCGAGCGCGTCGCCGGCGAGCTGGCGACCCTGCTGGCGCTGCCGGTGCAGACCCGGCGCGGTCAGATCGCGGTGCGGGCGAGCATCGGGGTCGGCGCGTACCCCCACGACGGCGCGGACTTCGACGCGCTGCTGCACGCCGCCGACCAGCGCATGTACGCCGTCAAGCACACCGCGCGCTAGCGCTGCCCGACGCCTACTCGACGACGACGTAGACCGGCTGGGGGCGCAGGGCCAGGACCTCGGCGGGGCGCATCACGCGGCCGCCGCGGTCACGGTCCTCGTCGCGGAACAGCTTGAACCCCGCGCGCACGAACGCCGGCCGCGTCGCGATGACCTGGTGGTAGGTGCCGGTCTTCGCGCCCGGGGTGCCGATGCCGTCGACGGTCTTGACGATGTCCACGCCCGGGTGGCGGTGCAGCCCCGCCTCGCCCGTGACGATCTGCGGCGCGAGCTGGTGGTAGACCATGACCTTCTCGGGCAGGTGCGCGTCCCGCACCACGCCCGAGAGGTACGCCGCCACCCCGTCGAGCTCGTGCCCGGTCGTGCGGCCGAAGACCCGCCCGGGCAGGTCGTGCGGGCCGACCGCCCACTCCGGGTCGAGGGCGACGCCGACGTCGGGCTCGCGCAGCCACCGCTCGTAGGCCTGCACCTCCGGCAGGAAGTCGGCCCGGCCGGGCTGGATCCCGAGCAGCAGCAGCCCGTGCGCCCGCCGCACCTCCGCGAGGTAGCGCCCGACGAGCTCGTCGTCGGCGCGGGCGCGGTACATCCCGTCGTCTCCCGCTCCCCCGCGCACGACCGTCGCGATCAGCTCGAAGACGGGGACGGGGCGACGACCCGGCCCGGCGTACGCGCGGGCGGCGGCGCGCACCTGGCGGGCCTTGTCCGACAGCGGGCCGATGCCGAGCACGCCGAGGCCCGGGGACAGCTCGTGGCCCGCCCAGCCGACGAGGACGTGGCCGGGGAACAGCGGGCCGCGCCCCCAGGGTGCCGCGGCGGTCGTCGGGGACGGGCGCGGTGCCGGCGTCGGAGCCGCGGTGGTGCCCGTGACGGTGGGCGCGGCAGTCGGCGACGCGGCTGCGTCCCGGTCGGCGGCGTCGGAGCCTCCCGTGCAGGCGGCCAGCGGCGCCAGGGCGAGCAGGGCCAGCGCGGCGAGGGGACGGAGTCGCACGCGGAGGAGCGTACCGGGGCATCTCGCCAGGATGTATCGGTACAATCCTGCCCTGTGCCGTCCTCCCCGCTGGTCCGCGCCCGCAGCTC
This sequence comes from Motilibacter rhizosphaerae, assembly GCF_004216915.1. Lineage (NCBI taxonomy): Bacteria > Bacillati > Actinomycetota > Actinomycetes > Motilibacterales > Motilibacteraceae > Motilibacter > Motilibacter rhizosphaerae. The sequence continues at coordinate 64,887 of NZ_SGXD01000004.1, forward strand.
CGTCGCCGCGCTGTTCGTCCTCATGGGCACGGTCAGCGGCAGCTGGGCCGGCCGCATCCCCGGGGTGCGGGCCCAGGTCGGCGTCTCCGAGGGCCGCTGGGGACTGCTCAGCACCGCCGGCACCGTCGGCTCGCTCGTCGGGATCGCCCTCGTCGCCTCGCTCGTGCGGCGGACGGGCCCGCGGCGCCTCGCGCTCGCCGGCGCCGCGCTGCTGCTCCTCGACGCGCCCGTGGCCGCGCTGTCCGGCGGGCCCCTCGCCCTCGTCGCCGCCCTGCTCGTGCAGGGCTTCGCCTTCAACCTGCTCTCGACGCCCATGAACGCGCAGGCCGTCGAGGTCGAGCGGGAGTACGCCCGCCCGATCCTCGCGACCTTCCACGCCTGCTTCAGCGTCGGTCAGCTCACTGGCGGCCTGCTCGGCATCCTCGCCGCGCAGGCCGGGCTCTCCCCCGCGCGGCAGCTCGGCGTCACCGCGGTCGTCCTCGCCGGGCTGCTGCTCGCCGCGTCGCACGGGCTCCCGGCCGACGTCCCTCCCCCCGCCCGGGAGCACCGGCGCGGCCTGCGCTCCCGGGTCACCCCGCAGCTCGCGCTGCTCGGCGCGATCGCCTTCTGCTCCTCGATCGGCGAGGGCGGGGCCGGGCAGTGGAGCGCGCTCTACACCAGCGACACCCTCGGCGCCGGGGCGGCGCTCGGCGCCGCGACGTTCTCCTGCTTCTCGCTCGCGATGTTCCTCGCCCGCAGCAAGGGCGACGTCATCGTCGCGCGGCTCGGCCGCGTCGCGTTCCTGCGCGCCGCCGCCCTGGTGGCCGCCTGCGGGATCGGCCTCGCCCTCGTGGGAGGAGTGCCCGCCACGGCGCTGATCGGCTTCGCCGTGCTCGGTCTCGGGCTGGGCTGCATCGTGCCCACGGCGTACGGGCTGGCGGGCAACCAGCCCGGCCTCACTCCTGGCGAGGGCATCTCGGTGGCGGTGCTCGGCCAGTGGCCGGCGTTCCTCCTCGGCCCGCCGCTCATCGGTGCGCTCGCGCAGGCCAGCAGCCTGCGCGTCGCCCTGCTCCTCGTCGTCGCTGCGGCGCTCGCGGTCACGATGCTGTCGACGCGGCTCCACGGCGCGGAGCGGGCACCCGTCACCGCCTGAGGCGTCAGGAGCCGATGCGGTCCAGCGCCTCCAGCACGACGTCGGACAGCTCGAGGCCGGCGGCCGCGACGTTCTCCCGCAGGTGCTCCACGGAGGACGTCCCGGGGATCAGCAGGATGTTCGGCGAGCGCTGCAGCAGCCAGGCGAGCGCGACGGCCATCGGCGTGGCGCCGAGCTGCTGGGCGACGGCGTCGAGCTCGGAGGACTGCAGGGGCGAGAAGCCGCCGAGCGGGAAGTACGGCACGTACGCGATGCCCTGCTCGGCCAGCGCGTCGACGAGCTCGTCGTCCTGGCGGTTGGCGATGTTGTACATGTTCTGCACGCAGACGACCGGCGTGATGGCCTGCGCCTCGGCGACCTGCTCCGCCGACACGGTGCTCAGCCCGACGTGCTTGACGAGGCCCTGCTGCTGCAGCTCGGCGAGCGCCTCGACCTTCCGCCCGATCGAGCCGCGGGTCGGGCGCTCCTGCCCGCCCACCCGCAGGTTCACGACGTCGAGGGCGTCGAGCCCGAGCCGCTCGAGGTTGTCGCGCACCTGCTGCTGGAGCTGGTGCGGCTCGCGCTGCTGCAGCCAGTTGCCCTTGTCGTCGCGGACGGCGCCGACCTTGGTGACGATGTGGAGGTCGTCGGGGTACGGCGACAGCGCCTCGCGGATGATCTCGTTGGTGATGTGCGGGCCGTAGAAGTCGGCCGTGTCGATGTGGGTGATGCCGAGCGACACCGCCTCGCGCAGCACCGCGACGGCAGCCGCGCGGTCCTTCGGCGGGCCGAAGACGTGAGGACCGGCGAGCTGCATGGCGCCGTAGCCGACGCGCGTGAGGACGACGTCGTCGGCGAGCGCGTACGTCCCGCCCGGCAGGGTGGTGGGAGTGCTGGTCATGTACGGGGTTCTCCTTCCCGGTGCGATGCTCCCAGCGTGCGCCTCGCCGCGCACCCGGGGCAGTGCTCCCGTCCTCCACGGACCAGCGGTCCGGGGAGCGGCAGGACCCCCTCTGGCCCGGCGCTAGTCCGGAGGCACGAGCATCGCCTGCGGCGCCGCCTGCTCCGCGCGCGTCCCCACCCAGGCGAGGACCTTCGAGGCGCCCTGCTCCGCCTCCCCCACGGCGGCGAGCAGCTGCTCGTCACGCTCGCCCTGCGCGACCTGGCCGAGCAGCGTCCAGCCCTGGTCCACCCAGGCGGCGAGGGCGTAGAGCTCCAGCAGGTCGAGCACGAGGCCGGTGCCGTCAGGCCCGTTGCCGGCGAGCGCGGCGCGGGCGATGCCGGGCGCGTGCGGCACGAGCGCAGCCGGCCCCAGCGCGCGCAGCTGCGCAGCGCGCGCGTCGCCGTGCTCGGCGAGCACGTGGGCCGTGTGGACCACGTCCGCCTCGGCCGCGTGCCGCTGGCCCACCTCGCGCAGCGCGGCCGCGAGCTGCTCCTCCCCCGCCAGCAGCTCGGCGACGAGGACGGGGAGCTGCCGTCCGCTCACCCCTCCTCCAGCGGGCGGACCCGGCAGGCGCCGATCTTGAACAGCGGCTGCTTCGAGACCGGGTCCCAGGCGGTGATGGTGAGCTCGTTCGCGGCGGTGTGCGGCTCGCCCTTGCGCTGGCCGTAGTGCCACGGGATGAACACCACACCCGTACGCGTCCGCCCGATCCGCACCTCGGCCTCCAGCGCCCCCCGCGGGGACTCGACACGGACCCGCTGTCCCGCAGCCACTCCTGCCGACTCGGCGTCCTCGGCGCTCAGCTCCACCCACACCCGAGGAGCCGCCTCACGCAGCTGGCGCGCGCGACCGGTCTTCGTCCGCGTGTGGAAGTGGTAGACCGTCCGCCCCGTCGTGAGGACCAGCGGGAACTCCGCGGACGGGACCTCGGGCGGCGGGGAGTGGTCCACGACGCGGAGGAACGCCCGACCTGCAGGCGCCATCGCCTTGTGCTGCTCCTCCGTCGTGCTGGCGCCGGTCTCCAGGTCCTGGCCCCAGCTCTCGGCGTAGTCCGTGTCCGTCCCGAAGTGCGCGTCGGGGTAGAGCCTGGCCGTCCCCGACGGGCGCTCCGCCGTCACCGGCCACTGCACCGGGCCCTCGGCGAGCCGCTCGTAGGTGAGGCCGGAGTAGTCGCAGGGGCGCCCCTTCGAGCACTCCTTCCACGCCTCGAAGACGTCCTCCGGTGTCTGCCAGGGAATGAGCGGCTGGCCGTCCTTGTCGCGGAAGTCCATGCGGCGGGCGTAGTCGAGCCAGATGTCGAGGTCGCTGCGGGACTCACCGTAGGGCTCGACGGCCTGCTGCGCGAGGTGCACGTAGCGGCTGGCGTTGGTGAAGGTGCCGGTCTTCTCGCCCCACATCGCGGAGGGCAGCACCACGTCGGCGAGCTCGGCGGTCTCGGTCAGGAAGCCGTCGTTGACGACGGTGAACAGCCTGTCCTGCTGCAGGATCTCGCGGATGCGCGGTAGCTCCGGCAGGGAGACCGCAGGGTTGGTCGCGCTGATCCAGAGGAAGCCGATCGACCCCTGCTCCGCGTAGCGCCAGATCTGCATGGCATGCGTCGGTGGCGCCCAGTGCGGGATCGTCGAGGGCTCGACGTTCCACAGCTCCGCGAGCTGCCGCACGTGCTCCTCGTTGCTCCAGTTGCGGAAGGCCGGCAGGTCGCCGTCGGCCCCGCACTCCCGGTTGTTCTGCGCGGTGGGCTGGCCGTTCATCTGCAGGACGCCGGCGCCCGGCCGCCCGATCATCGCGCGCAGCAGGTGGAGGTTGTTGACGGCGACGGAGGCCGCCGTCGCCTGGTGCGACTGGTAGAAGCCCTGGAGCACCGTGGACAGCACCCGGTCGCGGGTGCCGAAGATGCGCGCGGCATGGGCGATCTCGGCTGCCGGCACCCCGCACACCTCGGCGGTGCGGTCGAGCGTCCAGGGCTCCACGGTGCTGCGCATCTCCTCGAGCCCGATGGTGTGCGCCTGCACCCACGCCTCGTCCCACCAGCCGTGGTGCAGCAGCTCGCGCGTGAGCCCCAGCATGAGGGCCTGGTTGGTGCCGGGCAGCACACGCAGGTGCACGTCGGCCTTGGCCGCCACAGGCGTCTCGCGCGGGTCGACGAGCACGAGGGCGGGGCGGTCGGGTGCTTCGAGCCGGTCGAGCATCCGGCGCCAGAGGACGGTCTGCGTCTCGGCGACGTTGTGTCCCCACAGGAACAGCGCATCGCAGTGCTCGATGTCGTCATAGGTCCCCGGCTGGCCGTCCGTGCCGAAGCTCTCCTTCAGCGAGGCGGCCGCGGTCGCGGTGCAGAGGCGCGTGTTCCCGTCCATGTGTGGCGTTCCGATGCCGGCCTTGCCGATCACGCCGAGCGCGTAGTACTCCTCGAGCATGAGCTGGCCGGAGGTGTAGAACCCCATGCCCAGCGGGCCCTTCTCGGCCAGCACCCGGCGCGATGCCTGCACGACGGCATCCATCGCCTCGTCCCAGCCGACCTCGACGAGCTCGCCGTCCTTGCGCAGCAGGGGGCGGGACAGCCGCTCGCGCGAGTGCGACCACGGGGTGCTGGCGAACAGCCCCTTCGGCCCCAGCCGCCCGAGGTTGACCGGGTCGGAGGCGCGGCCGCGTACGCCGACCATCCGCCCGCCCGCGACGGCGATCTCGCAGCCGCAGCCGTTGCTGCAGAGCACGCAGGCCGAGGGGACCCACCGCTCCACGGCGTCCTCGCCCGTCCCGGGCTCCAGCCACAGGTCCTGGCGCACCGACCACGGCGTGCCCTGCGGATGGGGGGCGGCGAGCCCCCACGGGTCCTCGATGCGGTCGACGCTGACCTCGCGCTCCACGGTCACGAGGCGGGCCTACCCAGCGACAGGTGCTGTGATGCAACTGTCCGGGCGCGGGGGCGGCGGGTAGCGTGCGCGCGTGGCTAGGACGCGCGCCGAGCGGGTACGCCGGTGATCATGAGCTTCGAGCCGCGCCGTGCGGTGGTGACGGGGAGCGAGTCGGGCATCGGGCGCGCCACCGCCGTGGCCCTGGCCCGCGCCGGGTGCGACGTGGGCGTCACGTGGTACCGCGAGGAGGAGGCGGCTGAGCGGACCGCGGACGAGGTACGCGCCCTGGGCCGCCGCGCGGAGGTGCGCCACCTCGACCTCACCCGGTTGCCGGAGGCCGCCGGTGCGGTGGACGAGCTGGCCGACGCCCTGGGCGGGATCGACGTCCTCGTCAACGACGCCGGGGTGGGCGTCAGCGCGCCGTTCCTCGAGATGGCGTACGACGACTGGCGCCGGGTGCTGTCGGTCGACCTCGACGGCGCGTTCCTCTGCGCGCAGCGCGCCGCGCGGCGCATGGTCGCGCAGGGCGCGGGCGGGCGGATCGTCAACGTCACGAGCATCCACGAGCACCTGCCGCTGCTCGGGAACGCGGCGTACTCCGCGGCGAAGGGCGGGCTGGGCCTGCTGACCAAGGCGATGGCGCTCGAGCTGGCCCAGCACGGCATCACGGTCAACGCGGTCGCCCCCGGCGAGATCGCCACGCCGATGACGGGGCAGGAGGACGAGGACCCCCGCTCCGACGGCATGGCCGGGCAGGACCGGCCGGGCGTGCCCGTCGGGCGGCCGGGCGACGCGCGGGAGGTCGCCGCGACCATCGCCTTCCTCGCCTCGCCCGACGCGGCGTACGTCACGGGCGCGAGCTGGCTCGTCGACGGCGGCATGCAGCTCATGGGCCCGGTCGCCGGGCCCCACCTCCGCGACCGCTCCTGGCTGCAGCAGTGACCACCCCCACCTCCCCCAGCGAAAGGCCCCCCGTGACCCACGCCCAGCACCTGCTCGACGGCACCTGGAGCACCGACGGCGTCAGCTCCTTCGACATCCTCGACCCGTCCGACGGCTCGCTCGTCGGGACGGTCCCCGTCGCCGGCCCCGAGCAAGTCGCCGCTGCCCTCGCCGCCGCCGGCAAGGCCCGCGAGGCCTGGGCGCGGACGGCGCCGGGCGAGCGCGGGGCCTGGCTGGCGGGCGCTGCGCTGCGGGTCCGTGAGGCGGCCGACGAGCTCGCCGAGCTCACCCGCCGCGAGATGGGCAAGCCGCTCGACGACGCGCGCGGCGGTGTGCTCGCGGGGGCCGGCACCCTCGCGCAGTACGCCGAGCTCGGCCCGCTGCACCGCGGGCGCGCCCTGCAGGGCGGCTGGGGCGCGACCGACCTCATGGTCGCGCAGCCGCGAGGCGTCGTGGCCGCGGTCGTCCCCTGGAACGACCCGGTCGCCGTGGCCTGCGGGCTGCTCGGCGCCGCGCTCGTCACCGGCAACGTCGTCGTGCTCAAGCCCAGCGAGCGCGCCACCCACGTCGCGGTGCGCCTGGCCGAGATCCTCGCCGAGGACCTCCCGGCCGGGGTGCTCACCGTGCTCTGCGGCGACGGTTCGACCGGCGCGCTGCTCGCCGCGGCCGAGGGCGTCGACGTCGTCGCGCACGTCGGCTCCACCGCGACCGGCCGCTCCATCGCCGAGGCCACCGCGCGGACGGGCGCCAAGACGCTGCTGGAGAACGGCGGCAACGACCCCCTCGTCGTCGACGCGGGCGTCGACCCCGCGTGGGCGGCGGCGCAGGCGGCTCTCGGCTCCTTCGCGAACGCCGGCCAGATCTGCACCTCCGTCGAGCGCATCTACGTCCACGCCGACGTGGCCGAGCCCTTCCTGGCCGCGCTGGTCGAGCGCGCCCGGACGTTCGCCATCGGCCCGCTCGTCGACCGTCGCATGCGCGACGCGGTCCACGCCCACGTGGCGGCCGCGGTCGAGGCAGGCGCGACCGTGCTCACCGGCGGCGAGGTCCCGGACGGGCCGGGGGCGGCGTACCCCTGCACCGTCCTCTCCGGCTGCACCGAGGACATGGACGTCATGCGCGAGGAGACCTTCGGCCCGGTTGCGCCGGTGCGCGTCGTCGCGTCGTTCGACGAGGCGCTCGCGCTCGCCTGCGCCGGCCCGTACGGCCTGGCGGCGACGGTGCTCACCGCCGACCAGGAGCACGCCCAGCGCGCCTGGCGCGAGCTGCCGGTCGGCACCGTGAAGGTCAACGCGGTCTTCGGCGGGGCGCCCGGCGGGGCTGCCCAGCCGCGCGGCCGTTCGGGCTCCGGGTTCGGCTACGGCCCCGAGCTGCTCGACGAGATGACGACGACGAAGGTCGTCCACCTGGAGCCCGCTCCGCGCTCGTGACGGGGGCCCCGGGGACGAGTTGACCGGGTTTTGGCCAACTTCGCCCCGGGCACGATCTCCGACGTCAGAGACGAAGGACCCCCAGCGGAAGGACGATGCAGATGAGCACGGTCGAGCAGAGCATCGACGTCGATGTCCCGGTGAGCGCCGCCTACAACCAGTGGACGCAGTTCGCCGAGTTCCCGAACTTCATGGAGGGCGTCGAGCGCATCGACCAGACCAGCGACACGATGACCCACTGGGTCACCGAGATCGCCGGCCAGAAGCGCGAGTTCGACGCCGAGATCACCGAGCAGCACCCCGACGAGCGCGTCGCGTGGAAGTCCGTGGACGGCACGTCCCACGCGGGCGTCGTCACCTTCCACCGCCTCGACGCCGCCAAGACCCGCGTCATGGTGCAGATGGACTACCAGCCCGAGGGCTTCGTCGAGCAGGCCGGCGACAAGCTCGGCTTCGTCGAGCGCCGCGTCAAGGGCGACCTCGAGCGCTTCAAGACCTTCATCGAGTCGCGCGGGGGCCAGGAGACCGGCGCGTGGCGCGGCGACGTGCAGGCGCCCCCGACCGCCTGACCGGCAGCACCAGCGAGCCCCGGCAGCCACGCGCTGCCGGGGCTCCTGCGTACGCTCCCCCGCGTGACGCCGCTCGACCTGCTCGCCTGCCCCGTCTGCCGCGGCGCGCTCTCCTCCACGCCCAGCGGCGCGGAGTGCGGGCGCGGCCACGCGTACGACCGGGCCCGGCAGGGCTACCTCAGCCTGCTCCAGCCGGGCGCGCACACCGGCACCGGGGACGAGCCGGGCCAGGTGGCCGCGCGCCAGCGCTTCCTCGCCGCCGGCTGGTACGCCCCGCTGCGCGACCGCCTCGCGGAGCTGGCCGCGGGCCTCGAGCTGCCGGCGGGCGGCGTGGTCGACCTCGGCGCCGGGACCGGCTGGTACGCCGCCGCCGTCCTCGACGCGCTGCCCGGTCGTCCCGGGCTCGCCCTCGACACCTCCAAGCCCGCCCTGCGCCTGGCGGCACGGGCGCACGAGCGGCTGCTCGCCGTCGCGGCGGACGTCTGGGCGCCGCTGCCCGTGGGCGACGGCGCCGCCGCGCTCGCCCTCGTGGTCTTCGCGCCCCGCGCGCCCGCCGAGACGGCCCGCGTCCTGGCACCCGCCGGCGTCCTGCTGACGGTCACGCCGGGGCCCGGGCACCTGCGCGAGCTGCGGGAGGAGGCCGCGCTCATCGGCATCGAGGCCGGCAAGGAGGAGCGGCTGGAGGAGCAGCTCGGCGCGCACCTCGAGCCGCTGGACCGCGAGGAGCTGGCGCTGCCGCTGGAGCTCGACCCGGCGGCCGCCGGTGACCTCCACGCGATGACGCCCTCGGCACGGCACACGACGTGGGAGCCCCGGGCGGTGCGGGCCACCGCGGAGTTCGTCCTGCGCGGCTGGCGCAGGCGCTAGCTCAGACCGCCTGGCGGAGCGAGATCTCCGTGGCGAAGGCCTCCCGCAGCGAGTGGAGCATCCCGACGCCCGGCCACGTCGTGACGTCGTGGCCGCCGGTGAGCTTCGGGTGCGAGTGGGTCGAGCCGGGCTCCTGGGTCGGCGTCACGCGGGCGCCGAGCTCGACGAGGTCGCCCGCCGGCAGCGCCTGCGCCAGGCGCGGGAGCAGCCCGTGGCGCTGGTCGGACGCGAGCTCCGCGGCGTAGTCGGCGACGGCGTCCAGGGCCGGGCCGCCGGTCGCCATGTCGAGCGCCTCGAGGCCGCCGACGAGCTCCTCGAGCCGGTCGAGCCGGGCGACCTCGCGGTCCACCACGGCGGGGCCGTCGTCGAGCACCTCGGCGGCGACCGGGAGGAGGAACGCCCGCTCGTACGCGCTGAGCCGGACCGCCTCCAGCGCGAGCTTGCCGACGAGGGAGTTGGCGGCGCGGTTCTCGCGCTCGCGCTGCACCCGGGCGAGCTCGGCGATCTGCACGAGGTCGCGCAGGTAGCCGGCGAACAGGGCGTCGAGCGGCGTACGGGAGGTCATGATCGAGGAGTACCCCGCCGGCGCGGGTTGACTCACCCGTGGCGCGTGTCGGCGACGGGCGTGGGCAGCCGCTCCCAGCGGTCCTCGACGCGGTCGGCCTGCGCCACCGCGGCGAGCAGCATCGTGGCGGCCAGGGCGGCGGCGACCGCGACGAGCCCGACCCGGCGGGGGGCCGCCGGGTCCAGCAGGGCGCGGACGCGCTCCGCGGAGTCACCCCCGCCGGCGGCGAGGCCGGCCGCCGGGGCGCGTGTCGCGAGCGCGGCCCGCGCGAGGCTGCGCGCCGCGACCGTACGGTCCCCCACCTCGCGGGCGGCGACCTCGTCGGCCCACCGCTCGACCTGCTGGGCGCTGACCCGGACGACCGGGCGGAGCAGCGGGTTGGCGACGGCGCAGGCGCGGACGAGCAGCCGGTGCAGGTGGTGCCGGTGGCGCAGGTGGGCCCGCTCGTGGGCGAGGAGCACGGCGCGCTCCTGCGGCTCGAGCAGGGCGAGCATGCCGGTCGAGACGACGACGAGGCCCCCCGCGGCGGGCACGGCGTAGGCCTCGGGAGCGCTCTCCTCGACGACGAGCAGGCCGTCCGGCGGTCGCACCGCCGGGCAGGCCCGACGCGCCCGCCACCAGTCGCGCGCCGCGGGGCCGGCGACCGGCAGCACCGCGAGCAGGCCGACCCCGGTGCAGGCGACGGCGAGCCCGGCGATGACCGGTCCCCCGGGGCGCGGGCTGCGCGGCCACAGCTCGACCAGCTCGCCCAGCGAGAGCCCCGAGACGAGCGCGACCAGCGTCACCACGGTGGAGGCGGCGCAGCCCAGGGCCAGCAGCCCGAGCAGCCACGTCGCGGTCGCCGGGTGCAGCCGACGGGCCACGGCGGGGGCGCAGCGCGCGAGGACGAGGGCCTCGACCACGGGCGCGACGAGCGCGGCGGGGCCGACGAGCACGGGGGCTAGCCGCCCGCTGCGGCCGAGCCGGGTGCCCGCTCGGCCTGCGCCAGCAGGTCGGCCAGCACGGCCTCGTCGTCGGCGGGCAGCTCGGCGACGAAGCGGGCCAGCACCCCACGCCGGTCGGCCCCGGAGTCGAGCAGCTTGCGCATCCGCCGTGCGGCCACGCGGACCTCGACGCTGTCCGGGCCGGAGACGGCGGCGTAGAGGTAGGCGCGGCCCGCGCGCTCGCGCGTCACCAGCCCCTTGTCGTGCAGGCGCACGAGCACCGTCGTCACCGTGGTGTAGGCCAGCTCGGCGCCCTGGTCCAGCGCCCGCTGCACCGCTGCCGGCGTGAGCGGCTCGGGCGCTGCGGCGAGCACGGCGAGGACCTCGGCCTCGAGCGAGCCGCGCGGGCGGCGGACGGAGCTGATCACGGAGCGCACCCCCTCATGGTGCACCCCGGCCGGCCCGGGCACGCAGCGGGGCGCGCGGGGCGTCCAGCACGCGCTCCACCGCGGCCAGCACCTCGCCGGGCAGGACGCGCGCCAGCAGCGGGTCGAGGGCGGCGCCGTAGACGTCGCCCTGGGCCCACGGGTCCGCCGGGTCCCCGTGCCAGAGCACGGCGTGCTGCGGGCGGGGCGGCGGCGACCAGCGGGCGGGCGGGGCGGGGCCGAAGAGCACGACCGAGGCCACGGCGTACGCGCTGGCGAGGTGCGCGACGCCGGTGTCCCCCGAGACGACGAGCTCGGCGGCCGCGACCAGGGCGGCGAGCTCGTCGAGCGAGGTCCGGCCGGCGAGCACGGCGTCGTCGGGGAGGCCGGCGGCCGCCGCGACCGCGAGCGCGTCGGGACGCTCGGCGGCGCTGCCGGTGAGCACGACCCGGTGGTCGGCGGCCAGGGCGGAGGCGACGGCCGCCCAGCGCTCGACTGGCCAGCGGCGGCTGCCGTAGCCCGCGCCGACGTGGAGGACCGCAGCCCCTGCGACGGGAGGCGCGACGGAGGGCACGGCCAGCGCGACGTCGTCGGGGTCCGGCCCGGGGTGGGCCGGACCGAGCCCGGCGCGGACGAGCCGGCACCAGCGCTCCCGCTCGTGCTCGTGCTCCACCCACGCGGGTCCGTCGGGGTGGTCGGGCGGGCAGGCGAAGGCGACCAGCCGCCCCGGCCCGGCGGCGGCGAGCAGGGCGTGCGACTGGGGGCCGCGGCCGTGCAGGTTGACGGCGACCGGCGCACCCGCGAGCTCCACGGGCAGGGGGTCGTCCAGGCCGCGCACGTCGACCACGTGGTCGACGGCGCCGGTCAGCGCCGCCACCGGAGCGAGCGCGCGCGGCGCCGCGAGGACCAGGGGTTCGGGCAGCGCCGCGCGCAGGGCCTTGAGGGCCGGGACGGCGACCAGCAGGTCGCCGAGGGCGAGCGCCCGGAGGACGAGGACCCCCGGGCGCTGCGCGGGTCCCGCTAGGGCCACGAGGGCTCGACGCTGGCGGCCACCATGAGCTCGCGCACCTCGCACCCCTCGGGCTGCTGGAGGGCGAAGAGCACCGCCTGCGCGACGTCGTCGGGGCGGTTGAGCTTCGCGTCGGGGCCCGGCTTGTACTGCGGGTCGCGGTCGTCGAAGAAGTGCGTCTGCATCCCGCCGGGGACGAGCAGCGTGACGCCGAGCCGCCCCTGCGTCTCGACGTTGAGCGCGCGGGTGAAGCCCACGACGCCGAACTTCGAGGCGCAGTACGCCGTGGCGTCGGACAGCGCCCGCCAGCCCAGCGTCGACGCGACGGTGACGACCTTGCCGCGCACGGCGAGCAGCTCGGGCAGCGCCGCCCGGACGACCGAGACGGTGCCGAGCAGGTTGACCATGACGACGCGGTCCCACTCCTCGGCAGGGACGTCCTCGAGCTTGCCGCAGCGGTCCATGCCCGCGGCGGTCACGACGGCGTCGAGGCCGCCGGCCTGCTCGACGAGGCGGCGCGTCGCCTGCTCGGCCGCGCGGGGGTCGGCGAGGTCGACGAGCTCGTGGGCCACGCCGTCCGCGGGCGCGACCCGGTCGAGGACGTACGGCGTGCCGCCGGCCTTCTCGACCGCCTGGACCACGGCGGCGCCGAGGCCCGAGGAACCACCGGTGACGAGGACCTTGCCGACGTCGGTCATGCGCTCTCCTGCTTCGTCGAGTGGTGCGTGGTGGGTCGGGTGGCGCCCGCGAGGGCGTCGAGGTCGATGGTGCCGGTGCGCCGCGCGGTCGCGACGAGCGAGGTCGTCGAGCGGCCGTCGAGGTAGGGCAGCACGACCGCCGCCCCGCCCCAGCCCTGCACGAGGCGGGCCTCCGGCAGGTCGGCGCCGGCGTAGTCGCCGCCCTTGGCCCAGACGTCGGGCCGCAGCTCGGCGAGCACGGCCTCGGGGGTGTCCTCGCCGAAGACGACGACCGCGTCGACGCAGCCCAGGGCGCCGAGCACGCGGGCCCGGTCGTCCTCGGTCTGCAGCGGGCGCTCCGGGCCCTTGAGCCGGCGCACCGAGTCGTCGCTGTTGAGGCAGACGACGAGGCAGTCGCCCAGCGCGCGGGCCGCCTCGAGGGTGGCGACGTGGCCGGCGTGGAGCAGGTCGAAGCAGCCGCCCGTGGCGACGACCGTGCCGCCGGCCGCGCGGACCCGCGCGATGACGTCCGCGGCGGAGCCGCTGGTGGGCTCCGCGACGGAGCCGCCGGCAGGCGGCGCGGCGGCGGGGGCCGGGGCGTCGACGCGGACGGAGGCCGCCCCGCCGGCGGCGACGAAGGCGGACGCGGCGGCGACCGCGCCCTGCACCGCCTCGGTCGGGAGCGCGCCGTCGGCGAGCAGCCCCGCCGCGGCGGAGGCGAAGCGGTCGCCCGCTCCGCACGGGTCGACGCACGCCACCGGCGGCGCGGGCACGACGAGGGGGGCGCCGTCGCCGTACGACACCAGCGCGCCGCGCGCGCCGAGCGTGACGGACACCGCGGTCGCGCCCCAGCGGCGCACCAGCTCCTGGGCCTGCGCGGCGGCGGGGCCGACGCCCTTCCCCGGCACCCCGGACGCCCCGGCGGCCTCCGCCGCGTTGGGGGTCACGAGGCGCACGCCGGCGACGGGGGCGCTGCCGCGCGGGTGCGGGTCCCAGACCACGGGGACACGGACAGCCGTCGCAGCGAGCAGCGCGCGGAGGGGCTCGGAGGCGGTCGCGCCGCGGCCGTAGTCCGCCACGAGCACGGCGCCGGCGCCCTGCAGGACCTGCTCGGCCTCGGGCGTCACGGCGGTGACGCTGCCGGGCGCGCCGCCGGTGTCGATGCGGACGAGCGACTGGCCGGCGGAGCGGACCCGGGTCTTCACGGCGGTGGTGCCGGTCCAGGGCAGCCCGACGACGCGGACGGTGCCGGCGAGCAGGGCGCGCAGGCGCTGCGCGCCCTCGTCGTCGCCGAGCGGCGTGACGAGCACGACCTCGCGGCCGTCGCGCGCCGCCAGCAGGGCGGCCAGCGCGGCGCCGCCGGGCCGCGGCACCTCCTCGACCACGTCGAGCACGGGCACGGGCGCGTCGGGCGCGACGCGCTCGACCGCGCCGAGCAGGTCGACGTCGAGCAGGGCGTCGCCGACGACGACGAGCGGACCGGTGCCGCTCATCGCACCGCCTCGCGCGTCGTCAGGTCGATGGTCGGCCCGTCGTCGAGCTCGTCGAGGTCGTCCGCCGCGACCTCGGCGGGGGGCACCGCGGCGCTGGGCGCGACGAGCGAGGCGTAGACCGACTCGGTGTCGAGGGCGACGCGGTCCCAGGCGTAGCGGGCGCGCGCCCGGTCGACCCCGGCGAAGCCGAAGGCCTCCCGGCGCACCGGGTCGGCGAGCAGGCGGCGCAGCGTCTCGGCGAGCGCCTCGGGGTTGCGCGGCGGCACCAGCAGCCCGGTGGTGCCGTCGACCACGGTGTCCACGAGGCCCCCCACCGCCGACGCGACGACGGGCAGCCCGCAGGCCATGGCCTCGAGCGGCACGATGCCGAAGGGCTCGTACCACGGCACGGTCACGAGCGCGTCGACGGAGCGCATGAGCGCCGGCATCCGGTCGCGGGTGACCTGGCCGAGGAAGACGACCCGGTCCAGCACCCCGGCGCGCGCGGCGACCTCGCGCAGCCGCACCGCCTCGGGGTCGATGTCCATCTCGGCGGCCGGCGGGCCGCCGGCGACGACGAGCTCGGTGTCGCGCAGCCGCGCCATCGCGCGGATGACGTCGTCGACCCCCTTGCGGGCGACGAGCCGGCCGACGACGAGCAGGCGGTGCCGCCGACCGGTCGTCGGCAGCTCGAGCCGCGGGCCCGTCGGGGTGAAGTGCTCGACGTCGACGCCGCACGGCACGACCGAGATGCTCGTGCGCCGCGCGCCCATGCGGACGAGCTCGGCGACCTCGTCGCTGCAGGTGGCGACGATCCGGTCGGCGTCGTGGGCGACCGCCCGCTCGATGCGCAGCCGCTGCGGCGGGCTGGTGTCCGAGGTGCCCTGGTGACGGCGCTTGACCGTGCCGAGGGCGTGGAACGTCTGCACGACGGGCACGCCCGTGCCGCGCGTCGCGAGCAGGGCGGCGAGCCCGCTCATCCAGAAGTGCGCGTGCACGACGTCCGGGCGCTCGTCCACGATCCGGTCGGCGACGCCGCGCCCGAGGTCGGGGATGTGCGGCAGCAGCTCGTCCTTCGGCACCTCGGCCGGCGGCCCGGCCAGCACGTGCTCGACGGCGTAGCCGTCCGCGGTCTCCACGCGGTCGGGAAGCGCGGTGGTGTCGCGCCGGGTGTAGACGGTGACGTCGTGACCCCGGCGCGCCAGCCCCGCCGCGAGCGCGGCGACGTGGACGTTCTGCCCTCCGGCGTCGACGCCCCCGACGACCGCCAGCGGGCTCGCGTGCTCGGAGATCATCGCGATCCTCATCGGCCCGGTCATGTGCGCACCACCTCTCTCAGCAGGGCGTCCCAGTCGCGCAGGAAGCGGGCGAGCCCGTAGCGCTCGAGCGCGTACGCCCGGGCGGACTTCCCGGCCAGCCGGGCCGCGTCGTGGTCGTGGAGGTACTGGCGCAGGGCCTCGGACAGGACGTCCACCCGCGTGCTGAGGCACCCCGCGTCGCGAGGCACCGCCTCCACGGACTCCGTCGTCGCCAGGACGACGACGGGCATCGCCATGTGCATGGCCTCGATCAGCGACAGGCCGAGCGAGGTCCAGCGCAGCGGGTGCAGGTAGACCCGCCGCCTGGCCATCTCCCGGTGCATCTCGTGCTGCGGCGGGTCCTCGTGGAGGGCCACCCGCTCCGGGTCCAGGCCGTACGCCTCGTGCAGCCCGGCGAGCCGCATGCCGAAGACGTCCAGCGGCGCGGCGTCCTGGAAGCGGCGCAGCAGGTCGCTGCCCGTCACCCGGCCCCGGCGCACCGGCTCGTTGACGGCGACGCCCGCGCGCGGGAGCTCGCCGGTGTAGAGCTCGCCCGGGTCGACCACGCCGTGCTCGACGACCACGGTCGGCGCGGAGCCGTTGTCGTAGAAGAGCTCGTTGAAGTGCGTGACGTGGGCGATCGGGATGGCGGTCTGGTCGGCGAGCGGGTGGCGCGTCATCGGCACGTCGCCCCTGGGCGTGTTGTGCTCGACGAAGACCGCGGGCAGGTCGCGCCCCGGCTCGCGCCCGAGCCACTCCCGGCACAGCTCGATGTCGCGGGTCCGCTGGAGGACGACGACGTCGACCTCCTCGTCGCGCAGCCGGTCGAACGGCACCTCGCGGGCGCTCGCCGGCCAGTCCCAGGTCCGCGCCCGGCCGCCGCCGTCGCCGCTGCGGTCCGGGACCAGCGGCAACAGGTAGTCGTGCCCGCCCTGGACGAACGACGTCGTCCACGACCCGTGCACGTGCCAGACGAGGACCCTCACGACACCCCCTCCCGCTGGCGCAGCCCGACCGGGCTGCCCCCGAGCTTCTCCACGGCCGCGACGACGTCGGCGCCGGACACGCCCGCGAGGCACGGGTGCCCGGGCACCGGGCACACCCGTGCGCGGGACCCGCGGCACGGGGCGTCCTGGTCGCCGAGCAGGACCGTCTCCACGGCGTACGGCGCCCAGCGCTGCGCCGGCACCGTCGGTGCGAACAGGCTCACGACCGGGGTCCCGACGGCCGCCGCGAGGTGCGCCGGGCCGGTGTTGCCGACGACCACGGCCGCGGCGCCCGCGAGCAGCCGTGCCGTCTGGCCGAGCGAGGTGGCCCCGCCGAGGTCGGTGCCGCGGGTGCCCGCGACCGTGCGGGTGAGCTCCCGCTCCCCTGCCGTGCCGGTGACGAGCACGCGCCAGCCGGCGTCCGCGAGCAGCTCGACCGCCTCCGCGCACCGCTGCGGGGTCCAGGCGCGCGCGGGCACCGAGGCGCCCGGGTGGAGGACGACGTACGGGTCGGCCGTGAGCGCCGCGACCTCCGCCGGCAGCTCCGGCAGGGGGTGGCGCAGCGCGAGGCGGCCGTCGTCGCCCGCGGGCAGCGCGAAGCCCGCGGCCGCGGCGAGCGCGAGGTGGCGCTCGGGCTCCGGGACGTCGACGGCCTCGTCGACCTGGTGGCGCACGTCGAGCAGCGAGCCCGGGTAGTCGGTGCTGGTCGCGCTGACGTTCGCGACGCCCGCGAGGCGGAGCAGCAGAGCGGTCGGCAGCGCGCTCTGGTGGAACGAGGTGAAGACGACGGCCTCGTCGACCTCGAGCGCGGCGACGCGCGCGACGAGGTCGGCGACGTCGGCCGGGTCCACCGCGGGCGCGTCGCCCACGATCCACGGGCAGGTCCAGACGAGCACCTCGTCGACCCCGGGCAGCAGCCGGGCGGCCGCGGCGCCCTGCGGACCGGCGAGCAGCACCACGCTGCTCGCGCCGGCGGCGACCGCCCTGACCGCAGGCCCGGTGACGAGGACGTCGCCCGCGGAGTCGAGGCGGACGCAGAGGACGCGCGGAGCGCCCGCCGTCACGCGCAGCCGCCGAGCAGCAGGTCGACGGCGGCGAGCAGGTCCGGCGCGGTCTCGCGCGCGGCGCGGACCTCCTCGTCCCGGGTCACGGGCGTGGGGACGAGCACACCGCGGGCGCCGGCCGCGGCCGCCGCGCCCACGTCGCTGCCGATGTCCCCCACGACCGCCACCTCGCTCGCGTCGACCCCGAGCTCGGCCGCGGCTGCCAGCACCATGCCGGGGCGCGGCTTGCGGCAGGAGCAGCCGTCGGCCTCGCCGTGCGGGCAGACCTGGACGGTGTCGAACCCGCCGAGCAGCTCGGCGACCCGTGCGTTGACCGCGTCGGCCTGCGCGCGGGTCAGCAGCCCGCGCGCGATCCCGCTCTGGTTGGTCACGAGCCCGACCGGGACGCCGGCGGCGCGCAGCCGCCCGACGGCGCGCTCGGCGCCGGGGGCGAGGACGACGAGGTTGGGGTCGCCGTTGTAGGGAACGTCCACCACCAGGGTGCCGTCCCGGTCGAAGAGGACCGCCCGCGGGACCCGCTGAGACACCCCGGCGACCGGCGCGTCAGGAGCGGCCTGCACCACGAGCGACCCCTCTCCTGCGCCTGCATGCCCGGGCCGGATCCACGGAGCACATGATCGTGGACTACCTGCCGTGCTCCTCGGACAAACCCGTCCGCGGAGACTACTACTCACCGTGACCGGTCGCCCCACGAGCCGCTGGCGGTCGGGTGTAGGCGGCGCGCCAGCCGGTGAGAACCCCCCCATGACCGGTGTCGAGCCCACTGCCCTGTCCGAGGACGACCTGCTGCGCGAGCTGCACTCGCTGCACGCGACGCGCACCGAGACCCTGCGCCACGGCTCCGACGACGCGCTGCAGGCGCACACATCCCGCAGCGCCGCGCTCGAGCAGGAGTACCTCCGCCGCCACCCCGGGCGCGAGGTGGACCCCGAGCGCCTCCGCGAGGGCGCCCGGGCGCGGGGCTGACGCGTGCGGGTCGTCGTCACCGGGGCCAGCGGCAACGTCGGGACCGCGCTGCTGCGCGCGCTGGCGCGGGAGCGGCCCGAGTGGCGGGTGACCGGCATCGCCCGCCGCCCGCCCCACCCCGAGGCGGGGCCGCCGTACGACCGGGTGCGCTGGGTCTCGCTCGACCTCGCCTCGCCCGACGCCGTCTCCGGGCTGCGCTACGCGCTGGAGGGCGCCGACGCGGTGGTGCACCTGGCGTGGGCCATCCAGCCGAGCCACCAGCCCGCGGTGATGGCGGCCGTCAACCTCGACGGCACGCGGCACGTCGTCGAGGCCGTCCTCGCCGCCGGGGTGCCGCACCTCGTGCACGCCTCCTCGCTCGGCACGTACGCGCCGGTGCCCCGCGGCCGCACGCCGAAGCCGCGCGTCGACGAGTCGTGGCCGGCGACAGGCGTCCCCGCCTCGCTCTACAGCCGGCACAAGGCGGTGGCGGAGCGGCTCCTCGACGGCGTCGAGGGGCCCGTGGTCGCGCGCATCCGGCCGGGCCTCGTGCTGCAGCCGGTCGCCGGCTCCGAGATCGGGCGGTACTTCCTCGGCCCGCTCGCCGCGGGGATCCGGCTGGCGCGCGCGGGCCTGCCCGTCGTGCCGCTCCCCCGGGAGATGGTCGCCGACGCGGTGCACGCCGACGACGTCGCCGACGCGCTGGTGCGCATCCTCGACCAGCGCGCGGGCGGCGCCTTCAACCTCGCCGCCGAGGACCCGCTCTCGCCGCCGGTCATCGCCGAGGCGCTGCGCGCGCGGTGGGTGCCGGTGCCGTACACCGTGCTGCGCGGGGTCCTCAGCGCCTCCTGGTACGCCCGGGTGCAGCCGACCGACACGGGCTGGCTCGACCTCGCGCGGGCCGTGCCGCTGCTCGACACCGGTCGCGCGAGGAGCGAGCTCGGCTGGGCACCGCGGCACACCGCGCGGGAGGCCCTGCTCGCGCTGACCGCGGCCATGTCGGCGGGGCGCGGCGGCCGCTCCCCCGTCCTCGAGCCCCGCGCGGACCAGGGGACCAGCTAGTCCGGGTCCTCGTGCAGCAGGACGATCTCGCTGCGGCGGCGGACGGCGAGCGGCCACGCGTACCACAGCACGAGCAGCGCGAGCACCGCGCCGCCGAGCACGCACCACATGAACGCGCCGGCCCCGACGACGACGTCGAGGACGAGCACGAGCGCGCTCAGCACCGCGAGCGCCATCGCCCCGAGCCCGGCGACCATGAGCCGCTGGGCCGCGTCGACGAGCTGCTCCTTGGCGCGGCGACGGAAGACGACCCGGTGGAAGCTCGCCGGCGCGATGAGCAGGACCGCGGCGAGCGTGGTGAGCACGAGCGTCGAGGCGTACGCGTGCCGCTGGAACGCCGTCAGCTCCCCGAACCGCGCCTGGAACGGGATCGCGAGCAGCGCGGCGAAGAGGAACTGCACGCCCATCTGCGCGACCCGGAGCTCCTGCACGAGCTCGACGAGGTTGCGGTCGAGCTGCTCGGCGCGCGTCTCGTGCCGCGCCTCGGCGTCCCACTCGGCCTGTCGCCGGTCCTCGTCCCCGCCCATGGCGGGCCACTGTAGCCAGCGCACGCCGTTTGCCGGTGCGCTGCTCGGGGAGCCTCGGAGCATGACCGTGCCCCCCGACGAGCCACCCCAGGAGCGCGTGACCGGCCTCGAGCCCGGCGGCGGCGTGCCCCCGGGCGAGACCCCTCCAGCGGAGGGCAGCGAGAGCTGGGCCGGTGGCGCGGACTACAAGCAGCCCGAGCTCGGCCACGAGACGTTCTGGAACCGCTTCGGGGTCGTCACCGTGCTCAGCGGCGCGGTGCTGGTGGGCGTGCTCTTCCTCGTCTACGCCATCCTCCACGCCGTCAACGGGTAGTCGCCGCTCACTGCCGGACGGCGTACCTCAGCGCGTAGAACGCCACCGCTGCGGCGGCGGCGACGTTGAGCGAGTCGATCCCGCCCTCCATGGGGATCTGCACGCGGAGGTCGGCGGCGGCCAGCGCCCGGGCGGAGAGCCCGTCGCCCTCGGTGCCGAGCAGCAGCGCGTCGCGCTCGGCGGGGACCAGGTCGGGGAGGGCCACGGCGTCCGGCGCGGGGGTCAGGGCCAGCAGCCGGAAGCCCGCCCCCGTGACCTCGTCGAAGCACTCCGGCCAGGACGCGGCCCGCGCGTACGGCACGGAGAACACCGCGCCCATCGACACCTTCACCGAGCGGCGGTACAGCGGGTCGGCGCAGCGCGGCGTCAGCAGCACGCCGTCGACGCCGAGCGCCGCGGCGCTCCTGAAGACGGCCCCGAGGTTCGTGTGGTCCACCACGTCCTCGAGCACCGCCAGCCGCCGGGAGGACGCCAGCAGCTCGGCCGGCTCCGGCAGCGGGCGGCGCTCCATCGCGACCAGCGCGCCGCGGTGCACGACGTAGCCGGTGACCTGCTCGAGCACCTCCGGCGCCGCGACGTACGCCGGGGCGCCCGCCGCCGCGAGCGCGTCGGCGAGCCCGGGCAGCCAGCGCTCCTCGAGGAACGCGGCCCGCGGCCGGAACCCCGCGGCGACCGCGCGGAGGACGACCTTCTCCCCCTCCGCGAGGAACATCCCCTCCTCCGGCTCTCGACGGCGGCGCAGCGCCACGTCGGTGAGGCCCACGAAGTCGGCGAGGCGGGGGTCGGCGGGGTCGTCGACCCGGATCACGTCGATCGGCACGCGGAGGAGTGTCCCGCAGCACACTGGGAGCACGGGCACCCGGCTTCAGCCGGGCGCTGGTCCAGCCGAGGTGATGTCGTGCGCGGTCGTGCGGCGAGCAGTCGCCCCCTCCCGCCCCGTCGGTCGGGGGGAGCGGGGCCGCTCTCCCTCGCCGTCGTGCTGGTGCTCGCGCTCGCGCCCGTGCTGTACGCGCGCTCCGGCGGCCCCGCGGCCCGGCTGGTCGACGACCTCGCCCAGCTGCTGGCCGCGCTGACGGCGACGGTGTCCAGCGCGCGGCGCGGCCTGCACGGCGAGCCGCGGGCCAGGCGCGCCTGGCTGCTGCTCGCGCTGGGCACCGGGCTGTGGGCGGCGGGCGAGGCGTACTGGACGTGGGCGGAGGTCGCGCGGCCCGGGCTGCCGTTCCCGAGCTGGGCGGACGCCGGGTTCCTGCTCTTCCCGCCCGCGGCAGCGGCGGGCCTGCTGTCCTGGCCGACCGCGTCCCTGCGCGGCCCGGCCCGCTGGCGCAGCCTGCTCGACGGGCTCATGGTCGCCGGGTCGCTGTTCGTGCTCAGCTGGGCGACGACGCTCGGCGCGATCGTCGCCGGGGGCGGCCGGCCGTTCCCGCTCGCGGTCTCCCTCGCGTACCCCGTCTGGGACGTCGCGCTGCTCTCGGTGACCCTGGTCGTCGTCATGCGCACGCGCGAGCGCGCGCGCTCGGCGCTGGCGCTCGTCAGCGCCGGGCTGGCCGCGCTGGCCTTCGCCGACTCCGCGTTCTCCTACCTCGTCGCGCTGGACCGCTACGCCACGGGCTCCGTCGTCGACGCCGGGTGGGTGGGCGGCTTCCTCCTCCTGGCACTGGCTGCTGCCCGCGGCACCATCGGGCCCGAGGTGCCCGTGGCCGGAGCGCCCCGGGTCGTGCCGGGCTCGCGGGCGCTGTTCGCGTACGTGCCGGCGGTGCTCGCCGTCGTCGTCTGCGCCACCGGCGACGTCCGCGACCGCGTCGACCGCGTCGTCGACAGCGCGACGCTGCTCGTCATGGGGGTGCTGCTCGTCCGCCAGCTGCTCGTCGTGCTCGACAACCGCCGGCTGCTCGCCCGGCTGGTCACCGCGGAGCACGAGCTGCGCCACCGCGCCTTCCACGACGGGCTGACCGGGCTGGCGAACCGCGCCCTGCTCGGCGACCTGCTCCACGCCGCCTGCGACACCCACCGCGCCGAGGGCGTGCCGGTCGCCCTCGTCTACTGCGACCTGGACGGCTTCAAGGTCGTCAACGACGAGCTCGGCCACGACGCCGGCGACCAGGCCATCTGCGCCTCGGCCGAGCGGCTCCGCGCGGTGACGCGGGCGAGCGACACGGTCGCGCGGGTGGGCGGCGACGAGTTCGCCATCCTCCTGCAGGACGCGGCGTCCGCCGACCTCGTCGCCGAGCGCATCGTGGCGGCGTTCGCGCAGCCGGCGTCGGTCGCGGGCGCGGAGGTCCGCCTCGGGGCCAGCGTCGGCGTCGCCGTCGTCGGTCCGGACGACGCCCCCGTCACGCCGTCGGAGCTGCTGCACCGCGCGGACACCGCGATGTACGCCGCCAAGCGCGCGGGCAAGGGGCGGGCCGTGCGCTGGCCCGTCGCGCACGCGCTCCCGTAGCTGCCGCGCTGCGCCGGCCCGGGCGCAGCGGTTGGATGGCCGGGTGGAGCAGTGGGACCTCGTCGTCGCGGGCGCCGGGCCGGCGGGAGCCGCCGCCGCCCTCGCGGCGCTGCGCGCGCGTCCCGGCGCGGCCGTGCTCCTGCTCGACCGCGCGGACTTCCCCCGGGACAAGGTCTGCGGCGACGGCCTGGCCCCGCACGCGGTCGACGTGCTCGCCGGGCTCGGCGTCGACCCGACCGAGGGCTACCCGGAGGTCCGGGACCTCCGCGTCGACGTGGTCGGAGGCGCGGAGGCCCGGGGCCGGCTCCCCGCCCGGTCGTACGTCGTGCCCCGGCGCGTCCTCGACGCCCGGCTCGTCGAGGCCGCGCAGTCCGCGGGTGCCCGGCTCGTGCGGCACCGGGTGCGCTCCGTCCGCACGACCGGCGAGGGCGTCGTCGTCGACGACCGCTGGCGCGCACCGGTCGTCGTCGGCGCGGACGGCGCGTCGTCCGCCGTGGCCCGCGCCTGCGGCGTGGCGCCGTCGAGCCGGCTGGCGCTCGCCGTCCGGGGCTACGTGCCGGCGACCGGCGCCGCCCAGCGGCTCCGGCTGGTCCCCCGCCGCGCCGTCCCCGCGTACGCGTGGGAGTTCCCCGTCGGCGACGGCAGCGCCAACACGGGGTACGGCGAGGCCCTCCCGCCCGGCGGCCTGCGGCGGGCGCAGCTCGCGGACCGGCTCGCCGAGCTGCTCCCCGACGCCGTGCCGGGCGAGCTCACCGGCCACCTGCTCCCGCTCTCGTCGGGCCGCGCCCGGCTCGGTCCCGGCCCGGTCCTGCTGGCCGGCGACGCGGCGGGGCTCGTCAACCCGCTGAGCGGCGAGGGGATCTACTACGCGGTGGAGAGCGGGCGGCTCGCCGGCGAGGTCGCGGTCAGCGGGGTCGCGGACCCCGGCACCGCGTACGCCGCCCGGCTGCGCGCGCGGCTCGGGCCGCACCTGCGGGCCACGGCGCTCGCCGCCTCGCTGGCCGCCCGGCCCGGCGTGCTGCGGGCGGGGGTGCGCGCCGCCGCACGCGACGAGCGGGCCTTCGCCGACCTCGTGGAGCTGGCGCTCGGCCGCGGGCGGCTCACCCCGCGGCTCGTCGGCGGGCTGCTGCTGCCCTAGCCGTCCGCGTCCTCGCCGAGCGACTCGCGGGCGTGCTGCACCGCGTCGTACGACTCGTCCACGCCGATCTCGGGGTCGGGCGTGCGGAACGGCGTGTCGCGCTGCTCGCCCTCCACGCCGAAGCCGGGGGCGGTCTCGGGCGCACCGGCGCCGGGGTCGGCGGCGGCGACCTCCTCGTCGCGGTCGGGGTGGGGCACGAACGGCTCGATCGTCGACATGCCCGTCGCGTACCCCGTCAGCGCAGCAGCGAGACCAGCGCGCAGAGCCCGATGACGACGACGAGCCCGCGCAGCCAGGGCGCGGGCAGCTGCCGGCCGTACCTCCCGGCGACGACGCCGCCCAGTGTCGAGCCGACCGCGAGCAGGAGCGCGGCGACCCAGTCGACGTGCGCGACACAGGCGAAGACCACCGCCGCGGTGCCGTTGACGAGCGCGGCGAGGACGTTCTTCGCCGCGTTG
Organism: Motilibacter rhizosphaerae; assembly: GCF_004216915.1. Classification (NCBI taxonomy): domain Bacteria; kingdom Bacillati; phylum Actinomycetota; class Actinomycetes; order Motilibacterales; family Motilibacteraceae; genus Motilibacter; species Motilibacter rhizosphaerae. Next base: position 88,900 of record NZ_SGXD01000004.1, read on the forward strand.
ATGCGCTGCAGCGACTCGTCGAGCAGGGCGCCCATCATCCCGATGAGCAGCACCCCCTGGGCGGCGCCGAAGTAGCCGCCGTAGACCCCCGAGCCGAGCACCCCGACCCACAGCAGCGGGCCGCCGGTCCGCGGCTCGTCGCGCTGACGGGCGGCCGCGCGCGCGGCGATGCGCGGCTGGAGCACGACCAGCACGCACGCGAGCGCGACGAGGACCGGCACGACCGCCTTGAACGCCGCCGGCGGCAGCACGAGGAGCAGCACCGCGCCGACCAGGCCGCCGAGCGCGGACAGCGACCCGAGCAGGAGCAGCCGCGAGCGCTGGCCGGAGAGCTCCCGGCGGTAGCCCACGGCGCCGCTCACCGACCCCGGCACCAGCCCGAGGGTGTTCGAGACGTTGGCCGTCACGGGCGGGAGGCCGACCGCGAGCAGCACCGGGAAGGTCACGAGCGTGCCCGACCCGACGAGGGTGTTGATGCCGCCGGCGGCGACCCCGGCGGCCGCCACGGCGAGGGCCTGCAGCGGGCTCACGCGTCGGAGGCCCGGGCGAGGGTGGCGCTGGCGCGGCGCCCGCTGCGCAGCGGCGGCGGCGGCAGCACGTCGGGCAGGAACGCGTAGCGCGCCCGCCACTCCCGGGCGACGGTCGAGCCCGCGTCCGCCTCCTGCGAGACCCGTGCCCACCAGTCGGCGAGGTCCCCCCAGCCGGGTGCGGCGAGCGAGCCGCCCACCTCCTGCACCGAGAGGGCCGCGCAGAGGTTGGCGAAGGCGAGCCGCTGCGCCAGCGGCCACCCCTCGAGCGTCCCGAGCACGAGGGCGGCGCCGAAGACGTCACCCGCGCCCGTCGGGTCGTACGCGTCGACGGGCAGCGACGGCGCCCACTCCTCCTCGCCGGTCGTCGCGTCGACCGCGATCGAGCCCTGCCCGCCGCAGGTGACGACGGCGAGCGGGACGCGGTCGGCGAGCCGGGCGAGCGCGGCCCGGGGGTCCTCGGTGCGGGTGTACGCCATCGCCTCCACGCTGTTGGGCAGGAAGGCGTGGCAGCCCGCGAGGCGGTCGAGGGTGCTCGTCGGCCACTCCTGGGCCGGGTCCCACCCGAGGTCGGCGAAGAGCAGGCCGCCGCGGGCGCGGGCCGCCGCGAGCAGGTCGTCCTCGTCGGAGGCCAGGTGGACGAAGCCCGCCCGCGCCGGCGGGGTGTGCTCGAGCAGCTCGCGGGCGGCGACCGGGCTGCGGTGCTCGTGGGTCACCATGCTGCGGTCGCGGGAGACGGCGAGCGAGACGGTGACCGGCGAGTGCCAGCCGGGGACCCGGCGGCTCCCCCGCAGGTCGACGCCCTCCTGGTCGGTCAGCGTCGACCAGCAGAAGTCGCCGTAGACGTCGTCGCCGAAGGTCGAGGCGAGCGTCGTGCGCAGCCCGAGCCGCGCCGCCGCCACGGCGAGGTTGGCGACGCCGCCCGGGCAGGAGCCCATCCCCTGCGCCCAGACCTCGGCGCCCGGGGCCGGCATCGCGGGCAGCCCGGTGAGGACGATGTCGAGGTACACCGTCCCGTGCAGCCAGAGGTCGTGCTCCACGGCGTCCCCGGACTCCACGTCCCACCTGCTCCCCTGCTCGGCGCTGCGGCTAGCGTTCCCCTCGTGCGGCTCGCCGTGGTCGGTGGCGGGGGCTTCCGGGTCCCCCTTGTCTACCGTGCGCTCCTCGCGGGCCGCGCGGGGGCTCCGCGCGTCTCCGAACTGCGGCTCACCGACACCGACCCCGCCCGGCTCGACGTCGTCGCGCGGGTGCTCGCCGGGATGGGCGCCGGACGCGCCGACGCGCCGCGCGTCGTCGCCGCGCCCTCGCTGGCCGCGGCCCTGCAGGGGGCGGACGCGGTCTTCGCCGCCGTGCGCGCGGGAGGCGCCGCCGGGCGGGTGCGCGACGAGCGGACCGCGCTCGGGCTCGGGCTGCTGGGGCAGGAGACCGTCGGTGCCGGCGGGCTGTCGTACGCCCTGCGCAGCGTCCCGGCCGCGCTCGAGCTGGCGCACGCCGTGGCCGAGCACGCTCCGCGCGCCTGGGTCGTCGACTTCACCAACCCCGCGGGCATCGTCACCGAGGCGATGCAGCAGGTCCTCGGCGAGCGGGTCATCGGGATCTGCGACTCCCCCGTCGCGCTCGCGCGGCGCGCCGCCAGGGCGCTCGGCCTGGACCCCTCCGCGGTGCAGCCGGACTACGTCGGGCTCAACCACGCGGGCTGGTTGCGGGCGCTCGTCGCCGACGGCGTCGACCACCTGCCGCGGCTGCTCGCCGACGACGCCGCGCTCGCGACCTTCGAGGAGGGTCGGCTGTTCGGCGGGGAGCTGCTGCGCGCGCTCGGCGCCCTGCCGAACGAGTACCTCTGGTACCACTACCGCCGGGCGGCCGCCCTGGGCTCCGTCGACGCGCAGGAGCGCACCCGCGGCGAGGTGGTCCGCGCCCAGCAGGAGGAGTTCTACGCCGCGGCCGCCGGCGCCGCTCCCGAGCAGGCGCTGGGGGCGTGGCTGCGGGCACTGGGGGCGCGGGAGGAGACGTACTTCGCCGAGGGCCGCTCCGGGGCCGCCCGCGACGCGGCGGACGTGGCCGACGAGGGCTACGAGGGCGTCGCGCTGGACCTGCTCGGTGCGCTGTCCGGCGCCGGGGCGCGGCGGCTGGTGCTCGACGTGCGCAACGGGACGACGCTGCCGGCGCTGCCCGCCGACGGGGTCGTCGAGGTGGTCTGCGAGGTGGACGAGCACGGCGCGCGCCCGCTGCCCGCCGCGCCGCTCACGCTGCACCAGACGGGGCTGCTCGCGGCGCTCAAGGCGAGCGAGCGCGCCGTCCTCGCCGCCGCCACGACGCCTCCGGGCAGCGCCCAGGACGCGGAGCTGCTGCGGGCGTTCACGTACGCGCCGCTCATCGCCGACGTCGACCGGGCGCGGGACCTGCTGCGCGGGTACGGGCTGGGCGGGGACGGGCCGGTCTAGCGGGCGGGACGCACCCGCACCGGCTGGGCGAGGCGCTGCGCGACGGTCTGCCGCGCGGTGGCGCGGGCGCGCTCGCGCGCCTCGCGGAAGTACGTGTCGGCGTCGATCTCGCCGCTGACCCAGCGCTGGCCCTGCACGTCGGTGACCGCCTCGCGCCGCACCATGCGCGCCTCCTGCCGCCGGGGGCGGCCGCTGCTGCGGCCCGCCCGTCCTGGTCCCACGCTACATCCCTTCCCCTCGCACGAGGGCCTCAGCCAGGCCGGCCGCCAGCAGGCCCGCGAGCACGCGCACCACCTCGACGTCGGTCGCCGTGAGGTCCCCCACCGCGGGCGCGTCGACGGTGAGCAGCCCGAGCGGCGTCGCCCCGGCCTGCACCGAGGCGGCGATGACCGTGCGGTAGCCGCTGCGCGGGCTCGGGGTCACCAGCGGGTTCGCGTCCACGTCGTCGACCAGCACGATGTCGCCGGTGTGGACGAGGTCGAGGACGTAGTCGCCGTCGGCCGTGCCGCTCTGGAACGACGCGCGCGGCGGCGCGGGCCGCCCCGCCCAGGTCTCGCGCTGCAGCACCTCGAGCTGGTCGTCGAGCCGGTAGAACGCGCTGCGCGCCGCGGCGGTCGTCACGCGGACCGCGGCGTCCACCGCCGCCTGCGCGAGCCGGCCGGTGACGAGGCTGCGGTCCTCGGCCGTGGGCGCGACCGCGAGCTCGCCGAGGTACGCCGTGAGCGGGGCCAGCGCGCCGTTGAGCGTGAGCGCGAACGCGACCTGCGCGTCCTCGGCGACCCGCTGGGCGGTCTCGACGCGCGCCGCGTCCCTGCGCTTCTGCAGCGCGGTCGCGAGGACCCCGGTCACCGCGCAGAGCACGCCGGCGGCGAGCAGCCAGGCCCGCTCGGCGCCGGACGCCCGCCCGGCGAACGCGCCGCAGAGGACGCCGCCGCCCGCGGCCGCCGCGGTGACGGCGATGAGCGCGACGGTGAGCGCCCGCTCCCGCTCCGGGCTCGCCGCCGCCGCCACCTCGTCCACGTCCCGGACAGTAGCGGCCGGCACCGACAGCCCCGGACCGCACGCGCCCGTCCGCTCAAGGAGGGCGGCCCGGTGGCCGACATCCGGGGTGTGCGGGGGCGTTCGAGGCGGTGGCTGGTCCCCGTGGTGGCCGTGGCGGTGCTGCTCGGCGCACCCGCGGCCGCCCTCGCGGCCTTCACGGCCACCGGCACCTCGTCGTCCACCCTGACGGCCGCGAGCCACTTCAACACCTACCGCGAAGCGGTCGCGGCGAACTCCGCGTCCTCGTCCTACCGGCTGGACGAGAGCCGGTCCTCGAGCGCCCAGTCGGCGATGACCGACAGCGGGACGGCCGCGGCGAACGGCGTCGTCGAGCCGCCCACCAACGGCGCCCTCGGCATCTGGTCGTTCGACAGCCTGAACGCCGGGCAGAGCACGGCCAGCACGGCGTACGACGACTCGGGGGCCGCGAACTCCCTCGTGCTCGGCGGCGGGGCCCGCATCGACAGCACCGGGCACGCCGGCTCGGCCCTGGCCACCACCGCCGACGGGGCCGTCACCTCGTCGAGCGTCCCCTTCCACACCAACGCGAGCTTCACGGCGTCGACGTGGGTGTGGCTGACGGACGCGGAGTCGTCCTGGCGCACGGCCCTGGCGGCCCGGGGGGCCGCGGGCAGCGCGTTCTTCCTGCAGTACAACTCCCAGGTCGGCAAGTGGTCCTTCGTCGCGACGCGCAGCGACGCCAACGCTCCCGTCGCGGACTCGGCGATCGGCACCTCGACGCCGCAGACGAGGACGTGGACGCTGCTCACCGGTGTCTTCGACGCCACCGCCGGGACGATCTCGCTCTACGTCAACGGGACCCTCGAGAGCACGGTCGCCCACACCACGACGTGGGACGCGCAGACCGCGGTCTACGCCGGGCAGAACTGGTACGGCTCCCAGGCGGTCGACCAGTGGCGCGGCCGCATCGACGACGCCACGGTCTGGCAGCGCGCCCTGTCGGGCAGCGAGGTGTCGACGCTCGCCGGCGGCGGGTCGGTCAGCTCGACCGGCCTGGCGCTGAGCTGGTCGATGGCCGAGGGCACCGGCACCACGACGGCGGACGGCTCGGGGAGCGGCGTGACCGGCACGCTCACCGGCGGGGCGACCTGGCTGAGCGGGCGGGTGGGAGGCACGTACGCCGTCGCGATGGGCGGCGGGCACGCGGACGCCACGCGCAGCGACCTCGACATCACCAAGCCGTTCACCGTCGCGGCCTGGGTGTTCCTCAAGGGGACGAGCACGCACTTCCAGACCGCGGTCAGCGTGCCTGACGGGCCGGCGTGGGACGGGGCCTGGCTGCAGGCGGACAGCAGCGGCAAGTGGCGGTTCGCGATGAGCAACCTCGCGGCGTACAACGCCAGCGGGACCAGCGACAACGCCATCAGCAGCGCCAGCGCCGCGACCAACACCTGGGTCTACCTCACCGGGGTCTACACCGGCACCCAGCTCCTGCTCTACGTCAACGGCACCCAGGACGGCTCCATCGCCCACACGCAGACCCAGGCGTCGACGGGACCACTGCGCCTGGGCCAGGCCATCAGCGACGCCTCGACCTCGGACCAGTGGACCGGCTCCGTCGACGACGTCCGCGTCTGGCAGCGCGCCTTCACCGCCAGCGACGTCACCGCGGTGACCACCGCCGTCGGCCAGCCGCCCGCGACCGAGTACCCCCTCGACGGCGGCAGCGGCACCACGGTCGCGGACGCCTCCGCGCACGGGAACCTGGGGACCGTCACCGGGGCGGTCACCTGGTCGTCGGGCTCGGCCACGACCTCGATGGGCGCGCACCTGGAGTTCCCCGGCTCGACGTCGGCGTACGTCTCGGGCGCGAAGCAAGCGGTGCGGACCGACCAGACCTTCACGGTCGGGGCGTGGGTGCGCCCGACGGCCACCGGCGCGTACCGGACGGCGGTCGCGGAGTACGGGTCGACCGCCCCGGCCTTCAACCTGCAGGCGACGAGCTCCGGCAACTGGAGCTTCACGATGCTCAGCCAGGACACCGCGGCGCCCAGCGCGTACGCGTCCTTCGGGGGCGCCCCCGTGGTGGGCCAGTGGACCTACCTCACCGGCGTCTACGACGCGACGGCCGGCACCGCGACGCTCTGGATCAACGGCGTCGCGCAGTCCCCCGCGACCGTGAGCGCGCGCTTCAACGGCGCGAACCTCCGGGTCGGCGGCAGCCTCTACGCCGGCGCCTCCGTCGACGGGTGGTCGGGCGGGATCGACGACGTGCGCCTGTGGCAGCGGGCGCTCTCGAGCGCCGAGATCACCGCCCTCGCCGAGGGGCGGGGGCAGACGATGGCCACGGAGTACCGCCTGGACGAGGGCTCGGGGACCGCGCTGACCGACACGTCCACGGCCGCGACCAGCAACGCCGGCACGGTCACGGGGTCCGCGACGTGGGCGACCGGCTCGGCGACCACGCCGTACGGCGCGCACCTGGAGTTCAGCAACGACGTCACCTCCTACGCCGGCAGCGCCTCGCCGGGGATCGACACGAGCCAGAGCTACACGGCCAGCGCGTGGGTGCGCCTCAACGCCGTCGACGGCACGTACCGCACGGCCGTCTCCGAGGTGAGCACGACCGTCGCGGCGTTCTTCCTCCAGTACGACGCGGTCAACGGGGACTGGAACTTCACCGTCACCGGCTCCAACGCGTCGAGCCCTGCTCGCTACATGGCCCACGGCGGCGTCCCTGCCGCCGGGGTGTGGACGCTGCTGACGGGCGTCTTCGACTCCTCCGCCGGGACCGCGACGCTGTACGTCAACGGCGGGCAGGTCTCCAGCGTCAGCGGGGTCTCGAGCTGGGCGGCGCCGAGCCTGCGCATCGGGCGGGCGAGGTACGGCGGCGCGGCGACCGACCCGTGGAACGGCGGCGTCGACGACGTCCGCCTCTGGCAGCAGGCGCTGAGCGCCAGCCAGGTCTCGGCGCTCGCGGGCGTCCCCCGCCCGGACGTGCGCGCGGTAGCTGGACTCCCCGGCGCCCTGCAGGGCGCCCAGCAGGGGCTCCAGTCGACGACGGCGCTGGGCTTCCCCGGCAGCGGCTCCACCGCGCACACGGCCGGCGCGGTCACGGCGCCGACGACGTTCAGCCTCGACGGCTGGTTCCGCTCGACGGGCACCGCGGGAGGGACGATCGTGGCGTTCGGCAGCAGCCCCAACGGTCCAGCGACGACGACCGACCGCGCGCTGTACCTCACCGCGAGCGGGGGCGTGCGGTTCCAGGCCAGCGCCAGCAGCGGGGTCGCGTCGACCCGGACAGGGCTCGCGGACGGCGCGTGGCACCACGTGCTCGTCTCGGTCTCGGCGTCCGCCGGCACGTCGCTCTACGTCGACGGCAAGCTCGACGGCACCGACGCCACGGTCAAGCCCTCGACGAGCTACGCCGGCTACTGGCGGCTGGGCAGCGGGAACCTCGCTGGCCTCCCCTCCCGCCCGCCGAGCGACGGGCTCACCGGCACGCTCGACGAGATCGCGGTCTACCCGACGGCGCTCTCGGCGCAGGACGCCGCACTGCACTACCACTCGAACCACTGACCCCGGGTCCCCCAGGTCCGTCAGCTGCTGGTCTGCTGTCCACGCCGGATCGTCAGCCGGATCGTCAGCATGGAGGTCGCTCGTGCCCAAGGGCTACTGGGTCAGCATCTACCGCGTCGTCTCGGACCCGGACAGGCTGGCGGCGTACAACGCGCTCGCGGGTCCCGCCGTACGGGCCGCGGGCGGGCGCACCGTCGTCCGGGGCGGCCGGATCGTGGCGCACGAGGCCGGGACCGCCGTGCGCACCGTGCTCGTGGAGTTCGAGAGCTTCGACGAGGCGGTGGCGGCGTACGGGAGTGCGGCGTACCAGGAGGCGCTGGCCGCGCTGGGCGACGGCGCCGAGCGCGAGTTCCGCATCGTCGAGGGCGTCGACTGACCGGTTACCCCGCTCCGCTGGGACGACGAGGGCCACGGCAGCAGTGCCGCCGTGGCCCCGTCCAGCGTGACCGTCAGGTCCAGGTGTGCCCGCGCATGACGTCCCCCCCTCACCCTCCAGGGAAGCCGCCGTCAGCTCCGCGAGGCGACAGCAAAGCACGCGTCGTCGTCCTGCGGAGCGGGTTCGGGAACGCGCGCCAGCGCGATTCCCCCGATCAGGGCAGCCGTCGCCCCCGGCAGCGCGAGGACCGCGATGGCCCGCCCGGCCGGCATCACCCCCGCGAGCAGCGCCCCCGCCTCCACGGCGAGGAGCTGGACGACGGACAGCGCGCCCTGCAGCAGGGAGAAGGCCGTGCCCCGGCAGTCGCTCCCGACCGTCTGCGTGATCACCTGTGCGGCGGGGATCGTGCTGACCGCGCTGGCGCCGAGCGCTGCGAGGCCCGCTGCCGCGGCCCAGGGAGCGGGGTCCGCGAGGAAGACGACCGCGCACACCCCGCTGCCGACGAGCTCGAGCACGATGACGGTGGCGGCCAGGCGTCGTGCGGAGGTCTGCGCGGGGAGTGCCGCGGCGAAGACCACTCCGCCGGCGGGGGTGAGCGCCAGCAGGCAGCCGTACGCGAGCCCGTGGCCGAGGTGGTGCTGCGTCGCGTAGATCACCAGCAGCGACTCCGACCCGATGCTGGCGGCGCTGCCCACCGTCGCGACCACCGCCACCCACCTGGTCGTGGTCGCGCTCCACAGCCCCGTGGCGGCGGCGCGCAACAGGCCGGCAGAGGACCGGGCCGATGCAGCGGACCGGGTGAGCGGCAGCAGCAGCAGGAGGCCGGCGCTGCCGAGGAAGGACAGCGCGTCGACCGCGAGCGCCGCCCGCGCCCCTATCGTGCCGACGAGGAGCCCGCCCGCGACGTACCCGCTGAGCACGGTCGCCTGCGCGGTCGCGTAGAGCGCCTTCAGCGCGCGCGCGTAGCGCTCTCCGCTGACCAGGGGCAGGGCTGCCGCACCGGCTGCCGAGTGGACGGGCGAGACGAGCGCGCTGACGAGCGCGAGCGGCAGCAGCAGGACCGGGTCCTGGACGGCCGTGACCATGACGACGTACACGCCGGCACGGAGCAGGTCGGCCGCGACCATCACCGTGCGGTGGGGGAGCCTGTCGGCGAGCGTCGCGAGGTACGGACCGGGGCCGAGCCACGGGACGAGGCCCACGGCGAAGGCGAGTGCGGTGAGCGAGGGGCTGCGGCTCCTGTCGTAGACGAGCACCGCGAGGGCGACGCGCCCCGCCCAGTCGCCGATGCCGGAGACCGCTCGGGCGCAGAGCAGGACGCGGACGCCACGCGCCGTGCCCGTCACCCCCGCCGTCGCCACCGGAGGAGTGTGGGGCACCCTCGGCCGCACCGCAGCGGTTCTGCCGGGAAGCACCTGGACGGTGAGCGACCTCGGCCTCGGGTGCAGGTGCTCACGGGGCTCACCCCGAGCAGATGGGGGTCGTCCCGAGGAGATGCCCTCGCGCTGACCCCCAGTTGATCGGGGTCCCCGATCAACTGGGGCGAAGGGCGCCCCCCTGCTACTGCGCCCGCGCGCTGAAGCGCTTGCCGTGCCGGGCGATGACGAGCGGCAGGCCGAAGGCCTCGGAGAGGTGCTGCTCGTCCAGGACCTCCTCCACCGGGCCCGCGGCCACGACCCGCCCCTCGCGCAGGAGCAGCGCGTGGGTGAAGCCCGGCGGGACCTCCTCGACGTGGTGGGTGACGAGGACGAGCGCGGGCGACGCGGGGTCGGCGGCGAGGGCGGCGAGGCGCCGGACGAGGTCCTCGCGGCCGCCGAGGTCGAGCCCGGCGGCGGGCTCGTCGAGCAGCATGAGCTCGGGGTCGGCCATGAGCGCGCGGGCGATCTGCACCCGCTTGCGCTCGCCCTCCGAGAGCGTGCCGAAGGTCCGGTCCGCCAGCCCCGCCACGCCGAAGGCCTCGAGCAGGGTGCGCGCCCGGTCGAGGTCGACCTCGTCGTAGGACTCGCGCCACCGCCCGAGCACGGCGTACGTCGCGGTGACGACCACGTCGAGGACGCGCTCCGAGGCGGGCAGCCGGGCGGCGAGCGCCGCGCTGGAGATGCCGATCCGCGGCCGCAGCTCGAACACGTCGACGAGGCCCAGCTGCTCGCCGAGGACCTCGACGGAGCCGCGGGTGGGGTGGAGGGCGGTCGCGGCGAGCTGGAGCAGCGTGGTCTTGCCGGCGCCGTTGGGACCGAGCACGACCCACCGCTCGCCCTCCTCGACGGTCCAGGTGACGTCCTCGAGGATCGGGGTCCCGCCGCGGACGACGGTCGCGCCGTCGAGCCGGATCACCTCAGCCATGCGCGCTCACACCGCGACCCTACAAGCGGACCGCCGCCCGGCCCCGTGCACCCGTTGGCCGGCGCCCGCGACCTAGGCTGGACGACCGTGCGCGCCCTCCCCCGCTCCGCCGTGCTCGCCGCCTGGGGCGGCGCGCTGCTCCGTGGCGCGGCCCCGGCCGACGCGCTGGGCGGCGTGCTCCCCCGCGAGGAGCACCACTCCGTCACCGGTCTCGGCCCGGACGACCCGCCCTGCTCGCCGCTCGTCGCCCTGGGCCTGCTGCGCCGGGCCGGTGCCACGGGCCTCGCGCTCGCGCTGCCCGTGCCGGGCGACCCCGGTGGCCTCGCCGGTCCCCCGCCGACCAACGCCGCGGCGCTCGTCGCCGGTGAGGCGGTGCTGGCGGTCGGCGGCCCCACGACCTACGCGCTGGTGCCCGAGGTCGCGCTGCGCGGGTCGAGCCTCGTCGAGGTCTCCTGGCGCGCGCTGCCCGCGCAGCCCCCCGTCCTCGCCACCACGACGCTCGCCGAGGCCGACCGGCAGCTCAAGGAGACCCTGCAGGAGGCGACGGCCGAGCTCGTCCGGCTCGACGTCGCGCGCTGGCGCCCGGAGGTGGCGGAGGCGCTGGCCGAGCTGCGCCGAGGGGCCGGCGCCCAGGAGCTGCCGGCGGACTACTCGCCCCGCGCCCGGGACGTGCTGACCCGCGCGCAGCTGCTGCTCGGGGTGGCCGACCTCGCGCTCGCCGACCCGGGCGGCGCGCTGAGCGCCGGGGAGATCGGCCTGCGCGGGTCCGCGCTGCGCGGGCTCGCGGCAGCGGCGCGCCGCGGCGTCGTCTGCGCGGTGAACTCCCCCCTGGAGCGGGTGGCGGCCGCGGCGCCGGCGACCCCGACTCCTCAGGCGGCACCCCGCGCGGTCGAAGGGGAGGCGACGTAGCCGCAGCGGCAGGACGGGGGGACGCGTGACCGGGAGAGCCAGCGTGCGCGCGGTCCTGCCCGCCTGCGCCGCGGCCGCCCTCCTCTCGCTCGGCCTCGGTGCCGCTGGCCCCGGCGCCGTCCCGTGGGTGCTCGACCACCGGGTGCTGCCCGTGCTGATGGGGCTGTTCGCGCTGCCGGCGACCGGCGCGCTGCGCAGCGCCCCCCGCCGGACCTGGCGCCGACCGCTCGCCGGCGCGCTGCTGTCCTGGTCGGTGGGCTACGCGCTCTGGGCCCTCCCCGGGCGGTTCGCGATGGGACCGGTCACACCGTCGGACGCCTGCTTCGTGCTCTTCTACCCGCTGGCGGGGGCCGGGCTGTGGCGGCTGCTTCGCGGCCAGGGCCGGCGCGTCAGCGCGGCGACGGTCCTCGACGCGGTGGTCGCCGGGCTCGGGGCGTTCAGCGTCATCACCGCGCTCGCGCTGCCCGTCGTCGGCTCCCCGCTGCGCCACCTCGAGCCCGCGACCCTGCTCAACGCCTGCTACCCGGTCGGCGACGCGGTCCTCCTCTCGGTCGCGGCCAGCCTGCTCGCGCTGCGCGGCGCCGGCGACCGTCGCGCGCTGCTGCTCACCCTCACCTTCGCGCTGCTGACCGGCGCCGACACGACGTACGCGACGGCCACGGCCGGTGGCGCCGCCGAGGCGTCGACGTGGCTCGTCAGCGCCCTGTGGGCGCTCGCGTGCGTCGGCGTCGGCAGCGCGCTGCTCGTCCGGGACTGCCGCCAGGAGGACGCTCCCCGCGAGACGCGCGTCGGGGCGGTCCCCGTCGTCGCGGCGCTCGGCGCGCTCGGCGTGCTGCTCACGGCCTCGCGCGTGCACGTCAGCGTCCCGGCGCTGGGGCTGGCGGTCGGCGCGCTCGTCGCGGCGTCCCTGCGCGGGCGCCTCGACCTGCGCAGCCTGCAGGAGCTGGTCCGCACCCGCCGCGACGCTCACCTCGACGACCTCACCGGCCTGGGCAACCGCCGCCACCTCGACGCCCGGCTGCAGGAGCTGCTCGAGGCGGCCGGCGAGGAGACGCCGCTGGCCCTGCTGCTCGTCGACCTCGACCGCTTCAAGGAGGTCAACGACGCGTACGGCCCCGGCGCCGGCGACGACCTCCTCCAGCAGGTGGCCGCCCGGCTGGTCGAGGCCGTGCCGCAGGCCGCCGCGCTCAGCAGGCTCGGCGACGACGAGTTCGCCCTGGCGCTGCCGACCGCCGCGGCGTCCGGCCTCGGCGGCCCGACCGAGCACCTGCACGCCGCGCAGCGCATCGTCGCCGCGCTCGCCGCGCCGTTCGAGGTCGCGGGCGCTGCCATGCACGTGACGGCGAGCATCGGGATGAGCGTCGCGGCTTCCGGCTGGACGAGCACCGAGCTCGTGCGCACCGCCGACGTCGCCATGCACGAGGCCAAGCGGGCCAGCGGCGACGGCAGCCACTACCGCCTGTACGACGTGACCACCGACGACAGCGGCCTGCGCCTCGCGCTCGGCCGCGACCTGCGCCGCGCGGTGGAGCAGCGCGAGATCACCCTGCACTACCAGCCGCAGCTCGACATCGCCGGCGACCGGGTCGTCGGCATGGAGGCGCTCGCGCGCTGGTCCCGACCCGGGTACGGGCCGGTGCCGCCCGACGTCTTCGTCCCGCTCGCCGAGGAGCTCGGCCTCATGCCCGCGCTCACCGAGCTCGTGGTCGGCGAGGCGCTGCGCCAGTGCGCGGAGTGGCGCGCGCTCGGCCACGACCTGCGGATCTCGGTCAACATCACGGCCAGCGGCCTGCTCGACCCGGGCCTGGTCGAGGGGCTCTCGGGGCGCCTCGCCGGGCTGGGCCTGCCGGCCGAGGCGGTCGTCCTCGAGATCACCGAGAGCACGCTGATGTCGGACCCGGCCCGGGCCCGCGAGGTCATCGAGCAGCTGCGCCTGCTGGGCGTCGACGTCTCGGTCGACGACTTCGGCACCGGCTACTCCTCGCTCGCGTACCTCCGCCGGCTGCCGGTCACCGAGGTCAAGCTCGACCGGGCCTTCGTCATGGGCATGCTCGAGGACCCGATCGGGCCGGACGCGGCGATCGTGCGCGCGGCGAGCGAGATGGCCCGCGCGCTCGGCCTGCGGGTCGTCGCCGAGGGCGTCGAGGACGTCGTGCTGCTCGGCACGCTGCTGCGCACCGGCTGCGCCCTCGCCCAGGGCTACGGCATCGCCCGCCCCTCACCCGCCGGCCACGCGCTGGCGGCGGCGCTGGCGCACGAGCAGCGGCGCAGCGCGGCCTACGCCCCGGCGGAGCGGTAGACCTCGAGGGTCTGCTCGGCCACCGCCGACCAGGAGAAGGCGTCGACCGCGCGCTGCCGGCCCGCCAGGCCCATCGCCCGCGCCCGCCCGGGGTCCGCGAGGACCTCGCCCAGCCGCTCGGCGAGGTCGTGGGCGAACTGCTCGGGGTCGACCGGCGTCCCCGTACCGCCGGCGACCTGCTCGACCGGGACGAGCAGCCCGCTCGTCCCGTCCTGCACGACCTCGGGGATGCCGCCCGTCGCGGTGGCGACGACCGCGGTCTCGCAGGCCATCGCCTCGAGGTTGACGATGCCCATCGGCTCGTAGATCGAGGGGCAGACGAACACCGTGGCGTGCGTGAGGACCTGGATCACCTGCTCCTTCGGGAGCATCTCCTGCACCCAGAGGACCCCCGAGCGCGACTCCTGCAGACGGGACACGAGGCCCTCGACCTCCGCGGCGATCTCGGGGGTGTCGGGCGCGCCCGCGAGGAGCAGCAGCTGGACGTCGGGGTCGAGGTGCTCGGCGGCGCGCAGCAGGTAGGGCAGCCCCTTCTGCCGCGTGATGCGCCCGACGAAGGTGACGTACGGGCGGGACAGGTCGACGCCCAGCCGCTCGACGACGTCGGTCGCGGGGTCCGGCGCGTACAGCCCGGTGTCGATGCCGTTGTAGACGACCCGGACCTTGTCCGGGTCGAGCGAGGGGTACGCGTCGAGCACGTCGCGCCGCATGCCCGCGCTCACGCTGATGACCGCGGCCGCCGCCTCCAGGGCCGTCTTCTCCACCCAGCTCGACAGCGCGTAGCCGCCACCCAGCTGCTCGGCCTTCCACGGCCGGTGCGGCTCGAGGCTGTGCGTCGTCACCACGTGCGGGACGCCGTGGAGCAGCGAGGCGACGTGGCCGGCCGCGTTGGCGTACCACGTGTGGCTGTGCACCACGTCGGTCCCCGCGCAGTCGCTCGCCATCGCCAGGTCGACGGCCATCGTGCGCAGCGCGGCGTTGGCGCCGGGCAGCACGCTGCTGTCGTCGTAAGCCGTGGTCCCGGCCTCGTCGCGAGGGGCGCCGAAGCAGCGGACCTGCACGTCGGTGCCGGTCGCCCGCAGCGCGCGGGTGAGGTACTCGACGTGGACGCCGGCGCCGCCGTAGACGGCCGGCGGGTACTCGCGGGTGAGGAGGTCGACGCGCATGGAGGGACCCTTCCACAACGGGCGGCGCGCCACTACCCGCGGGGCTTGAACACCGTGGCCGTACGGGTACGGTGCGCACATGGCTGACGTCCTCGCGATCGTCCTGGCCGGCGGAGAGGGCAAGCGGCTCATGCCGCTGACCGCTGACCGGGCCAAGCCCGCCGTGCCGTTCGGCGGGAACTACCGGCTCATCGACTTCGTCCTCTCGAACCTCGTCAACGGCGGCTTCCTCAAGATCGTCGTGCTGACGCAGTACAAGTCGCACAGCCTGGACCGCCACATCACCAAGACGTGGCGCATGTCCAACCTGCTGGGCAACTACGTGACGCCGGTGCCGGCGCAGCAGCGCCTGGGGCCGCGGTGGTTCGCGGGCTCCGCCGACGCGATCTACCAGAACCTCAACCTCATCGACGACGAGCGCCCGAAGTACATCATCGTGTTCGGCGCCGACCACATCTACCGCATGGACCCGCGGCAGATGCTCCAGCAGCACATCGAGTCCGGCGCCGGCCTCACGGTCGCCGCGGTGCGCCAGCCGCTGCGCGAGGCCGACCAGTTCGGCGTCATCGACACCGCGACCGAGGGCCCCGACGCGGGGCGGCTCATCAGCCGGTTCCGCGAGAAGCCCAAGGACGCCGTCGGCCTCGCGGACGCGCCCGACCAGATCTACGCCTCGATGGGCAACTACATCTTCACGACGCGGGCGCTCGTCGACGCGGTGACCCGCGACGCGATGAACCCCGAGAGCAAGCACGACGTGGGCGGCAACCTCGTGCCGATGTTCGTGGAGAAGGGCGACGCGCAGGTCTACGACTTCACCCAGAACGTCGTCCCGGGCTCCACCGAGCGCGACCACGCCTACTGGCGCGACGTCGGGACCCTCGACTCGTTCTACGAGGCCAACATGGACCTCATCTCGGTCCACCCGGTCTTCAACATGTACAACTACGACTGGCCCATCTACACCGCCTACGACCCCATGCCGGCCGCGAAGTTCGTCCGCGGGGCCGACGGCACCGAGGGCCAGGCGCGCGGCTCGATGGTCTCCCCCGGCGCCATCATCTCCGGCTCGTTCGTCGAGGACTCCGTCGTGTTCCCGCGCACCTCCGTGCTCCAGGGCTCGTTCGTCTCGGCCTCGGTGCTCATGGACCGCGTCGTCGTCGAGCCGGGCGCCCGCGTGCAGCGCGCGGTGCTCGACAAGGGCGTCGTCGTGGAGTCCGGCGCGCAGATCGGGATCGACCTCGCCCACGACCGGGCGCGCGGCTACACCGTGTCGGAGGGCGGGATCGTCGTCGTGGGCAAGGGCCAGCGGGTGACCGCGGGCTAGCCCGGCGTCCGGGTGATCCGGCGCACCCCCGCTCATCCGGCCGTCCGCCCGGCCGACGAGGAGGCCGTACCCGGCCGTTCCTGGGCCGGATCCACGGGGGTGGGTCGCAGATGGCAGGCGGATCAGCAGGGCGCAGCGTCCTGGACAGGGCGTTCGGGGACCGGGGGCTGCTGACGAAGGTCCTCGCGGCCGTCGCCACGATGGCGGCGGTGGCGCTGGCCGTCGGCGTCCTCGCGGTGGTCCGCATGGACGCCATGGAGAAGGGCACCGCGGCGCTCTACTCCGACGGGCTCCAGCACGTCGAGGCGATCGACAAGGTCGTCGTCGACATGCAGACGACCCGCCGCGACGTGCTGAACCACGCCGTCTCGGACAGCGCGGACGACCGCGCGAAGTACCGGACGGCGGTCGCTGCCGACGAAGCGGCCTTCGCCAAGGACCTCGACGCGTACGTCGCCTCCGGTGGCGACAAGGCCCCCGCCGACGAGCTGCGCTCCGTGTGGGCGCAGTACCAGCAGGTCGTGAGCAGCACCATGCTGCCGGCGTCCGACCGCCGCGACCTCGCCACGGTCGCGCAGACGCGCGACACGCAGACCAAGCCGCTGACCACCAGGGCCGAGCAGATCACGTCGGCCATGACCGCGGCCGAGAACGACCAGGCGAAGGGCCTGCGCGACGCGACCGCCGCGGACTACCGCTCGAGCCGGACCGTGGTCCTGCTCGGGCTGCTGCTCGGCACGCTGCTCGCCGGCGCCGTCGCCGTCGCGATCGCGACGTCGGTCAAGCGCTCGCTGGCCCGGGTGTCCGCCGTCGCAGCCGCTCTCGCCGAGCTCGACCTGACCCGCACGGTCGGCGCGAGCACCGGGGACGAGCTCGGCCGCATGGGCCAGGCGCTCGACCGCGCGGTCGACGGCCTGCGCCGCACCGTCGCGACGATGGCCGGTACGGCCACCTCGCTGGCCGGGGCCGCCAGCGAGCTCTCCGGCGTCTCCGGCGAGCTGAACGACGGCGCCCTGGAGGCGTCGCGCAAGGCCGAGGAGGCCGCCGGCGGAGCCGGCGCGGTCAACTCCTCCGTGCAGTCGGTCATGGTCGGCGCCGAGCAGATGTCCGGCTCCATCCGGGAGATCGCCTCGACGGCCGGCCGCGCCGCGCAGGCCGCCGCCGACGCCCGCACCGTCGCAGCCGACGCCAGCGCGCAGATCCTCGAGCTCGCCGACGCCAGCGCGCGCATCGGCACCGTCGTCAAGCTGATCACGTCGATCGCGGAGCAGACCAACCTGCTCGCCCTCAACGCCACCATCGAGGCGGCACGCGCCGGCGAGGCCGGCAAGGGGTTCGCCGTCGTCGCGAACGAGGTCAAAGAGCTCGCCAGCGAGACCGGGCGCGCCACCGAGGACATCACCCGCCGCATCAGCGCCCTGCAGGCCAGCGCCACCGGAGCGGCCGAGGCCGTGACGCGCATCGAGACCGCCATCGCCGAGATCTCGGAGTCCGGCACGACCATCGCCGCCGCCGTCGAGGAGCAGGCCGCGACCACCGCGGAGATGACCCGCTCCATCACCGACGCCGCCGCGAGCAGCGGGCGCGCCGCAGCGACCTTCGGCGCCGTCTCCGAGGTCACGACGGCCACCGCGAGCACCGCGGGCGCCACGCGCAGCGCGGCCGTCGAGCTCTCCGGGCTCGCGAGCACGGTGAACGAGCTCGTCCAGTCCTTCACCTACTGACCCGTACCACGCGCACGACGGGCGTCCCGGCAAGCAGGGCCCGGGACGTCCGGCCCCACCGCTCGGGGGAGCGGAGCGGCGCCGACCGGCGCCGACACTCCTCCAGCGCCACCCGTCACCGCCGCCCGGGAGACTCCATGCCCAGCACCGCTACGCCAGTCCTGACCGCCACCGGCCCGTACGGCCTGGTCCTGCCCGACCTCGACGACGTGCGCGAGTCCGTGTGCCGCGTCGACCCGGACGGCGAGGCCGCCTGGACCGGGGTCCTCGCCCGCGCGGGCCTCAGCGGCGCCGAGACCGACCGCGACAGCCTCGAGCGCGCCCTCCGCGCGCTCGAGGAGCGCAGCCCCGTCGGCGCCCTCTGCGCGCGCGCCCTGCGCATCCGCCTCAACAGCTACGACCACCTGGCACACGCCCAGGCCCTCGTGAGGAGCACCGCATGATCGACCACGACGCCCTGACCTCGCCGGAGCGGCTCGTCGCCCTCGCGGGGTACGACCTCGACTCCCCCGAGCTGCGCTCGGACCTCGACGCCCTGTGCGCCCGCGTCGCCGCCGACCTCGAGGTGCCGATCAGCCTCGTGACGCTCGTGCTCGACAGCGCCCAGATGAACCTCGGCCAGCGCGGCATCGACGGCACGTGGGTGAGCGCCGTCGGCGGCACGCCGGTCGAGTGGTCGTTCTGCGCGCACTCCGTCGGCAACGGCCGGCCGTACGTCGTCGACGACATGTCCGCCGACCCCGAGCAGCGGGACAACCCGCTCGTGCGGGTCGACGGCGTGGCGGCGTACGCGGGGGTGCCGCTCGTGACCGGGGCCGGCCACGTGCTCGGCAACGCCTGCGTCGTCGACGTGCAGCCGCACGCCTTCTCGGTGGCGGAGCTCGCCCGGCTCGAGGCGGCCGCGGCCGAGGCGCTGGCGCTGCTCGAGGCGCACCGCGTGGCCTGACGCCGCCGGCTCGACGGCTACGCTGCGGCGCGTGCCAGCGCCGCGTACCCTCCTGCTCACCCTGACCGGGCACGACCGCCCGGGCGTCACGTCGCGCCTGTTCGCCGCCCTCGGCGCGGTCGACGCGGTCGTGCTCGACGTCGAGCAGGTGGTCGTGCGCGGCCGGCTCGTGCTCGGGGTGCTGCTGGAGGCGAAGGGGCGGGCGGCCGACGCGCTCGCCGAGGCCGCGGCAGGGGTGGCGGCCGAGCTGGAGCTGGAGCTCGAGGTCAGCGCCGGGCGCGGCGAGCCGGAGCAGCGCCCGCTGCGCAGCCACGTCACCGTGCTGGGGTTCCCGCTGCGCCCGGCGGCCCTCGGCGCCATCACCGGCCGGATCGCCGACGCCGGGGCCAACATCGACCGGATCGTCCGGATCGCCCGCTACCCCGTGACAGCGGTGGAGCTCGAGGTCTCGGGCGCCGAGAGCCACGGCCTGCGGGCCGCGCTCGCGCGCGAGGCGGCCCAGCAGCAGGTGGACGTCG
This sequence comes from Motilibacter rhizosphaerae, assembly GCF_004216915.1. Classification (NCBI taxonomy): domain Bacteria; kingdom Bacillati; phylum Actinomycetota; class Actinomycetes; order Motilibacterales; family Motilibacteraceae; genus Motilibacter; species Motilibacter rhizosphaerae. The sequence goes on from NZ_SGXD01000004.1 coordinate 108,060, forward strand.
CGGTCCAGCGGGCGGGGCTGCACCGCCGGGGCAAGCGCCTCGTCGTCATGGACGTCGACTCGACGCTCATCCAGGGCGAGGTCATCGAGATGCTCGCCGCGCACGCTGGCGTCGAGGACGAGGTCGCCGCCGTGACCGCGGCCGCGATGCGCGGCGAGCTCGACTTCGCCGCGTCGCTGCACCAGCGGGTGTCGCTGCTCGCCGGCCTGCCCGCGACGGTGTTCGAGCAGGTGCGCGCCGACGTCGAGCTGACGCCCGGCGCGCGCACGCTCGTCCGCACCCTCAAACGGCTCGACACGCGCGTCGCGGTCGTCAGCGGCGGGTTCACCCAGGTCGTCGGTCCGCTCGCCGCGGACCTCGGCATCGACTACGCCGCCGCGAACACCCTCGAGGTCGTCGGGGGCCGGCTCACCGGCCGGATCACCGGGCGGGTCGTCGACCGGGCGGGCAAGGCGGAGGCGCTGGAGCGCTTCGCCGCCGACGCGGGAGTGCCGCTCGCGCAGACGGTCGCCATCGGCGACGGAGCCAACGACCTCGACATGCTGGCGCGTGCCGGGCTCGGCGTCGCGTTCAACGCCAAGCCGGTCGTGCGCGCAGCGGCGGACGCCGCGGTCACCGTGCCGTACCTCGATGCGGTGCTCTACCTGCTGGGGATCCCGCGTGACGAGGTCGAGGAGGCTGACGCGGCGGACCCGTTCCTGGCATGATCGGTCGCCACGAGGGGCAATGATCTCGTGACGCACAGCAAGGCTGCCCACGCACGACGGCACCACGGGGGACGCGATGACGGGTTCCGGTCCAGCGAGCTCTGCGGCGGAGGGGCGGCTGTCCGCTGCGCCGCCTCCCGGCAGCGCCGTCACGCTGGTGCCCGCGCTCGACGCGCGGCTGCTGACCGGCGTCCTGCTCTGGTGGGAGGCCCCGGAGGGCTCCGAGGTCGACGACCGGGTCGGGCTGGGCGTCGACATCGCCCCCTCCCGCGCGCGCTCGCCCGAGGTGCCGGTCTGGGCCACCGTCAACGCGCCCGGCGGGGACATCCTCGTGCTCTCGGCCGTCGCGCACGGCGACGGGGAGACGACGGTGACGCTCGACGGCCGCGTCGCCGTCCGCGAGCCGCGCCGGCGCAACGTCCGCGCCGCGGCCCACGTCGACGTCGACCTCACGCTCGGCGGCGCCAGCAACCGGGTCACGGGGCGCACGCTCGACCTGTCCGCCGGCGGCTGCCGCATCGCGCTGGAGTCCGGGGACGAGCCGCTGCCCCACGTCGTCGCGGGCGAGCCGACGGACATCGTCATCCACCTCGACCAACAGAACCGCCCGCACATGATGGGCCACGTCCACGCGGTGCGGCCGGGCGGTCAGCTCGTCATCCGCTTCGACGAGGTGCCCTCGACCGTGGTCGAGCAGATCGAGCGCTACGTCTACGCGACGCTGCCCTAGCGGCTAGTCCTGCTCCCCGCGCGGGACGGCGCTCGCCACCAGCCGGCAGGCGGAGGACGGGGTGTCCGCCCACGCGCTCGGCACCTCGATGACCGCGACGCCGCACGTCGGCAGCTCGACCCGGCTGCCGGTCAGCTCCGCGACGAGCAGGCTGAGGCCGGGGTCGTGCCCCACCAGCGCGATCGTGCCCTCGTCGTCGTCGAGTCCGCGCACGACGCGCAGCAGGTCACCGAGCGACGCCTCGTAGATGCGCTCCTCCACGACGACGGAGACCTCGGCGCCCCAGCCGCGCTGCAGCCCCTCGACGGTCTCGCGGGTCCGCAGCGCCGGGCTGGTCACGACCAGCCCGGGGGCGCCGGTCGATCCCGCGACCCACTCCCCCGCCGCCTGCGCGTCGGCCCGTCCCCGGCGCAGCAGCGGACGGTCGAGGTCGTCGACACCCCCCGGCCGGTCGGCCTTGGCGTGCCGCACGACGACGAGGGTCGGCACGGCTAGGCGCCGATCGCGTGCACGCCGCCGTCGACGTGGACGATCTCGCCGGTCGTGCGCGGGAACCAGTCGGAGAGCAGGGCGACCACGGCGCGCGCCGCGGGCTCCATGTCGGTGACGTCCCAGCCGAGCGGCGCCCTCTTGTCCCACACGTCCGTGAGCTGGTCGAAGCCCGGGATGTGCTTCGCCGCCGTGGTCCCGAGCGGACCGGCACTCACGAGGTTCACCCGGACGCCGCGGGGCCCGAGGTCGCGGGCGAGGTAGCGCGCAGTCGACTCGAAGGCGGCCTTCGCGACGCCCATCCAGTCGTACTGCGGCCAGGCGACGGTGGCGTCGAAGTCGAGGCCCACGACGCTCGCGCGCTCGCCGAACAGCGGCGCCGCCGCCATCGTCAGCGACTTCAGCGAGTACGCGCTGGTGTGCAGCGCGGTCGCCACGTCGTCCCACGCGGTGTTGAGGAAGTTGCCGCCGAGGGCGGCCTGCGGCGCGTACCCGATGGCGTGGACGACGCCGTCGAGCCCGTCGACGTGCTGGCGCAGCGTCTCCGCGAGCCCGTCGAGGTGCTCGGCGTTCGTCACGTCGAGCTCGATGACGGGAGCCTCGGACGGGAGCCGCTTGGCGATGGCCGCGGTCAGCCGCAGGGCCTTGCCGAACGACGAGAGCACGACCTCGGCGCCCTCCTGCTGCGCGATCTTCGCCACCGAGAACGCGATCGAGCTCTCGACGAGGACGCCGGTGACGAGCAGGCGCTTGCCTTCGAGGATGCCCATGGGGAGAACTCCTTGGTAGTGCTGCTGGTGTGCTGTCTGCCGCGGTAGCGGCTAGTGACCCATCCCGAGGCCGCCGTCGACGGGGAGCACGCTGCCCGTGACGTACGCCGCGGCGGGCGACGCGAGGAACTCGACGACGCCGGCGACCTCCTCGGGGGAGGCGAGGCGCTTGAGCGGCACCGAGCCGAGGATCTCCTTGCGGCGGTCCTCGGAGAGCACCGCGGTCATGTCGGTCTCGACGAAGCCGGGGGCCACGACGTTGACCGTGATGCCGCGCGAGCCGACCTCGCGGGCGAGCGAGCGGGCGAGCCCGACGAGCCCGGCCTTCGACGCCGCGTAGTTGACCTGCCCCGCACTGCCGCTCAGCGCGACGACCGACCCGACGAGCACGATGCGCCCGCGGCGGAGGCGGAGCATGCCGTTGGCCGCGCGGCGCGCGACGCGGAAGGCGCCGGCGAGGTTCGTGTCGAGGACGGAGGTGAAGTCCTCGTCCGGCATGCGCATGACGAGCTGGTCCTTGGTGACGCCCGCGTTGGCGACGGCGACCTCCACCGGACCGTGGGCCTGCTCGGCGGCAGCGAACGCCGCGTCGACGCTGGCGGTGTCCGTGACGTCGGCGCGGACCCAGTGGACGCCCTCGACGCCCTCCGGCGGCTCGCCGCTGCGGTACGTCGCGGTGACCCGGTCCCCCGCCGCGACGAACGCGCGGACCACGGCGAGCCCGATGCCGCGGTTGCCGCCCGTGACGAGCACCGAGCGCCCAGCCGACGCTGCCTCCACTCGCGACCACTGCCTTCCTGCCGTCGTGCCGGGACGCCCTCCGCTCCCGCGCTCGGCCGCGTACGCAGCCCGCCGGACCCTATCGCCTCGGCCGCTGCGGGCGGTCCTGCGCCGGGTCGTCCCGGCGTGCCGGTCGACCCGCCCCGGCGTACCGTTGGAGCGTGCCAGCCGCCCAGTTCCGCCCCGACAGCCGCCAGGCCTACGAGATCACCGGGCTGGCGCGCAGCCGCGCGGAGGACATCGCGGCCCGCCGCCGCCGCTACACCTTCGGCATGGCGCTGCGCACGATCTGCTTCGTGAGCGCGATCGTCACGACGGGCTGGGTCCGCTGGACGTTCGTCGTCGGCGCGATCGTGCTGCCCTACATCGCGGTGGTCATCGCGAACGCCGGCCGTGAGCCGAACCGCACGCTGCCTCCGGTCGCGATGCCGGAGCGGCGGGCGCTGCCCGCCCCGCCGTCGGCGCAGCTGCCGCCGCAGGCGGACCACGCCGCCCAGCGCTAGGCGCGCGGCGCTCCTCGAGGTCCCCGGGGCAGGTCAGCCGCCGATCGCGGACATCGGCCGCGACGGCTGGAGGAACCCCGGCTCGTCGATCCCGTGGCCCGGGAGCTTCGCCGCGACGGAGCCGCGCAGCACCTCGGCGATGTCGTCGTCGCTCCCCCCGCCGCGCAGCAGGCCGCGCAGGTCGGTCTCGCCGCGGGCGAACAGGCAGTTGCGCACCTGGCCGTCGGCCGTGATGCGCATCCGGTCGCAGGCACCGCAGAAGGGGCGCGTGACCGAGGCGATGACGCCGACGCGGCCGAGCTTCACGCCGTCGCGCAGCACCCACCAGCGCTCCGCGGGCGAGCTGCCGCGGTGGGCGTCCTCGAGCAGGACGAAGGCGCGGCTGAGCCGGTCGAGGACCTCCTCCGCGGTGACCATGCGCTCGCGCTCCCAGGCGCCCTGCGCGTCGAGCGGCATCTGCTCGATGATGCGCAGCTCGTAGCCCTCGTGCAGCGCCCACTCGACGAGCGGCACGGCCTCGTCGTCGTTGACCCCGCGCACCAGCACGCTGTTGACCTTCACCGGCCCGAGGCCCGCGTCGCGCGCGGCGGCCAGCCCGGCGAGCACGTCGTCGAGCCGGTCGCGCCGGGTCACCGTGGCGAAGACGTCGCGGCGCAGCGTGTCCAGCGAGACGTTGACCCGGTCGAGCCCGGCGGCCGCGAGCGGGCCGGCCAGCCGGGCGAGCCCGACGCCGTTGGTCGTCAGCGCGAGGGAGGGCCGGTCGGGCAGCGCCGCGAGCCGCTCGACGAGCCCGACGAGACCGCGGCGCAGCAGCGGCTCCCCGCCGGTCAGCCGGACGTCGCGCATCCCCAGTCCGACCGCGACCCGCACCAGGCGGACGACCTCGTCGTCGGTGAGGACCTCCTCGCGCTGCAGCCAGGCGAGCCCCTCCTCCGGCATGCAGTACGAGCACCGCAGGTTGCACCGGTCGGTCAGCGACAGCCGCAGGGAGGCGGCGACGCGGCCGTACCGGTCGGTGAGCACTCCCCCAGCCTAGGTAACGTTCCAGGGTGCTGCGTACCCTGCGCCAGCCCCGCTGGATCGGCCTGAGCCTGACGGTGGTGCTGGTGAGCCTGCTCTTCGCGCGGCTGGGGCTCTGGCAGTGGCACCGCGCCCAGGCGAAGTGGGCGTTCAACGACGCGGTCGCGGCCCGCTCCCACGCGGCCCCGGTCGACGTCGGGACCCTCCTGCAGCCGGGCGTCCGCCCACCGAAGCGGGTCGAGTGGCGCCAGGTCGAGCGCACCGGGACGTACGACACGGCGCGGACCGTGCTGCGGCGCAACGACACCTACGACGGCAACCGCGGCTACACGGTCATCGTGCCGCTGGTCACCCCGGGGCAGCCCGCGCTGCTCGTCGACCGCGGCTTCGTCCCCGCGCCGCAGACCGGCGGCGCGCTGGCGCTCCCGAGCGTGCCCGCCGCGCCCTCGGGGACCGTCACCGTGCGCGGGCTGCTGCGCCGGCCCTCGAGCGCCTCGCTCGGCCTGGACCGCATCGGCGGCGCGACGACCGTCGGGCACCTCGTCCCCGACGGGATCGCGGCCGCGACGGGGCTCGGGCCGGTGCTCGACGGCTACGTCCAGCTGGTCGCCGAGCAGCCCTCGGCGGGCACGCCGCTCTACACCGACGACCTGCCGCACCAGGACGTCGGGCTCAACCTGGCCTACGCCGTGCAGTGGTACGCCTTCATCCTCATCGCCGTCGCCGGCTGGGTCGTGCTGCTGCGCCGCGAGCAGGCCGAGGAGGAGGCGGGCGCCGCGGGGGCACCGCCGGCGACCGAGCCGGCCCGCGAGCCGCAGAGCAGCTAGCCGCGCGGGATCCCCTCGTCGAACACCGGCCCCACCTGCGAGCCGACGAGGCCGACGGCCGCGCTCACGGCGGCGATGGCCAGGGTCCGGGCGACGCGCCGGCGGGCGGGCGTACGCAGCAGAGCGCTCATGCCAGGAGCATCGGCAGCGCCGGCGGCGACCGGAGGGCCGTGCGGCAGCGGGCGCGTGACGATCGGGCAACGCGCAGGGGATCGCGGCGGGGGGAGGGCGCGGCGTGCGAGGATGATCGTGTGGATCTCGGTCTGGCGGGGCGCGTCTACGTCGTCACCGGCGGCAGCCGGGGCCTCGGCTACGCCACGGCGCGCGCCCTCGTCGCCGAGGGGGCGCAGGTCGCGCTGTGCAGCCGCGACGAGACCACGCTGCGCGCGGCGGCCGACACCCTCGGCGGGCCCGACCACGCCCTCGCCGTCGCCGGCGACATCGCCGAGCCCGGCACGCCGACCCGGCTGGTGGCGGCGGCAGCCGCGCGCTACGGCCACGTCGACGGCGCCCTCATCAGCGTGGGCGGCCCGGAGCCCGGCGCGGCCCTGGCGCTGAGCGACGAGCAGTGGCGTGCGGGCTTCGAGAGCGTGTTCCTCGGCCCGCTGCACGTGGTGCGCGCCCTGGCGACGGAGATCACGCCGGGCGGCTCGATCGCGCTCGTGCTGTCCACGTCAGTCCGCTCGCCGATCGAGGGGCTCGCGATCTCCAACGCGCTGCGCCCGGCCCTCGCGATGACGACGAAGAGCCTGGCCGACGAGCTCGGCCCGCGCAGCATCCGGGTCAACGGCCTGCTGCCGGGGCGCATCGACACCGACCGGCTCCGCGAGCTCGAGGTCGCCGGCGGGCGCCCGGTGACCAGCCGGCGCGAGTGGGAGCGCCAGGTCCCGCTGGGCCGCTACGGCGACCCGCTGGAGTTCGGCAAGGTCGCCGCCTTCGTCCTCTCCCCCGCCTCGTCGTACGTGACCGGCGCGATGATCCCCGTCGACGGCGGGCTCAGCCGCTCGTTCTGAGCGGCCTCCTCGCCCGGGCTGCCGGGGAAGTTGATCAGGTTGCCCCTCGAGTTCGGGCTCCGGCAGCACGGAGTTGCGCTCAGCAGCACCAGGTGGTCGCCGTGCGGGCGGGATCTCGTGCTGCCGGGCACCACTTCGTACGGCCGAGCCGCGCCGTGCCGTCGCCCGTGCCCGGGCACTGCCGGAGCTGCCCGCCGGCACGGTCCGGCTGCCCGCGCACGGCCGACCGCACCAGGTGGTCGCCTTGAGGACGAGATCCCGTGCTGCTGGGCACCACTCCGTACGGTCGGGCGAGAAGCTGATCAGGCGACCTGATCAACTTCCCAGGCGGCCCGGGCGCCGCCGTCAGGCCGGCGCGAACTGCGTGGCGTGCAGCTCGGCGTAGAGCCCGCCGAGGGCGAGGAGCTCGTCGTGCGTACCGCGCTCGACGATGCGGCCGCCCTCGACCACGAGGATCTGGTCGGCGCCGCGGACGGTCGAGAGGCGGTGGGCGACGACGATGCTCGTCCGCCCGGCGAGCGCGGTGTCGAAGGCGCGCTGCACGGCCGCCTCGGACTCGGAGTCGAGGTGCGCGGTCGCTTCGTCGAGCACGACGACGCGCGGGGCCTTGAGCAGCAGCCGGGCGATGGCCAAGCGCTGCTTCTCGCCGCCGGAGAGCCGGTAGCCGCGGTCGCCGACCACGGTGTCGAGCCCGTCGGGCAGGCTGTCGACGAGGTCGGCGATCTGCGCGGCGCGCAGCGCCTCGTGCAGCTGCTCGTCCGTGGCCCCGGGCGCGGCGTAGCGCAGGTTGGCGCGGATCGTGTCGTGGAACATGTGCGCGTCCTGGGTGACGACGCCGAGCGCCGCGCGCAGCGAGGCCTGGGTGAGGTCGCGGACGTCGTGGCCGCCGACGCGCACCGCGCCTGACGTCGCGTCGTAGAGCCGGCCGACGAGCGCCGTGATGGTGGTCTTGCCCGCGCCGGAGGGACCCACGAGGGCCACCAGCTGGCCGGGCTCGACGGTGAAGGACACGTCGCTGAGCACCTGGGCCGACGGGCTCGCGTCGAGGGTCGCCACGGACTCGAGGGAGGCCAGCGAGACCTCGTCCGCCCTCGGGTAGCGGAAGGAGACCCCGTCCAGCTCGACGCTCGCCGGCGCGTCGGCCGGCAGGTCGAGCGCGCCCGGGCGGTCGGCGACCATCGGCGCGAGGTCGAGGACCTCGAAGACGCGGTCGAAGCTCACCAGCGCGGTCATGACGTCGACGTGGACGTTCGACAGCGCGGTGAGCGGGCCGTACAGCCGCAGCAGCAGCGCGGAGAGCGCCACCAGCGTGCCGATGCCGAGCCGGCCGTCGATGACGAGGATGCCGCCGATGCCGTAGACCACCGCGGTCGCGAGCGAGGCGATGACGGTCAGTGCCGTGAAGAAGACGCGGGAGTACATCGCCGACACCACGCCGATGTCGCGGACCCGCGCGGCCTTCGCGTCGAACTCCGCCGTCTCCTGGTCCGCGCGGCCGAAGATCTTGACGAGCAGCGCGCCCGAGACGTTGAAGCGCTCCGTCATCGTCTGGCTCATCGCGGCGTTGAGGGTCATCGACTCGCGCGTGATCGTCTGCAGCTTGCCGCCGACCCACTTCGCGGGCAGCACGAACAGCGGCAGCACGAGCAGGGAGACGAGGGTGATCTGCCACGACAGCCAGAGCATCGTCGCGAGCACGAGCAGCAGCGTCACCGCGTTGCTTACCACCGACGACAGCGTCGAGGTGAACGCCTGCTGCGCCCCGATGACGTCGCTGTTGAGCCGGCTGACGAGCGAGCCGGTCTGGGTGCGGGTGAAGAAGGCGACCGGCATGCGCTGCACGTGGTCGAAGACCCGGCTGCGCAGGTCGTAGATCAGCCCCTCGCCGATGCGTGCGGAGTACCACCGCTGCGCGAGCCCCACGACGGCGTCGACGAGCGCCAGGGCCGCGACGGCGCTCGCGCCCCACACGACCACCGAGCGGTCGTGGTGCCCGACGCCGTCGTCCAGGACGGTCTTGAGCAGCAGCGGCGTGCCCACCGTGATCGCTGCGTCGGCGACCACGAGCACGAGGAACAGCACGAGCTCACGGCGGTACGGCCGCCCGAACTCGGCTATCCGCCGGAGGCTCTCCCGCGAGACGCGGCGCCCGCTGACGGTGTCCGCCCGCGTGTAGGACCGCAGCGCCATCCACTGCTGGTGCGACATCCCGCCTCCCGCCGGTCAGGGGGAAGGCTAGCCCCCGCCCCTGACGGCGAACGCCGTACGCGGGCCGGGGCTTCCGCTCCGGCCCGCGGGTTCGCCGTGGGCTGACGCCACCCGGCCGGAGCAGGGTGACGACGGTGGGGGCTACGACACGGGGACGACGACAGGGCGCTAGGACGCGCGCTTGGTGCGGGTCGCCCCGCCGCGCCCGCGCAGCTCCGCGCCGGACTCCGTGAGGATCCGGTGGACGAAGCCGTAGGAGCGACCGGTCTCGCTCGCGAGGTCGCGGATGCTGGTGCCCTCCGCGTACTTCTCCTTCAGCTGGCTGGCGAGGGAGCTCCGGTCGTCTCCGGTGACCCTCGCGCCCTTCTTGAGCTCGTTCACTTCCGTCCGCCTCCGCGCCGCGTGCTCCGGGTCCTGGGGACGGCGGTGGGAGTCGTGCGAAGCCCTGCGCCGTCGAGGGTCCTGTACCCCGTGAAGGGGACGGAACACGCGCAACCGGGACGAACACGTACGCGGCAGTAGCCGCGCCGCGCAGCGACTACGCGAGCGAGACCAGGTCCGCGTAGGAGGCGTTCCACAGGTCCTCGACGCCGTCGGGGAGCAGCAGCACGCGCTCGGGGTCGAGCGCCTCTACCGCACCCTCGTCGTGGGTGACGAGAACGACCGCGCCCTTGTAGCCGGCGAGCGCGGAGAGCACCTCGTCGCGGGAGGCCGGGTCGAGGTTGTTGGTCGGCTCGTCGAGCAGGAGCACGTTGGCACCGGACACGACGAGCGTCGCCAGGGCCAGCCGCGTCTTCTCGCCGCCGGAGAGCACGCCCGCGGGCTTGTCGACGTCCTCGCCGGAGAAGAGGAACGACCCGAGCACCCGTCGCGCCTCGAGCTCGGGGAGGTCGGGCGAGGAGCTGCGGAGGTTCTCGAGCACGGTGCGCTCGGGGTCGAGCGTCTCGTGCTCCTGCGCGTAGTAGCCCAGCCGCAGGCCGTGCCCGGGCTGGACCTCGCCGGTGTCGGGAGTCTCCACGCCGGAGAGCAGGCGCAGCAGGGTGGTCTTGCCCGCGCCGTTGAGCCCGAGCACGACGACGCGGCTGCCCTTGTCGATCGCCAGGTCGACGTCGGTGAAGATCTCCAGGCTGCCGTAGGACTTCGACAGCCCCTCGGCCATGAGCGGCGTGCGCCCGCAGGGCGCGGGCTCGGGGAAGCGCAGCTTCGCGACCTTGTCGGACGCGCGCACCTCCTCGAGCCCGCCGAGCAGCCGCTCGGCCCGTCGCGCCATGCCCTGCGCGGCCTTGGCCTTGGTCGCCTTCGCGCCCATCTTCGCCGCCTGCGCCAGCAGCACGCCGGCCTGCTTCTCGGCGTTGGCGCGCTCGCGCTTGCGCCGCCGCTCGTCCGCCTCGCGCGCGGCGAGGTACGCCTTCCACCCGACGTTGTACGTGTCGACCGTCGCGCGGTTGGCGTCGAGGTGCAGCACGCGGTTGACGCACGCCTCGAGCAGGCCGACGTCGTGGCTGATGACGACGAGGCCGCCCTTGTGCGAGCTGAGGAAGCCGCGCAGCCAGACGATCGAGTCGGCGTCGAGGTGGTTGGTCGGCTCGTCGAGCAGCAGCGTGGTGTCGGCCATCTCCGACCCGGTCCCGGCGAAGAGGATCCGGGCGAGCTCGACGCGGCGGCGCTGGCCGCCGGACAGGGTGTGCAGCTGCTGGCCGAGCACCCGGTCGGCGAGCCCGAGGCTCGAGGCGATGGTCGCGGCCTCGGCCTCGGCGGCGTAGCCGCCCTTCGCGGTGAACTCCGCGTCGAGCCGGGCGTAGCGCCGCATGCCCTTCTCGTGGGTCTCGGTGTCGCTGCTCGCCATCATGGTCTCGGCCTCGCGCAGCCCGCGGACGACCTCGTCGAGGCCGCGCGCGGAGAGGATCCGGTCGCGGGCGAGCACGTCGAGGTCGCCGGTGCGCGGGTCCTGCGGCAGGTAGCCGAGCCCGCCGCTGCGGGTCACGGTGCCCGCGGCGGGCAGCGCCTCACCGGCGAGGACCTTGGTGAGCGTCGTCTTGCCGGCGCCGTTGCGGCCGACGAGCCCGACGCGGTCGCCGGCGGCGACGCGGAAGGACACGCCCTCCATGAGGATGCGGGAGCCCGCGCGCAGCTCGATGTCGGTGGCGGTGATCACGTGGCGGACCCTCGGTTGCGCGGACGGCGGGCGGGCGGCGAGCGGTGCGGTGGCTACGCCGCGCCTGAGCGGCCCTGCTGGAGGGCCGCGCCTGCGCGGCCGGTCGACAGCGCTGCCGCCCGACCCGGCGCGGCGCCCGTGGGGGCAGCCGCGGTGACCGCGCGGGACTTCCCGCTCGCCTTCGCAGCGTACATCGCGGCGTCGGCGTCCCGGACGGCTGCGTCGGCACCGTCCTCCGCGGAGCGCTCCCCGTACGCCGTGAGCGAGCCCACGATCCCGATGCTGGCCGTCACGCTGACCTGCGTCCCGTCCACGTCGACGGGGGCGGCGATGGCGGCGATGAGCCGGGCCGCCACGTGCTGCGCGGCGCGCGGGGTGCCGTCACCGCCGGTGAGCAGGACCGCGAACTCGTCGCCGCCGAGGCGCGCCGCCACGTCGACCGAGCGCAGCTGCGCCGAGATCCGGCCGGCGACCTCGACGAGGAGGCGGTCGCCCGCCGCGTGCCCGAGCCGGTCGTTGACCGGCTTGAACCCGTCGAGGTCGAGGAAGAGCAGCGCGCTCGTCGGCTGCTCGCGCACCGCGGCCGTGAGCCGGTCGAGGAAGAGGATGCGGTTGCCGAGCCCGGTGAGGGAGTCGTAGAGCGCGTCGCGCCGCAGCCGGTCCTCGAGCAGCTTGCGCTCCTCGATGTCGGTGAGCGAGCCGACGAGGCGGACCCGCCCGCTGCGGCCGTCGTCGACGCGCAGGGCGCGCGCGAGCATGCGCCGCCAGTGGTCCCCGCCGGTGCGCAGCCGGTGCTCGACCTCGAGCACGCCGCAGTCGACGTCGAGCGCCGCGCTCACGGCCGCGTCCACGCGCGGGCGGTCGTCGGGGTGCACCCGCCGCAGCCAGTGCCCGGGGGTCACGACCTCCCCGGCCGCCTCGTCGCCGAGCAGCGCGCCCCAGCGGGAGGAGACGTACATCGTCCCGGCCTCGACGTCCCAGTCCCACAGGCCGTCGTTCGCGGCCTCGGCGGCCACGGCGTACCGCTCCTCGGACGCGCGGAGCCGCTGCAGCGTCTGCTCGTGCTGCAGGGCGACCGAGAGCAGCGCCCCCCACTGGTTGACGGACTCCTGCCCCGTCGTCACCTGGGTCTCGATGCGCCCGGTGATCGCGAGGTACGCCGTGCGGCCCTCAGGGACCGGCACCGGCACGACGAAGACGAGGACGCCCTCGTGCGTGTCCGCCCGGTCGAGCAGGTCGCGCGGCGGGAAGGTGGCGCGGGGCGCCGGGGTGCCCGGCGCCTGCCCCGGTGTCCCGCGGTCGGCGAGGTAGACGCCCTCCACGAGGAGGTCGGGCGCCGCCGCGGCCGCGCCCACGACCGAGAGCCCCTCCCGGGCGCGGTCGGTGGTCACCGCGAAGCACCCGGCCTGCGCGGGCGTGCGACCGAGCCACGACAGGCTCCGCGGCTCGACGACGCCGCTCTGCAGCAGGTCCCCGCTGACGGCGTACTGGCTGGTGAGCAGCTCGCGGACCTGGTGGAAGTCGCGGTGGGCCTGCTGCCGCCCGGCGCGCGCGAGGGCGCGCCACAGGGCGGTGGCGAGGACGTCGAGCTGCGCTCCCCCCGCGGGACCGGGCAGGCCGAGCCTGGTCGCGTGCGCGCGCGCCGCCAGGACGAGCTCACCGGTGCACTCCTGGTCGCGGCTGCGCAGCAGCAGCTCGCCGAACGCGTCGAGCAGCTCCGGGGTGCGCCCGTCGCGCCCCTGGCCCGCGGTGCTGATGGCGGTGTGCGCCAGCAGCGCGGCGCGCCGGGCGAGCGGGCGCTGGCCCGGCAGGCCGCCGACGAGCCGCAGCAGGACCTCCTCGAGCACGTCCTGCGGCGCCTGGGGGGCAGCGAGGGGAACGGCGAGCGGGTCCGGGCGCGACTCGCTCAGCTGCCCCGGCGAGGCGCAGCCGCAGGACTCGCGCGGCACCAGCCGCGTGGGGACCGCGCGGGTGCCGGCGGCGCCGCGCCCCTCGGCCTGGGCCAGCAGCAGCTCGGCTGCGGCCTGGCCGAGCGCGTCGAACTCGAGGCTCACCGACGCGAGCGACGGCGTGCGCTTGCCCGCGTCGGCGACGTCGTCGAAGCCGACGACCGCGAGGTCGCGCGGCACCTCGACGCCGTGCAGCGCGAGCTCGTCGAGCAGCCCGAAGGCGTTGAGGTCGGTGCCGCAGAGCAGTGCCGTGAGGTCGTCGTGCCCGCCGAGCCGGCCCTCCGCGACGAGCCGCTGGGCGACGGCGCGGCCACCGGGCGCCAGGTTGTCCGGCGCGTGGAGGAGCCAGTCCTCCTCGGGCTCGATGCCGTTCTCGCGCAGCATGTCGACGTAGGCCTGGTGCCGGGCCCGCAGGTCCGGCTGGACGAGGTTGCCCAGCCAGCCGATGCGCCGGTGCCCGTGCTCGAGCAGGTGGAGCACGGCCTCGCGCACCCCGCTCGCGTTGTCCGGCACCACCCGGCAGGCCGTGGGGTCGGCGTCGCCGGAGATCTGGACGACGGGGCGCCCGGCGCGGCGCAGCACCTGCTCCTGGGCGAGCGGGATGCCCTGGGCCACGCAGACGTAGCCGAGGATGTGGTCGGCGGCGAGCCCGAGGTCGAACTCCGGGGGCGCGGCGTACTCCGCGTGCGTGCGGCCGGCCGGGAGGGTCTGGATGGCGAGCACGTCGAGGTCCGCGGCGGCCGCAGCCGTCGCGATCCCCCGGAGCAGCCCGCCGTAGTAGAACCCCCCGAGCAGGGGCGCCAGTACGCCGATGGTCCCTCTCGCCACGGGTCGTCCATCGGCCGCTCGGACGGCGATCTGACCCCTGGGCTGTGGCCCAGGGCACCAGAGTCCCCCGAAGGGAGGACTGAACCGCGCGCAGGGGTCCGCCTCTCCTCCATGTGTGAGATGCCGTACGCCCCACCTGTCCCGGTCCGTCCTCCACACCGCCGTCACCGGCGCCCTGCTCGCCGTCCTCGCCGCGCTGGCCCCCGCGCCACCGGCCGCCGCCGCGCCCGCGACGATCAGCCGGGCGCTGTTCGGCCTGCACCAGACCGGCATCGCGAGCGCGAGCTGGCCCGACGCGGAGCCCGGCACGGTCCGCCTCTGGGACACCGGCACGCGGTGGGCGGACGTCGAGCCCTCGCGCGGCCGGTTCGACTGGACCGCGCTGGACCACGCGGTCGCCACCGCCCGCGCCCACCACGCCTCGGTGCTGCTCGTGCTCGGGCAGACGCCGCGGTGGGCCTCGTCGCGCCCCTCGCAGATCAGCACCAACGGCCTCGGCGCCGCGGCGATGCCGAGGAGCATCACCTACTGGCGCGAGTACGTCGCGGCGGTCGCGCACCGCTACCGCGGGCGCATCGCGGCGTACCAGGTCTGGAACGAGCCGAACGTGCAGACCTTCTTCACCGGCACCCCGAAGCAGATGGTGCAGCTGACGCAGGAGGCGCAGCGGCTCGTCAAGCACTACGACAAGCGGGCCATCGTCTCCAGCCCGTCGTTCGCGACCCGGCTGCGCACGAACATCCCGTGGATGCAGCAGTGGCTCGCCGCGGGCGGCGCGCGCTACGTCGACGTGGTCTCGCTGCACCTCTACCCGCTCCCGACGAGCGGGCCGGAGGGCTCGATGACCCTGCTCGCGAAGGCCCGCGCCGCACTGGCGAAGGCCAAGGTCAGCAAGCCGGTCTGGGACACTGAGATCAACTACGGGGCGGGGGTCGGCGGTGCGCCGGCGCGGCACTTCTCCAGCGCGAGCGGGGCGGCGTACGTCGCCCGGACCTACCTGCTGAGCGCCGCCAACGGGGTCAGCCGCGTCTACTGGTACGGGTGGGACACCTCCGGCCCGCTGAGCATCTCGCTCAGCAAGGGCGGCGAGGCGACGGTGGCCGGCGAGGCGTACCGCACGGTCGAGGACTGGATGGTCGGGGCGAAGGGCTACGGGTGCACGCGCGACCGCGCGGGGACGTACACCTGCCTTCTGCGCTACCCCGGCTCCTGGGGGAAGGTCGTGTGGAACCCCGGCCGCGCCTTCGGGATGCGTGCCCCGGCCGGCACGGTGTCGGTCAACGCGCTCGACGGGACGTGGCGGAGCGCGCGGCGCGGGAGTCGCGTGCAGGTCAGCGGCGTCCCCGTCATGATCCGGACCACCGTGCGCTGACACCAGCGCATGCCGAGGAGCCCCTGCTCCGCAGCATGTCCTCCGCTCTCCCTCGGGCGGAACTGCTGCGTGGCAGGGGCTCCTCTGCGTCTGCGCGGCAGGACGTGCTGCAGCGCAAGCGATCCGTGCGGTGGGAGTCGTCCCTCCACGGCACGTGTACGCTGCGTAGGGTTGAGGCGACTGACAGTGGTTCTCCCCGATTGCGCAGAAAGTCCCTCCACGACCGCTCCGCCTTCCCTACAGTCTCGCTCGAACGGGTGACGACGGGGTCTGGCCCCGGACCGGCGACGAGGGGACGACGATGTCCATCTACGACGAGCTGCAGCAGGACAAGGGCATCGCTGCCGCAGTGGACGAGTTCTACCGGCGCGTCACGCTGGACCCGCAGCTGGCGGGGTACTTCCAGGGCGTCGACATGGGGCGCCTGCGCGCCCACCAGGCCAAGCTCATCTCCCAGGTGACCGGGGGCCCGGTGACCTACGACGGGCGCAGCCTCGCCGAGGCCCACGCGGGCCTGCACATCAGCGACGCCGACTTCGACCGGGTCGTCGAGCACCTCGCGGGCACCCTCACCGACATGGGGGTCGCGGACTCCACGATCGCCCAGATCGCGGCCGTGCTGGGAGCGCACCGGGGCGACGTGGTCGGCGACCCGGCCGGGCTCCCGGGCTGACGGCCCGGTCCCGGCCAGGAGGGGGAGCCGTGGACATCGTCCGGATGAGGAAGAGCTTCGAGGCGGTCGCCGCGCACGGGGACGAGGTGCCGCTCTGGTTCTACTCGCACCTGTTCCTGTCGCACCCCGAGACCCGGGCGATGTTCCCGGTCTCGATGGCCCAGCAGCGCGACCGGCTGTTCGGCGCGCTCGGGCACATCGTCACCAAGGTCGACGACTCCGAGGCGCTGGTGCCCTACCTGCAGCAGCTCGGCCGCGACCACCGCAAGTTCGGCACGCAGACCGCGCACTACCCCGCGGTCGGCGCGAGCCTGCTCGCCACGCTCGCGCACTTCGCCGGCCCGGACTGGACGCCGGAGGTCGAGGCCGACTGGACCGCGGCGTACGGACTGGTGGCGGGGGTGATGTCCGGTGCGGCGGACGCCGCCGCTGACGCACCCGCCAGCTGGGACGCCGACGTCGTCGCCCACGAGCTCCGCACGCCCGAGATCGCCGTGGTGCGGCTGCGCCCCCGGGAGCCGTACCCCTTCTCCCCCGGGCAGGCGCTCACGCTCGAGACCGAGCGCCGACCACGGCTCTGGCGGACCTACTCCATCGCCAACGCGCCGCGCGAGGACGGCACGCTCGACCTCCACGTCCAGGCGATGGACGGCGGCCCGGTCAGCCTCGCCCTCGTCCGGCACCTCGAGGCCGGCGACGTCGTCCGGCTGGGCCCGCCGCTCGGCACCATGACCCTCGACCCGGACTCCGAGCGCGACCTGCTGCTGGTGGGCAGCGGCACCGGCTTCGCGCCGCTCAAGGCGATGATCGAGCAGATCGCCGGCTCCGCCGTCCCTCGCCGCGTGGACCTCTTCCTCGGCGTGGGCAGCGGACGGGAGTTCTACGACCTGGACGACCTGCAGCGGCTCCAGCAGGAGCACGGCTGGCTCTCGGTCGTGCTCGCCGCCACCCGGCCCGACCCGCTCGAGGACCGCACGGGGGTCGAGGAGGGCCACGTGACCGACGTGGTCGTGCGGCGGGGTCCCTGGCCCGGCCGGGACGGGTACGTCTGCGGCTCCAGCGAGATGGTGGGCTCCACCGTCGCCCGGCTCGTGGACGCGCACGTGCCGCGCCATCGGATCCGCAGCGAGGTGTTCCTGCCGAGCCGACCCGCTCCGACGACGACTCCGACCACCACAGGGGACCCGGCATGACGACCACGGACCCGGAGGCCGGCGGGTTCCGCACCGGCCGCATCACGCCCTCGGACGTCCGCAACGTGCTCTTCTCGCGCGCGGGCATCGGGCGGCACGGCTACGACGAGATCGAGGTCGACATCTTCCTCGAGCGCGTCGAGCACGAGCTCTTCCGCCTGGTGGGCGAGAAGGGCGAGCTGCGCGACGAGGCCGACCGGCTGCGGCGCCGCCTCGCCGGCAGCGACGGGGACGGGGGCGGGGCGGAGGCCTCCGCGCAGGCGGTGCGGGTCCTCTCAGCTGCGCAGCAGACCGCCGACCAGTACGTCGCCGAGGCCGAGCTCTACGCCAAGCGGCTCAGCGTGGAGACGCGGGTGGCCTGCGAGCGGATGATCGACGAGGCCCGGGCCCGCGCCCAGCAGATCCTCGACGACGCCGAGCGGATCGCCGGTGACGCGGGGGGCACGGCCGAGGGGGCCGGGGCACGGGTCCTGGGCGGGCAGCAGGCTCCGGCCGCTCTGCCGCCGGGCTCCGGCGCCACGTCCGCCGCCGCGCGCCAGGAGCTCGAGCAGCAGGTCGCGTACCTCCAGGCGTTCGGGCGCGCCTGCCGCACGCAGCTGCGCGCGTACCTCGAGGCGCTGCTCCACGACGTCGAGGACGAGTGGGGCCGGGCGCACCCGGAGGTCCTCGGGAGCATGGCGGCGCGCACTCCCGGCGGCGGCCCCGTCGGGAGCGCCCTGCTACCGGTGGGGGACCCGCTGGCGGGCGCTCCCGCCGGTGACGGAGGCCGGACGATCGAGCTCGACGGCGAGCCGCACGCCCGGACCGGGCGCTAGGCCCGGCACCGGGGCAGCGGCATGGCCACCGAGGAGGGGCGCCAGCAGGCGCAGCACGCGGGCGACGGCGGGCTGCTCCCCCGTCCGCGGGTGCTCGACCAGCGCTACCCGGAGCACCTGTTCCCGTCCGGGCCGCGCCGGCGCCCGGGGCTGCGCGCCCTCGCCATCGCGGTGCCCGTGGTCGTCCTGGTCGTCCTGGCCGCGGTCGCGGCGGTCGCGGTCCCGCTGCTGCGGCGCGAGCACGGCCGGCCGGCGGCGCGCCCTGCCGTGGTCTCCGCCGCCCCGCCGGCCGCCTCCGCCGCTCCTGCCACGCCCGCCGCGCCCGGCCCGGCCCCCGGTCCGGCGCCCGCCGATGCCGCCGCGCTGCGCAGCGCGCTCCAGCTCGACCTCACCCAGCGGCTGGTGCTCACCGACCGGCTCGTGGAGGCCCGGCTCGGACGCGACCCCGATGCGGCGGCGGCGGCGACGCAGGCCCTCGCCGGGGTCACGGCGGCGGTCCAGCGCGACGTCGCCGGCGTGCTCCCCGCCGGCGACGCCGCGTCCCTCGTCCAGCTGTGGGCCGCCGCGGCGCCGGCCGCCGTGCGCGAGGCGCTGGCCCTCGCGGGGGGCGACACCGCCACGGCGGAGGCCGCGGCAGCGGCGACCGGGGACGCGGCGCGGGAGGCGGGGCGGCTGCTCGGCCTGGCGACGGACGGCCGGCTCCAGCCCGCGGCCGCCCAGGCGCTCACCGCGTACGACGGGGCCGTCCGCGGCTGGGGTACGGCGTGGGCGGACGGCCACTACGGCTCGGCGTACGAGCAGGAGCAGCGGGGACTGGAGTCCGCGGCCGCGCTCGCGCGGCAGGTGGCCGCGGCCGCCCGCGCCGCGTCCCGGGTGCCGGGGTCGCCCGCGTCCCCCGCGCTCGAGCTGCGGCTGCGGCTCCAGCAGCGGCTCGTCGTGCACGCGGCGCTGCTCAGCGACGCCATGCAGGCCTCCGCCGCGAGCGGTCCGGACGCGGCGGCGGCGCGGACCGCCCTCTCCGCCAGCGCCGCGGACCTCGGGGCGGCGGTGGGCTCGCGCCTCGGCGCGACCGCAGGACGGGGCTTCGCGAGCGCGTGGAGCGACCAGGCCGACGCCGCGGTCGCGTACGTCACCGCCGGCCCCACGGGCGGCGCGCAGGACGTGGCGGCCTCGGCGCTCGCGGCCTCGGCCGCCGAGGTCGGGCGCGTCCTCGCGACGGCGACAGGGGGGCGCCTCGCGCCGGCGACCGTCGTGCCGTCGGTGGAGGCGCACGACCGGCTGCTCCTGCAGGAGGCCGCCCAGTGGGCCACCGGCGACACGGCAGCGGCGCGCGCGAGCGGCGGCGCCGACGCCCTGGAGCTGCTCTCCCTGGGGCGCCAGCTGGCGAGCAGCATCACCGCGGCGGCCGGCTCGGCCGCCCGCTAGCGAGCCGGTCGGCTCAGACGTTGAACCCGAGGGCGCGCAGCTGCTCGCGACCGTCGTCGGTGATCTTGTCCGGACCCCACGGCGGCATCCAGACCCAGTTGATCTTGACGTCGTCGACGAGGTCGTCGAGCGCCGAGCGGGTCTGGTCCTCGATGACGTCGGTCAGCGGGCAGGCCGCGGAGGTCAGCGTCATGTCGAGCACCGCGACCCGGCTGCGGTCGTCGACGGTGATGCCGTAGACCAGCCCGAGGTCGACGACGTTGATCCCGAGCTCGGGGTCGACGACGTCCTTCATCGCCTCCTCGATCTCGTCCACGCTGCCCAGCGGCTTCTCGGCCGTCTCGCTCATCTGCCGTCCTCCACGCTCGTCGTGCCCGTGCCCGTGCCCGCGACCGCGCGCGCGGTCGCGTCCTTCCACGCCATCCACCCCAGCAGCGCGCACTTCACCCGCGCCGGGAACCGCGCGACGCCGACGAAGGCGATGCCGTCGCCCAGCAGCTCCTCGTCCGGCTCCGCCTCCCGCGCCAGCATCGCCTGGAACGCGTCCAGCGCGCGCAGGCCCTCCTCCACCGGCTGGCCGACGACCAGCTCGCTGAGCACGGAGGTCGACGCCTGGCTGATCGAGCAGCCCTCGCCGGAGTACGACACGTCCTCGACCGTGGCACCGTCCGCCGAGAGGCGCACCCGCAGCGTCACCTCGTCACCGCACGTCGGGTTGACGTGGTGAGCCTCGGTCGTGAACGGCTCGCGCAGCCCCGCGTGCCGCGGGTTGCGGTAGTGGTCGAGGATCACGTCCTGGTAGAGCGCCTCGACGCTCATGCGCACCTCCGGTGCTGGGTGCTCATGCGAACCACCGCCGCACGACCGCCAGCCCGTCGACGAGCGCGTCGACGTCGCCCTCGGTCGTGTAGACGTAGAAGCTCGCGCGGGCGGTCGACGGGACGCCGAAGCGGTCGCAGACCGGACGCGCGCAGTGGTTGCCGACGCGGACCGCCACGCCTTCGGCGTCGAGCACCTGGCCGATGTCGTGGCTGTGCACCGGACCGTGGGCGCCCTCGAGCACGAAGGAGACCGCTCCCCCGCGCTCCACCGGCGACGCCGGCCCGATGATGCTCAGCCCGGCGACCTGCGACAGCCGGTCCAGCGCGTACGCCGTGATCCGCTGCTCGTGCGCCGCGACCGAGGCCATGCCGAGCCCGGTGAGGTAGTCGACCGCGGCACCGAGCCCGACCGCCTGCGCGATCGGCGGGGTGCCGGCCTCGAACTTGTGCGGCAGCTGCGCGTAGGTCGAGCCGGCCATCTTCACCGTCTCGATCATCTCGCCGCCGCCGAGGAAGGGCGGCAGCGCCTCGAGGACGGCCTCCCGGCCCCACAGCACGCCGATGCCGGTGGGCGCGAGCATCTTGTGACCGGTGAACGCGACGAGGTCGACGCCGGCGGCGGCGAGCTGCTGGACGTCGTACGGCAGCTGCGGCACCGCCTGCGAGGCGTCGACGACGACGAGGGCGCCCGAGCGCTCCTTCGCCCGCCGGGCCACCTCGGCGACCGGGTTGACCGTGCCGAGGATGTTCGACACGTGCACCAGCGAGACGACCTTCGTGCGCTCGGTGAGCAGCTCGTCGAGGTCGGAGAGGTCGAGCCGGCCCTCGTCCGTGATGCCGAGCCAGCGCAGGGTCGCGCCCGTCCGCTCGCAGAGCAGCTGCCACGGCACGAGGTTCGAATGGTGCTCCATCTCGGTGACGAGGACCTCGTCACCGGGCCCGACGCGCCACGGGCCGCCCCAGGCGACCGCGTTGGCGACGAGGTTGAGCACCTCCGTGGAGTTCTTCGCGAAGACCACCTCGCGGCGCGAGGCCGCGCCGATGAACGCCGCGACGCTGTCGCGGGCGCCCTCGTAGAGCGCCGTCGCCTCCTCCGCGAGCGCGTGCACGCCGCGGTGGACGTTGGCGTTCGACCGGCGGTAGTACGCGTCGACGGCGTCGAGCACCTGCACGGGCTTCTGCGAGGTCGCGGCGGAGTCGAGGTAGACCAGCGGCTTGCCGTCGTGCACGGTGCGCGACAGCACGGGGAAGTCCGCGCGCACCGCCTCCGAGTCGAGCGCCACCACGGGCTCGTGCCGGGCGCTGCCGACCTCCGCCGCGGCTGTCACGACGCCTTCTTCACGTAGCGCTCGTAGCCCTCCGCCTCGAGCCGGTCCGCGAGCTCCTTGCCGCCCTCCTCGGCGACCCGGCCGTCGACGAAGACGTGCACGAAGTCGGGCTCGATGTAGCGCAGGATCCGCGTGTAGTGCGTGATGAGCAGCACGCCCACCTCGCCGCCGGCGCGCACCCGGTTGACGCCCTCGGAGACGATGCGCAGCGCGTCGACGTCGAGGCCGGAGTCGGTCTCGTCGAGCACCGCGATCTTCGGCTTGAGCAGCTCGAGCTGGAGGATCTCGTGGCGCTTCTTCTCGCCGCCGGAGAAGCCCTCGTTGACGTTGCGCTCGGCGAACGACTGGTCGATCTCGAGCTGGTCCATCGCCCCGCGGACCTCCTTGACCCAGGTCCGCAGCGCGGGCGCCTGGCCGCGCACCGCGGTGGCCGCGGTGCGCAGGAAGTTGCTGACCGAGACGCCCGGGACCTCGACGGGGTACTGCATCGCGAGGAAGAGCCCGGCCCGGGCGCGCTCGTCGACGCTCATCGCGAGGACGTCCTCGCCGTCGAGCGTCACCGTGCCGCCGGTGACGGTGTACTTCGGGTGCCCGGCGATGGAGTACGCCAGGGTGGACTTCCCGGAGCCGTTGGGGCCCATGATCGCGTGGGTCTCGCCGGAGCTCACCGTGAGGTCGACGCCGCGCAGGATCTGCTTGGGGCCGGCCTCGGTGTCGACCGTGACCTGCAGGTCGCGGATCTCGAGGGTGGACATGCGCTGCTCCTCCTGGTGGCTGCTGGACGGAGCAGCCCTGCTGGTCGTGGGGACGTCGGGGGTACGGGTCAGCTGGCGGGCGTGGCGAGGTCGACGAGGACGTCGTCGCCCTCGACGCGGACGGCGTAGGTCGCGACCGCCTGCACGGCGGGCGGCCCGGACGGCTTGCCGGTGCGCAGGTCGAAGCGCGAGCCGTGCAGCCAGCACTCGAGCGTGCAGCCGTCGAGCTCGCCCTCGGAGAGCTTGACGGCGCCGTGCGAGCAGCGGTCCTGCAGGGCGAGGACGCCCTCCTCGACGTGCGCGAGCACGACGGGCGAGCCGCCGACGACGAACGCCCGGACCGAGCCGAGCGGCAGCTCCGCGAGCGAGGTCACGCGCACCGCGGTCACGCGCCGGCCGCCACTGCCGCCCCGGTGGACGCCACTGCCCGGCCGCCCTCGAGCTCGGCGACGATGGCGTCGAGCAGCCGCTCGCGCAGCGCCGGCACCGAGATGCGCTGCAGCACGTCGACGAAGAAGCCGAGCACGACGAGGCGGCGCGCCTCGTCCTCCGGGATCCCGCGCGCCTGCAGGTAGAACAGCTGCTCGTCGTCGAAGCGGCCGGTCGCGCTGGCGTGGCCGGCGCCGGCGATCTCGCCGGTCTCGATCTCGAGGTTGGGGACGCTGTCAGCGCGGGCGCCGTCGGTGAGCACGAGGTTGCGGTTGAGCTCGTACGTGTCGGTGCCCTCCGCGGCCGCGCGGATCAGCACGTCGCCGACCCAGACCGTGTGCGCGGACTCGCCCTGCAGCGCGCTCTTGTAGGTCACGCGGGAACGGCAGTGCGGGTGGGCGTGGTCGACGAAGAGCCGGTGCTCCAGGTGCTGGCCGGCGTCGGCGAACGAGATGCCGCGGAGCTCGGCGTCGCCACCGGGGCCGGAGTACTCGACGGTCTCGACGACGCGGACGAGGTCACCGCCGAGGGTGACCTGCGTCGAGGAGAGCTTGGCATCGCGCCCGAGCCGCACGCCCTGGTGAACGGCGTGCACCGAGCCGGCGTCCCAGCCCTGCACCGAGACGAGCTCGACCTCGGCGCCGTCACCGACGAGCACGGAGACCAACCCCGCGTAGCGCGCGCGGCCGCTGTGCTCGAGCACGACGGTGGCCTTCGCGAACGCCCCGACCTGGACGACGAGGTGGCCCCACGCCAGCTGGTCGGCGCCGCGCAGCCGCAGCACGACGGGCTCGGCCGGCCGGGCCTCCTGCGGCACGGCCACGAGCGTGGCGCCGCCCGCGCGGCGACCGGCGAGCGCGGCGACGCGGTCCACCGGCACGGGCACGTCGCCGAGCAGCGGGTCGCCGTCCGCGAGGGCGCGGACGGTGACGCCCTCCGGGAGGTCCGCGTCGAGCGCGAGCGGGGTGCCGGCCTCCTCGCCCGCGAGCAGCGCGGTGAGGGGCTCGAGCGGGGTGAACCGCCAGTCCTCCTCACGGCCGGTGGGCACGCCGAAGTCGTCCGGGTCGAAGGAGCGCTTCTCGGTCGCCCGCGACCGGGTGTCGACCTTCGGCGCACCGGGCCCGTGGGCGTGCTCCTTGACCGCCAGGGGACCGCCGGCGGAGGCGCCCGAGGGCACCCCCGCACCGGCGGCGAGGAGATCCGTGACCGACTCGGTCATCCGACCGCGCCCTCCATCTGCAGCTCGATCAGGCGGTTCAGCTCGAGGGCGTACTCCATGGGGAGCTCGCGCGCGATGGGCTCGATGAACCCGCGCACGATCATCGCCATGGCCTCCTCCTCGGTCATGCCGCGCGACATCAGGTAGAACAGCTGGTCCTCGCTGACCTTCGAGACCGTGGCCTCGTGGCCCATCGAGACGTCGTCCTCGCGCACGTCGACGTACGGGTACGTGTCGGAGCGGCTGATCGTGTCGACCAGCAGCGCGTCGCAGCGCACCGTGCTCCTCGAGGAGTGCGCCCCCTCGAGGACCTGCACGAGGCCGCGGTACGACGTGCGGCCTCCGCCGCGCGCCACCGACTTGCTCACGATCGAGGACGACGTGTGCGGGGCGGCGTGCACCATCTTCGAGCCCGCGTCCTGGTGCTGGCCCTCGCCGGCGAAGGCGATCGAGAGCGTCTCGCCCTTGGCGTGCTCGCCGACCAGCCAGACGGCGGGGTACTTCATGGTGACCTTGGAGCCGAGGTTGCCGTCGATCCACTCCATCGTCGCGCCCTCGTGGGCCACGGCCCGCTTGGTGACGAGGTTGTAGACGTTCGCCGACCAGTTCTGGATCGTGGTGTAGCGGACGCGGGCGCCCTTCTTCACGACGATCTCGACCACCGCGGAGTGCAGGCTGTCGCTGCTGTAGATCGGGGCGGTGCAGCCCTCGACGTAGTGGACGTAGGAGTCCTCGTCGGCGATGATCAGCGTCCGCTCGAACTGGCCCATGTTCTCGGTGTTGATGCGGAAGTAGGCCTGCAGCGGGATCTCCACGTGCACGCCCTTCGGCACGTAGATGAACGACCCGCCCGACCACACCGCGGTGTTGAGCGCGGAGAACTTGTTGTCGCCGGTCGGGATGACCGTGCCGAAGTACTCCTTGAACAGCTCGGGGTGCTCGCGCAGGCCGCTGTCGGTGTCGAGGAAGATGACGCCCTGCTCCTCGAGGTCCTCGCGGATCTTGTGGTAGACGACCTCGGACTCGTACTGCGCGGCGACGCCGGCGACCAGGCGCTGCTTCTCGGCCTCGGGGATGCCCAGCCGGTCGTAGGTGCTCTTGATGTCGTCGGGGAGGTCCTCCCACGACGCGGCCTGCTTCTCCGTCGACTTGACGAAGTACTTGATGTTGTCGAAGTCGATGCCGGAGAGGTCGGAGCCCCAGGTCGGCATGGGCTTCTTGTGGAAGAGGCGCAGGCCCTTGAGCCGCATGTCGAGCATCCACTCGGGCTCGCCCTTGCGCGCGGAGATGTCGCGGACGACCTCCTCGGAGAGCCCGCGCTTGGCGACCGCGCCGGCCGCGTCGGAGTCGGCCCACCCGTACTCGTAGCGGCCCAGCCCATCGAGCTCGGGATGTGCGGTCTGCGTCATCGGGACGTCCCTCCGTCGGTGGTGCGGGTCGTGCTGGTGGTCACGTGGGTCGTGCAGACGTGCTCGCCGTGGGCGAGGGTCGAGAGCCGGCGGGCGGGCGCGCCCACCAGCCGGGAGAAGGAGTCGGCCTCGGCGTCGCAGAGCTCGGGGAACTCCGCCGCCACGCTCTGCACGGGGCAGTGGCCCTGGCAGAGCTGCAGCCCGCCCGCGGGCCCCGTGCGGACGCTGGCGGCGTAGCCGTCGGCGGCGAGCGCGGTCGCGAGGGCGTCGAGCCGGGCGCCGGGCTCCTCGCCCGCCGCCTGGACGCGAGGGGCGTAGCGGGCCTCGAGCTCCTCGACGCGGGCGCGGGCGAACGCGGACACCGCCTGGCGGCCGCCCTCGGCGGCGAGGAAGCGCAGGGCGGAGACCGCGAGGTCGTCGTACGCGCTGGCGAGCGCCGCGTGCCCGGCACCGGTGAGGGCGAAGGCGCGAGCCGGGCGCCCCCTGCGGCGCGGGCCGCCGACCCCCCGGTCCTCGCGCGCCTCGACGTGGCCGAGGGCGACGAGGGCGTCGAGGTGGCGGCGGACCGCGGCGGGCGTGAGGGAGAGCTGCTCGGCGAGCGCGGCCGCGGTGGAGGGGCCGGACTCGGAGATCGCCCGGGCGACGCGGTCGCGCGTGCGCGCGTCGACGGACGGGCCGTCCGGGGGCGCGCCGGCAGCACCGCGCGTCGGCGCGGCTGAGGTGCTCGGCGAGGTCCCCACGGATTGCACAACACCAGTGTGCGCTAATTCGCTTCCCGCGCCCAGCGCGGCTCCCGTGGGCCGCGTCACGGAAGGCGACCCTAACCCGGCGGCGTCCTCGGGCGGCGTGCCACATGTCTCAGCATCCGGACGGGGCGTCTCGCGGCGCTTGACCACGCTGAGTGACGAGTGGTCGAGTGCTCCACGACCGCACGAGCCCTGCTGGAAGGCCCTGGACATGACCGCCGCTGCGCACGGGACGCTCCGTCCTGCCGTGCTGCGTGCCGCCGTGCTCCAGCGCCACCGCCTCGCCTCCTCGCCGGTCCCCCCGGGCACGCACTGTCGCGCCCGCTCGCGCTGTGCCTGTCACCAGCAGTAGCCCCGGCGCTGCCGCGCCCGCAGCGCCCCCAGCGCCCGCAGCGCCCCCAGCGCAGTCCGCCCGCCTGCCGCCCCCGCGCGGCCCGCTGCCCGCCCCGCGCGGGGAGCCCTCCTGCCCGCGCGCCACCACGCCCCTGGAGCTCCCGTGACCGTCGTCATCCCCGCCTCCTCCCTCGTCGCCCGCGACCTCACCGTCGACACCGGCACCGAGGTGAGCGGCGTCCAGCTCGGCCCGCACCTCGACGAGGGCACCGTCGCGCACCTGCGCCGCCTGCTCGTCGCCCGCAAGGTGCTGTTCTTCCGCGGGCAGGGCGCCCTCGACACCGAGGGCCAGCTCGGCTTCGCCCGGCTGCTCGGGCCGCTCACGACCGCCCACCCGACCGTGCCCGCGGGCGACGGGAGCGGCCACGTCCTCCCGATCGACAGCGACGCCGGGCGCGCGGACGCCTGGCACACCGACGTGACGTTCGTGCCGCGGCCGCCGGCCTTCTCCGTGCTGCGCGCGGTGACGCTGCCGCTCACCGGCGGGGACACGGTGTGGGCCAACACCACCCGCGCGTACGAGCGCCTCCCCCGCCCCCTGCAGGTGCTCGCCGACGAGCTGCGCGCCGTGCACACCAACGCCCACGACTACGGCCGCCCGGTGCCCGCGCAGGGCACGGCCGCGCACCGGCACTTCGAGCAGTTCGTCGCGCAGGTCTTCGAGACCGAGCACCCCGTCGTGCGCGTCCATCCGGAGACCGGTGAGCGGACGCTGCTGCTCGGCGGCTTCGCCCGCACGCTCGTCGGCCTCGGTGCGCGGGACTCCGCCCGGCTCATCGAGCTGCTGCAGGGCCACGTCACGCGCCCGGAGAACCTCGTCCGCTGGTCGTGGCGCCCGGGCGACGTGGCCGTCTGGGACAACCGCGCCACCCAGCACTACGCCGTCAACGACTACGGCGACGTCGAGCGCCGCCTGCAGCGCGTCACGGTGGCCGGCGACCTGCCGGTCGGCGTCGACGGCCGCCCGAGCACGGGCCTGCGCGGCGACGCGTCGCACTACTCCGCCTGACCCCTCCCCCGCACGCACGACACCCGCAGAAGGACGCCATGCGCACGAAGACCCTCCTCCCGCTCGTCGCCTCGCTGGCCCTGGTGCTCGGCGCCACGACCGCCTGCGGCTCGGGCGAGCAGAAGGCCTCCGCCAGCTCGAGCGGCAGCGACAGCACCGTCGAGCTCCGCTACCAGGGCTGGGCCAACCAGGTCACCCTCCCCGAGCTCGCCGAGGCCCTCGGCTACCTCAAGGGCGTCAAGCTGAAGTACGTCGGGAACACGATCTCCGGTCCGCAGGACATCGGGGCCGCCGCCGCTGGACAGGTGGACTTCGGCGGGGCCTTCGACGGCGCGGTGGCGAAGCTCATCCGCTCGGGCAGCCCGGTGAAGGCCGTCATCGCCTACTACGGCTCCGACAAGGGCGCCTACAACGGGTTCTACGTGCTGGACAGCAGCAAGATCCGCACGGCGAAGGACCTCGTCGGCAAGAAGGTGGGCGTCAACACCCTCGGCGGCCACAACGAGGCGGTGCTCGACACCTACCTGCTGAAGAACGGCCTGACCTGGGACCAGGTGAAGTCCGTCCAGCTCGTCCCGCTGCCCCCGCCGAACACCGACCAGGCGCTGCGCGCGCACCAGATCGACGTCGCCGCGCTCACCGGCCAGTTCCGCGAGCAGACGCTGGCCAAGGGCGGAGTCCGCGCGGTCTTCAGCGACTCGCAGTACTTCGGTGACTTCAGCGCCGGCACGTACATCTTCCGCAAGGACTTCATCGCGAAGCACCCGGCCGCGGTGAAGGCGTTCACCGCCGGTGTCGCGAAGGCCATCGAGTGGACGAAGAGCACGCCGCACGACCAGGTGATCGCCGAGTACACGAAGATCATCGAGGGCCGCAAGCGCAACGAGACGACGAGCAGCCTCAAGTACTGGACGAGCGCCGGTGTCGCGACCAAGGGCGGCGTCATCCAGGACAGCGACTTCACCCGCTGGGGCGACTGGCTCGAGCAGACCGGGTCGGTCAAGAAAGCCGACCTCGACGTGAAGTCGCTCTACACCAACGAGTTCAACCCGTACGCGTCCGGGAGCGCCTCATGACCGCTGCGATCCGCCTGGACTCCGTGACCAAGGAGTTCCGGCCCCCCGGCGGGGGCACCTTCACCGCCCTGCAGGACGTCTCCTTCGACGTCGCGCCCGGGGAGTTCCTCGCCCTCGTGGGCCCGAGCGGCTGCGGGAAGTCCACACTGCTCGACCTCCTGGGCGGACTGAGCGGACCGACCAGCGGCCAGGTCCTCGTGGACGGCCGGCCCGTCACGGGGCCGGGGCTGGACCGCGGCCTCGTGTTCCAGCAGTACGCCCTGCTGCCCTGGCGCACTGCGCAGTCCAACGTCGAGTTCGGGCTCGAGGCGAAGTCCGTGCCGCGGCGCAAGCGCGCAGCGCTCGCCCGCGAGTTCCTCGACCTGGTGGGACTGCGGGGCTTCGAGGACCGCTACCCGCACCAGCTGTCGGGCGGGATGCGCCAGCGCGTGGCGATCGCCCGCAGCCTCGCGTTCGACCCCGACGTGCTGCTGATGGACGAGCCGTTCGCGGCGCTCGACGCGCAGACCCGCGAGAACCTCCAGCTCGAGCTGCTGCGGATCTGGGAGCAGACCGGCAAGACGGTCGTGTTCATCACGCACGGCATCGACGAGGCCGTGCTGCTCGGCCAGCGCGTGGCCGTCATGACCTCGCGCCCCGGGCGCATCAAGCAGGTCGTCGACATCCCGCTGCCGCTCGCCCGCCGGCGCGGCGAGGACGTGCGCTCCGACCCGGAGTTCGTCCGGCTGCGCCACGAGGTGTGGCGCCTGCTGCAGGACGAGGTGCGCCAGGCGCAGGCCGCCGAGGGCACCGCGGTCCCCTCACCCCCCAAGGAGGTCGTCCCCGTTGGCTAGCACCCTCGCCCCTGCCCAGCAGGCTGTCGCCGCCCCCGCGGCCGCCGTCCCCACCGCCGTCGAGCGACGTCGCCCGCGAGCCGGTGGAGCGGTCCGGGCGGCCCGTACCCTGCTGCTCAGGAGTTCGGCGATCGTCATCTTCCTCGCGGTGTGGGAGATCGTCCCGCGCGTCGGGCTGGCCGACCGGGCCCTCTTCCCGCCGTTCTCCGACGACGTCGACGCCTGGTGGCACCTCGCGCGCAACGGCATGCTGTGGAGCAACACCTCGGCCAGCTTGAAGCGCTCGCTCGCCGGCTTCGTCATCGCCGTGGGGATCGGTGTCCCGCTCGGCCTGCTCATCGCGTGGTACCGGCCCGTACGCCACTTCCTGCTGCCGCTGCTCGAGCTCTGGCGCAACACTGCGGCGCTCGCGCTGCTGCCGGTGTTCACGCTGTTCCTCGGTATCGGCGAGACGTCCAAGATCGCGATCGTCTTCTACGCGTGCCTGTTCCCCGTGCTGCTCAACACGATCAGCGGTGTCGGCG
The DNA here is from genome assembly GCF_004216915.1 of Motilibacter rhizosphaerae. NCBI lineage: Bacteria > Bacillati > Actinomycetota > Actinomycetes > Motilibacterales > Motilibacteraceae > Motilibacter > Motilibacter rhizosphaerae. The sequence continues at coordinate 138,059 of NZ_SGXD01000004.1, forward strand.
AGGTCGACCCCCTGCTCGTGAAGTCCGCGCGCTCGCTGGGCTTCTCGTCGCTGCAGCTGTTCCGCAAGGTCGTGCTGCCGGCCGCGGTGCCCTCGATCTTCACAGGCGTCCGGATGGCCGGAGCCTCCTCGATCCTGGTCCTGCTCGCGGCCGAGATGGGCGGGGCCAAGGCCGGGCTCGGCTACGACATCATCCGCACCCAGCAGAACTTCGAGATCCCGAACATGTACGCCGGGATCATCACCATCGCGCTGCTCGGCGTCCTCATCAACGCCGCCCTGGTCCGCCTCGAGCGCCGCGCCTCGCGCTGGCGCGACGACTTCCGCCGCTAGCCCGAACCGGAGTGACCGACGTGTCCCGTCACCTGCACCTCAACGCCTTCCTCATGAACACCGGCCACCACGAGGCGGCCTGGCGCCACGAGGTCTCGCGCCCGGAGCGAGCCCACTCGGCCCGCCACTTCATCGAGCTCGCGCAGATCGCCGAGCGCGGCAAGCTCGACTCGATCTTCTTCGCCGACGGTGTCGCCGTGCGCGGCAACGTCCGGCACAACACGCAGGGCGGGCTCGACCCGCTGGCGATCCTCAACGCCGTCGCCACGCACACCGAGCACATCGGCCTCATCGCGACGGTCTCCACGTCGTTCCACGCACCCTTCACCGTGGCGCGCGCCTTCGCGACGCTCGACCACCTCTCGGGCGGCCGCGCCGGCTGGAACATCGTCACCTCGGGGACCGAGGCGGAGGCGCAGAACTACAACCTGGACAAGCACTACGACCACGGCGAGCGCTACCGCCGCGCCGCGGAGTTCGTCGAGCTGACGCAGAAGCTCTGGGACTCGTGGGAGGACGACGCCCTCGTCATCGACAAGTCGACCGGGCTCTACGCCGAGACCGCGAAGATCCACGAGGTCGCGCACCGCGGCGAGTTCTACTCCGTACGCGGTCCGCTGACCACGCCGCGCTCACCGCAGGGGCGCCCGGTCCTCGTGCAGGCGGGGTCCTCGGAGGACGGCAAGGAGTTCGCCGCGCAGTACGCCGAGGCCATCTTCACCGCCTGGCAGACGCTCGGGGAGGCGCAGGACTTCTACAGCGACATCAAGGCCCGCGCCGTCCGCCACGGCCGCGACCCCCGGCTGCTCAAGGTGCTCCCCGGGATCGTGCCGGTCCTCGGCAGCACCGAGGCCGAGGCCAAGCGCCTCGAGGCCGAGCTCGAGGAGCTCCTCGTCTGGGACTACGGCCTGGCGCAGCTCTCCGGGATGCTCACCGTGCCGCTCACGCACGACCACCTCGACGTCGCGGTCTCCGACCTCGACCTGCCCGACGAGTCCGAGATCAACGGCAACAAGAGCCGCTTCACGCTCGTCCGCGACCTCGGCCGCCGCGAAGGGCTCACGGTCCGCCAGGTCATCGCCCGGCTCGGCGGCGGGCGCGGCCACCGGACCTTCACGGGGACGCCGGAGCAGGTGGCCGACACGCTGCAGCACTGGTTCGAGGACGGTGCCGCCGACGGCTTCAACGTCATGCCGCCGCTGCAGCCCTCGCTGCTCGAGGCGTTCGTCGACACGGTCGTGCCGATCCTGCAGGAGCGCGGGCTCTTCCGGCGCGAGTACGAGGGGGCGACGCTCCGCGACCGCTTCGGCCTCCCCCGCCCCGAGAGCCAGTACGCCGTGGCCCCGTCCACGACGCTGGACTCCGCGCCCTCCGAGGGCGGCTTCGCGGGCCGGCGCGTCCCTGCGCCGGTGAGCGCGTGAGCGCCCCGGGACGGCCCGGCGTCGTCACGGTCTCGGGCAACCCGCGGCCGGGCAGCCGCACCACTCGGCTGGCCGTCGCGCTCGGTGACGCCCTGCAGGAGGCGCTGCGGCTGCCGGGAGCCGCGCAGCACCTCGAGCTCGCGACCCTGCCCGCGCCCTTCGGGGCCGACGCGGGCGCGGCGCTGGCCGAGCCGCTCGCCGCCCTGCGCAGCGCACGGGTCGCGGTCATCGCGACGCCGACGTACAAGGCGAGCTACACCGGCCTGCTCAAGGCGTTCGTCGACCTGCTGCCCCCGGCTGCCCTCGCGGGCATGCTCGCGGTCCCGGTCCTCACGCTCGGCGCCCCCGGCCACACGCTCGCGGCCGAGGTGCACCTGCGCCCGCTGCTGCACGAGCTCGGCGCGACCACGCCGACGGCGGCGGTCACGGTCCTCGACGCCGAGCTCGCCGACCCGGAGGCCGCAGGACGCGCGTGGGCCGAGCGGCTGGTGCCGAGCCTGCGGCCGCTGGTGACCGAGGGCGTGCCCGCGTGAGCGCCCTGCTCCCCCCTCGCGTGCTCAGCGCACCGTCGGCGGCGCTGCGCGGCTTCTTCCGCCGCTACGCCGCCGGCGTCAGCATCGTCACGCTCCCCGGCGCCGCCGGCCCCGTCGGCTTCACCGCGAGCTCGCTCGCGTCCGTCTCGCTCGACCCGCCGCTCGTGAGCTTCAACGTCTCGCGCACGGCGTCGAGCTGGCCCGCCCTGCAGGACGCCCGGCACGTCGGGGTGCACCTGCTCGGCGAGCGCGACCGCAGCACCGCCACGGTGTTCGCGACGTCGGGCGCCGACCGCTTCGCCGGGGTGGAGTGGCGCGAGGGCGACCACGGCGTACCCCTCCTGAGGACGTCGGGCGGGTGGCTGCTCGGCCGGGTCGTCGAGCGGGTGGCGGCGGGCGACAGCACGCTCGTCATCGCCGAGGTCCTCGACGCGGCGCTCGCCGACGGCCTGGACGACGGGCACGAGCCGCTCGTGTGGCACGGGGGTGCGTTCCGCCGGGCGGTATGAGCAGCCCCGCCGGTGTGACGCGCACGACGCGCGCGGGCCGCCCGCTCCGGCGGGCGGCCCCCTCGCGCGCACCTACCATGGAGGCCATGCCGTACGCCGCCGTCGAGGTCGTCGACCTCGTCAAGCGCTACGGCCGTCGCACCGCGGTCGACGGGCTCACCCTGCGCGTGGAGCGCGGGTCGGTGACGGCCGTGCTCGGCCCCAACGGCGCGGGGAAGACGACGACGATCGAGACGTGCGAGGGCTACCGCTCCCCCGACGCCGGTACGGTCCGGGTCCTGGGCCTCGACCCCGTCCGCGACGCCACCGCGCTGCGTCCCAAGGTCGGCGTCATGCTGCAGGGCGGCGGCATCCCCAACGCCGTCCGCCCGATGGAGGCGCTGCGCCACGCGGCCGCGCTGCACGCCGACCCGCTGCCCCCCGGGCTGCTCGTCGAGCGGCTCGGGCTCGGCAGCTCGCTGCGCACGCCGTACAAGCGGCTGTCGGGCGGACAGCAGCAGCGCCTCTCGCTCGCCCTCGCCCTCATCGGGCGCCCCGAGCTCGTCTTCCTCGACGAGCCGAGCGCCGGGCTCGACCCGCAGGCCCGGGCGGTCATCGGCGACCTCGTGCTGGAGCTGCGCCGCTCCGGGGTCACCGTCGTGCTCACGACGCACCTCATCGACGAGGCCGAGCGGCTCGCCGACGAGGTCGTCGTCATCGACGCCGGGCGCGTCGTCGCCTCGGGCAGCCCGGCCGGCCTCACCGCCGGCGGCGCGCAGACGCGGCTGTCGTTCACCGCGCCCGCCGGCCTCCCGCTCGACGACCTGCGCCGCGTGCTCGGCAGCGGGCTCGCCTGCGAGGAGCGGCCGGCCGGCACGTACCGCGTCGAGGGGCCGCTGACCCCGTCGGTGCTCGTCTCGGTCGCGCGCTGGTGCGAGGCGCGCGGGGTCATGCCGGAGGGGCTCACGGTCTCGCGGCGCACCCTCGAGGACGTCTTCCTCGAGCTCACCGGGCGGGAGCTGCGCGGATGACGGCGCTCGACGTCCCCGCCCCGACCGCGGCGGCCGAGGTGCTCGACCTCAGCCCGGCACCGGGTCGCGCCCCCGCCGGCCGCATGCTGCTCGCGCAGGGCCGGCTGGAGCTCGCGCTGCTGCTGCGCAACGGCGAGCAGGTGCTCCTCGCCCTCGTCATCCCCGCGCTGCTGCTCGCCGTCGGCTCCGAGGTGCACGTCGTGGACCTCGCCGCAGGCGTCCGGCGGGTCGACGCCGTCACGCCCGGCGTGCTCGCGCTGGCGGCGATGTCCATCGCGTTCACCGGGCAGGCGATCGCCACCGGCTTCGAGCGGCGCTACGGCGTGCTCAAGCGGCTCGGCTCGACCCCGCTGCCGCGCTGGGGCCTGCTCGGCGGCAAGACCCTGGCCGTGCTCGCGGTCGAGGCGCTGCAGCTCGTCGTCCTGGGCGGCCTCGGGCTGGCCCTGGGCTGGCACCCCCACGGCGACCCCCTCTCGGTGCTGGCCCTGCTGGTCGTCGGTACGGCGGCCTTCACGGCCCTCGCGCTGCTGCTGGCCGGGACGCTGCGCGCCGAGGCGACGCTCGCCGCGGCCAACCTCGTCTGGGTGCTGCTCCTCCTCGCCGGCGGCGTCGTGGTCCCGCTGTCGGACTACCCCTCGGGCGCCGCTGACGCGGTGCGGCTGCTCCCCCTCGCGGCGCTGGCGGAGGGGCTGCGCGACGTGCTCGAGCACGGGCGGGTCGTGCCCTGGCGCGACCTGCTGACGCTGGGGGCGTGGGCCGCGGGGGCCGGCGCGCTCGCCGGGCGGTGGTTCCGGTGGGAGTAGCCCTCCGCCGTCCGTCCTGGGCCCTCGTGCACCGGCTCGCCCTGGCCTCGCTCGCGACCAACGTGCTGCTCGTCCTCACCGGCGGGGCGGTCCGGCTCACCGGCAGCGGGCTCGGCTGCCCGACCTGGCCGCGCTGCGACTCGACCTCGTACGTCACGCGCAGCGCGCTCGGCGCCCACGGCGTGATCGAGTTCGGCAACCGCATGCTGACCTTCGTGCTCGCGGTCGTCGCGGTGGCGACGCTCGTCACGGCGGTGGCCGTCCGGCCGCGCCGGCGCGACGCCCGGCTGCTCGCGCTCGCGCTGTTCCTCGGCATCCCGGCGCAGGCCGTGCTCGGTGGCATCACGGTGCTGACGAGGCTCAACCCGTGGGTGGTCCTGCTCCACCTCATGTGCTCGCTGCTGCTCGTCGCCGGCTCGGTCCTCCTCGTCGACCGCACGGGGCCGCAGCCCGGGCGGCGGCCCCGGGCCCTGCTGCCCGGTCCCCTGCAGCAGCTGGTCCGCGGCGTGCTCGCGCTGGTGCTGGCGACCTGCTACCTCGGCGCCGTCGTCACCGGGAGCGGGCCGCACGCCGGTGACGCGGAGGCGCACCGGACCGGTCTGGACCCCGACCGCATGGCGCAGCTCCACGCCGACGTGGTGTTCCTCCTCGTGGGGGTCACGCTCGCGCTCGTCGTCGTCTGCGCCGCCCTGGCGGTGCCGCCCGCCGTGCGGCGGGCCGCCGGCCTGCTCCTCGGCCTCGAGCTCGTGCAGGGCGCCATCGGCTTCGTCCAGTACTTCACCGGCCTGCCCGCCCTCGCGGTCGCCCTGCACATGCTCGGCGCCGCGCTCCTCGTCGCGGCCGCCACCCACCTGCTGCTCACGACCCGCGAGCGCAAGCCGCAGCTGGTGCCGGCGGCCCCGCGCCCGGTGGCCGACGCGCTGGCCGCCCGCTAGCTCCCCGACCGCCGGCGCTCTCCTCGGCGCCGCCCGGCGTTCACCAGGCCGCGCTGGGATGCCCGCGTGACCGACGCGATCCCCCGCCGCACCGTCCTCGTCGCCGCGACCGCCGGGCTCGCCGGCGCCCTCGTCGCCCGCGACGTCCGCACCGCCCACGCGGACGTGCCCGCCCACGACCCGTTCGGCCTGGGCGTGGCGAGCGGTGACCCGCTCCCCCAGTCCGTCATCCTCTGGACCCGGCTGGTGGCACCCGACCCCACCGCGGCCACGCCGTACGCCCCCCGCAGCGTCGAGGTCGAGTGGGAGGTGGCCCGAGACGAGGCCTTCGGCCAGGTGGTGCAGCGCGGCACCGCGTGGGCGCACCGCGACCTCGCGCACAGCGTGCACGTCGACGTCGGCGGCCTGCAGCCCGGCACCGACTACCACTACCGGTTCCGCGTCGGCGGGCACGTCAGCCCGGCTGGCCGCACCCGCACCGCGCCCGCGCTCGGCAGTCTCCCCGCCGCCACGCGCTGGGCGGTCGTGAACTGCCAGGACTGGCAGAACGGCTACTGGCCGACCTTCACCGGCCTCGCGCAGGAGGACCTCGACGTCGTCCTCCACGTCGGCGACTACATCTACGAGTACGACCCGGCGAGCGCGTTCCCGGACCGCCGGCACACCACTCCGGACGTCCTCGGCCTCGACCAGCTGCGCACGCTCGGGGACTACCGGGCGCGCCACGCGCAGTACAAGACCGACCCCGCCCTGCAGGCCGCGCACCTCGCGTTCCCGTGGATCGTCGCGTGGGACGACCACGAGACCGAGAACAACTACGCCGGGCTCGTCGACGAGGTCGACGACACGGGCGCTCGGCACCAGGACCCGGCGGAGTTCGCGCGGCAGCGGGCCGCGGCGTACCAGGCCTACTACGAGCACATGCCGATCCGCCCCAAGCTCCGGAAGGACGCCGGCTCCTACAAGATCTACCGCGGCTTCGAGTTCGGCCGCCTCGCCCGGCTCGACATCCTCGACACCCGGCAGTACCGCACCGACCAGCCCGGCGGCCACCCCAGCGACTTCGGCCCCGACGCCGACGGCCGGGGCAACGCCGCGGGCACGATGACCGGCCCCGAGCAGGAGGCCTGGCTGCTGCGGCGCCTCCGCCACTCCGGCGCCGTCTGGGACGTCGTGGCCCAGCAGACGCTGATGTCGCCGATCCGCTTCCCCGACTTCCTCGGGAGCGGCCAGCCCTTCATCCGCAACCTGGACCAGTGGGACGGCTACCAGCCGCAGCGCGCCCGCCTGCTGCAGGCGCTCGTCGACGAGCAGGTGCGCAACCCCGTCGTGCTGAGCGGCGACATCCACTCGACCTGGCTGAGCGACCTCCACCTGCGCCAGGACGATCCCACCTCGCCCGTCGTGGCCACGGAGTTCTGCTCGACGAGCATCTCCTCGTCGTTCCCGGCGGCGTTCGACCCGGTCCTCAAGGCCTGGAACCCCGGCGCCAACCCGCACGTGAAGTACTTCGACGGGTCGCGCCACGGCTACCTGCGCCTCGACATCACCGCCGAGCGCTGCCGCGTCGACGTCCGGACCGTGCCGACCATCGCCACCCGGGTCGCGCCGGTCACCACCAGCGCCTCGTACGCGACGGAGGCCGGCTCGCCCGGCGTCGTCCCGGCCTGAGCGGCGCCGGCCGGCCGGATCCACCCGGTCGGCCGGTCCCGGGACCGTCAACTCGCCCTCGTCGCTGCCGACGGAGTTTGTGGGACCCCTGCTCCAGGTCCCGCGCCCCACGTCGACCGACCGCGAGGAGAGGACCCGTGCGCTCCCTGCGACCGCCCCGGTGGCTCTGCCCGCTCCTGGCCGCGGCCGTCGCCGTCGCCGTGCCGGCCGTGACGCTGCCCCGGCTGCACGCCGTGTCCCCCTGGCCGGCCCTGCTCGGGCTCGCCGTGTGGACCGCCGGCAAGTACGTGCTCTGCCCGCTGCGCTGGCACGGGTTCTCGGAGAGCGGGCGGGGCCGGCGCTGGCACACCGCGGCCTACGCCGAGTCCGAGCTGCTCGGCCTGCTCACCCCCGGCCACATCGGCGCCGACCTCTGGCGCGTCAAGCGGCTCTCCGCGGTCGGGCTGCAGCGCAGCTCCGCCGTCGCCGAGGTCGGACTCGACCGCGTGGTCGGTGCCCTGGGCGCGGCGGTCTTCGTCGGCCTCGCCGGGACCGCGCTGCCCGTGCGCCTGCTGCTCGGGGTGCTCGGCGCCGTCGCGCTCGGCGGCGTGGCGCTGCTCGGCGTCGCGCTGCTCCGCCCGGAGTGGCTGCCCCGGCGCCCGCTCCCGTCGCTGCGCTCGCTGGCGAAGGGGCTGCTGCTCTCGATCGGCTACCAGGCCTCCGTGCTCGCGCTGCTGCTCGGGACGCTGCACTCGGCCGGTGCCTCCGCGGACCCCGTCGCCGTGCTCGGCGCCCTCGGGGCGAGCAACCTCGCCGGCGTGCTGCCCGGCCCGCAGGGCGCGGGCCCGCGCGACGCGGCGCTCGTCATCGCCCTGGTCGGGCTCGGCATCCCCACGCTGACGGCGGTCGCCGCGGTCGCGCTCAAGGCCACGCTCGCCTGGGGGCCCGCCCTGCTGCTCGGCGGCGGCTGCCTGCTCGTCGCGAAGGTGCGCCGCCGCCGCTCCGGCCCGGCGCTCGCCGCCGCCTAGCGCCCCCCCGCTCAGGCCGCGCGGCGCGCCAGCCGGCGCTGCTGCGCCACGACGTACGCCGCTGCCCGGCGCTGGCCGCCCCGTCGCCCGATGGCGGCGGCGAGGGCGCTGAGCGACCGCTCGACGGTCCCCGTGTCGGGGGACCAGCCGCGCCGCTCGCACTCCTCGAGCCACTCCACGACCGGGCGGTGGCCGCGCTCGCGGTTGCAGCGGCGGCAGGCCGGCACCTCGTTCTCCAGCCACGACGGGCCGCCGCGCGCCCGCGGGACGAGGTGCTCGCGGGTCGCCTCGACCAGACCGGTGAGCGCCCTCCCGCACCACACGCAGACCGCACCGTCGCGCGCGATGGCGAGCTGCAGCCGCGCGGCGCGGCCGGGCTGGCGCGGGCCGGAGGTCGGAGCGGGGCGGGGCACCCCTCGACGCTACGTCCGCCGGGGGCCCGTCGCCCGGTGGCCGGAGGTGCTCAGCGCCCCGGCAGCAGCGGTGCCGCGGCCACGGCCACGAACAGCAGCGAGAGGTAGCTGATCGAGCCGTGGAACAGCCGCATCGGCTTCAGCGCGGCGCCGGCGAGCCCGCGGCGGGCGCGGCCGAGCAGCGCGTGCGCCTCGACGAGGAAGGCGGCGCCGAGCGCCAGGCTGGCGACGCCGTAGACCCAGCCGGTGCCGGCGACCGGCCAGAGCGCCACCGACGCCGCGACCATGGCCCAGCTGTACGCGACGATCTGCCGCGCGACCGCGACGTCGCCGGCGACGACCGGCAGCATGGGCACGCCCGCCCGGCCGTAGTCCTCGCGGAAGCGCATGGCGAGCGGCCAGTAGTGCGGCGGCGTCCAGAGGAACACGACGAGGAACAGCACGACGGGCGCCCAGGACAGCGAGTCCGTGACCGCGGCCCAGCCGATGAGCACCGGCATGCAGCCAGCGGCACCGCCCCACACGATGTTCTGCGGGGTCCGGCGCTTGAGCACCAGGGTGTAGACGAGGACGTAGAACGCGATCGCAGCGAGCGCCAGCCCCGCCGAGAGCAGGTTGACGACGGCCGTGAACAGCCCGACGCTCAGCGCCCCCAGCACGAGCCCGAAGACGAGGGCCTCGCGCGGCGACACCGCGCCCGTCGCGAGCGGCCGGCGCTCGGTGCGGTGCATGACCTTGTCGATGTCGCGGTCGAGGTAGCAGTTCAGCGCGTTGGCGCTGCCGGCCGCGAGGAAGCCGCCGACGAGCGTGGCCACGGTGACGCCGAGGCCCGGCAGGCCGTGCGCGGCCAGCAGCATCGTGGGGATCGTCGTGACGAGCAGCAGCTCGATGATCCGCGGCTTGGTGAGCGCGACGTACGCCCGGACGGTGTCGACGGGCCCGCGCGAGCGGGCGGCGACGGGCTCCGCGGCGAGGGTGGGGGCGCTGCTCCCATGGGCCGGCACCGGCAGGGCCGGCCGCGGGTCGACAGCCGTCACAGAGCACCTCGGGGCGTCGCGGACACGGACGTCCTCAGCCTAGCCGCTGTGGCCCGGACGACAGTGCGGACGGCGCGTGACGAGCGCGACACCGGGCAGGGATAGGGTCGGACCGAGACAGTCCGGAGGGAGACCCGCGAGTGGCCAACACCGACAGCGCGAGCCAGAGCACCGCCTCGAAGCTCGAGTGGACAGACCAGGACCGCAAGGCCGTCGACACCGCCCGTGCGCTGGCGATGGACGCCGTGGAGCGCGCCGGGTCCGGGCACCCGGGGACGGCGATGAGCCTCGCCCCCGCGGCGTACCTCATCTTCCAGAAGCTGCTGCGCCACGACCCGAGCGACTCGCAGTGGGCCGGGCGCGACCGCTTCGTGCTCTCCGCCGGGCACTCGAGCATCACGCTCTACACCCAGCTGTTCTACTCGGGCTACGGCCTGACGGTCGACGACCTGGCGCACCTGCGCCAGTGGGGCAGCCTCACCCCGGGCCACCCTGAGCACGGTCACACCAACGGCGTGGAGACGACGACCGGCCCGCTCGGCCAGGGCATCTCCACCGCCGTCGGCTTCGCGATCGCGCAGCAGTACGAGCGCGGGCTGTTCGACCCCGAGGCGGCGGCGGGCGAGAGCCCCTTCGACACCACGACCTGGGTCATCGCCTCCGACGGCGACATGGAGGAGGGCGTGCAGGCGGAGGCCGCGAGCCTCGCCGGCCACCTGCGCCTCGGCGGCCTCGTCGTCCTCTACGACGACAACCACATCTCCATCGACGGCGACACCGACGTGGCGTTCAGCGAGGACGTCCTCGCCCGCTACGAGGCGTACGGCTGGCACGTCCAGCGCGTCGACGACGCCGAGGACGTCCAGGCGCTGCACGCGGCGCTGAGCGCGGCGCGCGACGAGAAGGGCCGCCCCTCCATCGTGGCGGTGCGCTCGATCATCGCGTGGCCGGCCCCCAACGCGCAGAACACCGCGAAGGCGCACGGCTCGGCGCTCGGCGCCGCCGAGGTGGCGGCGACGAAGGAGGTCCTCGGGCTCGACCCGACGAAGTCCTTCGACGTGCCGGAGGACCTGCTCGAGCACGTGCGCGGCGTCGTCGCCCGCGGTCGGGCGCTCCACGCCGAGTGGGAGCAGGGCTTCGCGGCCTGGCGCGAGCGCGAGGCCGAGCGCGCCGCCGAGTTCGACCGCATCGCCGCCCGCCGGCTGCCGGCCGGGTGGACCGAGGCGATCCCGGTGTTCCCCGCGGGCAAGGAGGTCGCCACCCGCAAGGCGAGCGGCGAGACCATCAACGCCATCGCCCGGGCGCTCCCCGAGTTCTGGGGCGGCTCGGCCGACCTCCACGAGTCCAACCTCACCTTCATCGAGGGCGGCGGCTCGTTCGGCTCCCCCGAGTCGGGCGCCAAGGGCGTCAGCCCCTACGGCCGCAACCTCCACTTCGGCATCCGCGAGCACGCGATGGGCGCCGCGCTCAACGGCATCGCGCTGCACGGCGGGACGCGCGTCTTCGGCGGCACCTTCCTCGTGTTCAGCGACTACATGCGCGGCGCGGTGCGCCTCGCGGCGCTGATGAAGGCGCCGGTCACCTACGTCTGGACGCACGACTCGATCGGCCTCGGCGAGGACGGCCCGACCCACCAGCCGATCGAGCACCTCTGGTCGCTGCGGGCGGTCCCCGGCCTCAACGTCGTCCGCCCGGGCGACGCCAACGAGACCGCCGTCGCCTGGCGCACGATCCTCGAGCGCGACGACGCCCCGCACGCGCTGGCGCTGACCCGCCAGGGCGTCCCGACCTACGACCGCTCCCCCGAGGGCGGCTTCGCCAGCGTCGAGGGCGTCGCCAAGGGCGCGTACGTCCTGCAGGAGGCCTCGAACGGCCAGCCCGACGTCCTCATCATCGCGACCGGCTCCGAGGTGCAGATCGCGGTCGCCGCGCGCGAGCAGCTCGAGGCCGCGGGCGTCCCCACGCGCGTCGTCTCCGCCCCGTGCCTCGAGTGGTTCGAGGAGCAGGACGAGGCCTACAAGTCGACGGTGCTCCCGCCCTCGGTCCGCGCGCGCGTCTCGGTCGAGGCCGGCATCGCGCAGGGCTGGTGGAAGTACCTCGGTGACGCGGGCGAGCCCGTGAGCATCGAGCACTTCGGCGCCAGCGCGTCCTACAAGGTCCTCTACGAGCAGTTCGGCTTCACCGCCGAGCGGGTCGCGGCAGCGGCGCAGGCGAGCATCGCCAAGGCGTCGACGATCAAGGGCAGCACCACCGGGAACTGAGGCCCCGCGGGAGGGGCCCGGCGAGCACGACCACCACCAGGAGGAACCGTGAGCACGACCACCGATCCGCTGCGCCAGCTGAGCGACGAGGGCGTCGCCATCTGGCTCGACGACCTCTCCCGGGCCCGCCTGCAGAGCGGGAACCTCGCCGCCCTCGTGCGCGACCGCGCCGTCGTGGGCGTCACGACCAACCCGACGATCTTCCAGAAGGCGATCAGCGGCTCCGCCGTCTACGACGAGCAGCTGCGCCAGCTCGCGCTGCGCGGCGTCGACGTCGGCGAGGCGCTGCGCTCGGTCACGACGTACGACGTGCGCTGGGCGTGCGACGTGCTCAAGCCGGTCTGGGAGGCGAGCGGCGGCAGCGACGGCCGCGTCTCCATCGAGGTCGACCCCCGCCTCTCGCACGACACCGAGCGCACGCTGGCCGAGGCCCGCGCGCTGTGGTGGCTCGTCGACCGGCCGAACCTGTTCATCAAGGTCCCGGCCACGAAGGAGGGGCTGCCGGCGATCAGCCAGCTGCTCGCCGAGGGCATCAGCGTCAACGTCACGCTCATCTTCTCCCTCGAGCGCTACGACGCCGTCATGGACGCCTTCGTCGAGGGCATCGAGCGCGCCCGGGCCGCCGGCCTGCCGCTCGAGCCGATCGAGAGCGTCGCCTCCTTCTTCGTCAGCCGCGTCGACACCGAGATCGACAAGCGGCTCGACAAGCTCGGCTCCGACGAGGCGAAGGCGCTGCGCGGCAAGGCCGCCGTCGCGAACGCGCGCCTCGCGTACCAGCACTACGAGCAGGTCTTCGGCGGTGAGCGCTGGAAGGCGCTCGAGGCCGTCGGCGGCCGCCCGCAGCGCCCGCTCTGGGCCTCGACCGGCGTGAAGGACCCGTCCTACGACGACACCATGTACGTCGTGGACCTCGCCGCGCCCGGGACGGTCAACACCATGCCCGAGGCGACGCTCGAGGCCGTCGCCGACCACGGCGTCGTCAAGGGCGACCAGGTCCGCGGCTCCTACGCCGAGGCCCAGCAGGTGCTCGACGCGCTCGCCGCGGTCGGCGTCGACTACGACGACGTCGTGCAGGCGCTCGAGGACGAGGGCCTGGACAAGTTCGAGGTCAGCTGGAACGAGCTCATCGACTCCGTGTCGGGCGAGCTGGAGAAGCTCGGGGCCGAGGTCGCCCCCGACGGCTCCACGTCGCCGGCCGGCGACGGCCCGTCGGCCGCATCGAAGTAGCCCGCTCGCGACTCCACGCACCGCTCCCGAGGGAAGGCTCCGCCCATGACTGCGAGCGACCCGCTCGCCCCCGGCACGCTGCCCGGGTCCAACCCGCTCCGCGACCTCCGCGACCGCCGGCTCCCCCGCGTGGCGGGGCCCTGCGGGCTCGTCATCTTCGGCGTCACGGGCGACCTGTCGCGCAAGAAGCTCATGCCCGCGATCTACGACCTCGCCAACCGCGGACTGCTGCCACCGGGCTTCGCCCTCACGGGCTTCGCCCGGCGCGACTGGGCCGACCAGGACTTCGCCCAGGTCGTCCACGACGCGGTGAAGGAGTACGCCCGCACCCCGTTCCGCGAGGAGGTCTGGCAGCAGCTCGCGGAGGGCATCCGCTTCGTCCCCGGTGAGTTCGGCGACAAGGCGGCCTTCGAGCAGCTGCGCCAGACCATCCAGGAGCTCGACGAGAAGCGCGGCACCGGCGGCAACCACGCGTTCTACCTCTCGGTGCCGCCGAAGTTCTTCCCCGACGTCGTCCGCCAGCTCAAGGAGACCGGGCTCGCCGACGGCCCGGAGCACGCCTGGCGCCGCGTCGTCATCGAGAAGCCGTTCGGCCACGACCTGGCCAGCGCGCAGGAGCTCAACGCGATCGTCGCGGACGTCTTCCAGCCGGCGTCGGTCTTCCGCATCGACCACTACCTCGGCAAGGAGACGGTCCAGAACATCCTGGCGCTGCGGTTCGCCAACCAGATGTTCGAGCCGATCTGGAACCGCAGCTACGTCGACCACGTCCAGATCACGATGGGCGAGGACATCGGCATCGGGGGCCGCGCCGGCTACTACGACGGCATCGGCGCCGCCCGCGACGTCATCCAGAACCACCTCCTCCAGCTGCTCGCCCTGACGGCGATGGAGGAGCCGGTCTCCTTCGACGCCCGCGACCTGCGCCTGGAGAAGCTCAAGGTGCTGGGCGCGACGCACGCGCCGCTCAACCTCTCGACGGCGACCGCCCGCGGCCAGTACGCCGCCGGCTGGCAGGGCGGCGTCAAGGTCCCCGGCTTCCTCGACGAGGAGGGCATCCCCGGGGACTCCACCACGGAGACCTACGCCGCGGTGAAGCTCGAGATCGAGACCCGCCGCTGGGCGGGTGTCCCGTTCTACCTGCGCACCGGCAAGCGGCTGGCGCGCCGCGTCACCGAGGTCGCGGTCGTCTTCCAGCGCGCCCCGCACCTGCCCTTCACCCGCAACGCGGTGGAGGAGCTGGGGCAGAACGCGCTCGTCATGCGCATCCAGCCCGACGAGGGCATGACGGTGCGCTTCGGCTCCAAGGTCCCCGGCACCTCGATGGAGGTGCGCGACGTGACCATGGACTTCGCGTACGGCCACTCGTTCACCGAGTCCAGCCCGGAGGCCTACGAGCGGCTCATCCTCGACGTGCTGCTCGGCGACCCGCCGCTGTTCCCGCGCCACGAGGAGGTCGAGAGCTCCTGGCGGATCCTCGACCCGATCGAGGAGTACTGGCGCGGCCTGCCCCAGCCCGACCAGTACGCCTCGGGCACGTGGGGCCCCCGCTCGGCGGACGAGATGATGGCGCGCGACGGCCGCGCCTGGCGCCGGCCGTGAGCCCGGCCGTGAGCCCGGCCGTGCGCCCTGCTCTGCGCCCGGCCTGCGCCGGGTCGCCCCGGTCCTCCCGACGACGCCGCGAGAGGCGGGCAGCGTGAACATCGACCTCACCGACACGACAGCGAGCAAGATCTCGGCCGCCATCCTCGAGGCACGCCGGCGCAGCGGGTCGCCCGCGACCGGCGCGGTGCTCACGCTCGTCATCGTCACCGACGAGCAGGGCCACTACGACGCGCTCAAGGCGGCGACGTCGGCCTCCCGCGA
This sequence comes from Motilibacter rhizosphaerae, assembly GCF_004216915.1. NCBI lineage: Bacteria > Bacillati > Actinomycetota > Actinomycetes > Motilibacterales > Motilibacteraceae > Motilibacter > Motilibacter rhizosphaerae. Next base: position 153,084 of record NZ_SGXD01000004.1, read on the forward strand.
GCACCCGTCGCGCATCCTCGTCGTCGTGGCCCGCCCGGGCCGCGGCGACGCCCGGCTCGACGCCGAGGTGCGCACCAGCGGCGAGACGGGTCCGGGGGAGGTCGTGCTGCTCCGCCTGCACGGCGAGCTCGCGCACCACCCGGACAGCGTGGTGCTGCCCCTGCTGCTCCCGGACGCGCCGGTCGTGGCCTGGTGGCCCGGCACCGCACCGCAGGACCCCTCGGCCCACCCGATCGGCGCTCTCGCGCAGCGGCGCATCACCGACGCCGCGTCCTGCGACGACCCGCTGGCCGAGCTCGCCGAGCGGGCGCGCGGCTACTCCCCCGGCGACACGGACCTGTCCTGGACCCGGCTGACGCAGTGGCGCACGTTCCTCGCGGGCGCGTTCGACCAGGTCACCCCGGTCGTCCACGGCGCCACCGTCGAGAGCGAGCCCGACAGCCCCAGCGCCGAGCTCCTCGCCCGCTGGGTCGAGGCGCGGCTCGGCGTGCAGGTCGCCCGCGTCACCACCGACGGGCCCGGCATCACCGGGGTGCGGCTCGACACCGACGGGGGGCAGCTCACGCTGCTGCGCGGCGACGGTCGCGTCGCGGCGATGGCCCTGCCCGGCGCTCCCGAGCGCTCCGTGGCCCTGCCGCGCCGCCCGCTCACCGAGCTGCTCGTGGAGGAGCTGCGCCGCCTCGACGCCGACGAGGTCTACGGCGAGGTGCTGACCGGCGCGGCTCCCGGGTCGACGCCCCCGCCGGGGCCGCGCGACGAGTCGACGCCCGACATCGTGCTCGAGACGCAGGAGCAGCAGCCGGCGACCGGCGACGGCGAGCAGGGGCCGGGCGGCACCGACCCCGCCGAGGGCTCCAGCGAGCAGGACGTCGACGGCCACGGCGCCGCGCAGGACGCTCCGCACGACGTCGACGCCGCCGCGCGCTCGTGAGCGCGGCGGAGCGCGTCGTCGCGCCTGACGCGACGGCGCTGGCCGGCGTGGTCGCCGACGCCCTCGTGTCCGCCATGGCCGCCGCCCAGGCGGCGCGCGGCGCCGCGGCGCTCGTGCTCACCGGCGGCGGGATCGGCACCGCCACGCTGCGCGCCCTCGCCGAGCGGGCGGAGTCGGTCGACTGGTCCACGGTGCAGCTGTGGTGGGGCGACGAGCGCTACCTGCCGACCGGCGACCCCGAGCGCAACGAGACCGGGGCCCGGGAGGCGCTCATCGACGCGCTGCCGATCGACCCCGCGCAGGTGCACCCCGTCCCCGGCCCCGACGCGAGCACCAGCGTGGAGGAGGCCGCGGCGTACTACGCCCGCGAGCTCGCCGACGCCGGCAGCGGCGGGCTGCCCGTGATCGACGTCGTGCTGCTCGGCGTCGGGCCGGACGCGCACATCGCGTCGCTGTTCCCCGGGCACCCCGCGCTCGCGGACGACGCGCTCGCCGTGCCCGTGCACGACTCGCCCAAGCCGCCGCCGACGCGGGTGAGCCTCAGCCGGCGCAGCATCACGGCCGCGCGGGAGGTCTGGCTGCTGGCCGCCGGGGCCGAGAAGGCCGACGCCGTCCTCCTCGCCGCCGGCACGGAGGACCCCCGGGTAGCCCCCGCGGGGTCGGTGACCGGCCGCGAGCGCACCGTCTGGTTCCTCGACAGCGCGGCGGCGCAGCGCCTGCCCGCGTAGCCCCGCCTCGACGACGACGGGCCGGACCCTGGTGGGGTCCGGCCCTTCGTCGTCTCCTGGCGGTGGTGCTGGTCCTGCGGCCGCTAGCTCGTCTCGCCGCGCCGCCGGCGCAGCGCCTCGAGCGCCTCGGTGAGGATGGCCTCGCCGTCCTCGTCGCTGCGCCGCTCCTTCACGTAGGCGAGGTGCGTCTTGTACGGCTCCGTGCGCGGCGCCGCGGGCGGGTCGTCCTTGTCCTGGCCGGCGGGCAGCCCGCAGCGGGGGCAGTCCCAGATCTCCGGCGGCTCGACGCCCGCCTCCTCGGCGAAGCTCGGCCGCGACTCGTGGCCGCGGGCGCACCAGTAGGAGACGCGGATCCGGGGCGCGGTGTCGCCGCGCTCCGCCTCGCCCATGGGACCGGCGCCGACTCGACTGCCGCGGATGGCGTTGCCACTGGCCACGGGGACTCCTCCGGGTGGTGCTGCTGGGCGGGGGTGCTGCGGGTGCTGGGCGTTCGTCCTGGGCGGACGGGGTGCTGGTCGCCCGCGCGGTGTGCGCGGGCGCCCGGCCTGCTAGGACTTCGCGAGCAGGCCGAGCACGACGACGCTGACGAACCAGATCGTCCCCACGCCGATGGTGAGGCGGTCGAGGTTGCGCTCGACCACGCTCGAGCCGCCGAGCGAGGACGACAGGCCGCCGCCGAACATGTCGGACAGGCCGCCGCCCTTGCCCTTGTGCAGCAGCACGAGCAGCACCATGAGCAGGCTCGTGATGATGAGCAGGACCGCGAACGCGATCTCAGCGATGTGCACGGGCAGCCTTCCGGACGGACGGGGTCGTGGGAGGGCCCGTTGGTCGAGGCCTCCCTGCAGGGGAACAGCCTACGACGCGGGCGAGGCCTCGGGGGCGGCGTCGAAGCGGACGATCCGGGTGAAGTCCTCCGCGTCGAGGCTGGCCCCGCCGACGAGCGCGCCGTCGACGTCGGCCTGCGCCATGATCGCGCCGGCGTTCGAGCCCTTGACCGAGCCGCCGTAGAGCACGCGGACCGCGGCCGCGACCTCGGGCGACCAGGTGGACGCGAGAGCCGCGCGGACCGCCGCGCAGACCTCCTGCGCGTCCTCGGGGGTCGCGACCTCGCCGGTGCCGATGGCCCAGACCGGCTCGTACGCGACGACGACCTTCGCGACCTCCTCGGCCGAGAGGCCGTCGAGCGCGCCGAGCAGCTGCGCCACGGTGTGGGCGACGTGCTCGCCGGCCTTGCGGACCTCGAGCCCCTCGCCCACGCACAGGATGGGCGTGAGCTCGTGGCGCAGCGCGGCCTTGACCTTGGCGCCGACCAGCGCGTCGTCCTCGTGGTGGTACTGCCGGCGCTCCGAGTGGCCGACCACGACGTAGGTCACGCCGAGCTTCGCGAGCATGGAGCCGCTGGTCTCGCCGGTGTAGGCGCCCTTGTCGTGCGCGCTGATGTCCTGCGCGCCGTACGCGATGCGCAGGTCGTCGCCGTCGACGAGCGTCTGGACGCTGCGGATGTCGACGAAGGGCGGCAGGACGACGACGTCGGCCTTCTCGAAGTCCTTCTCGTCCAGCCGGAACGCGAGGTCCTGGACGAGGCGGATGGCCTCGAGGTGGTTGAGCGTCATCTTCCAGTTGCCCGCGAGCAGCGGCTTCCGGGTGGTGCTGGCCATGCGTCAGGCTCCCAGTGCAGTCAGGCCGGGGAGCTGCTTGCCCTCGAGGTACTCGAGGCTCGCGCCACCGCCGGTGGAGATGTGTCCGAACGAGGACTCGTCGAAGCCGAGGGCGCGCACGGCCGCGGCCGAGTCGCCGCCGCCGACGACGGTGAGGGCGCCGGACGCCGTCGCGTCGGCGAGGCCCTGGGCGACCGCGCGGGTCCCGCCGGCGTAGGGCTCCATCTCGAACACGCCCATCGGGCCGTTCCAGAAGACCGTGCGCGCACCGCGGATCGCGTCGGCGAAGGCCTGCGCGGACTCCGGGCCGATGTCGAGCCCGAGCCGGTCGGCCGGGATGGCGTCGGCCGCGACGACCTGCGGGTCGGCGTCGGCCGCGAACGCGGTGGCGACGACGACGTCGGTCGGCAGCAGCAGGCGGACGCCCTTCTCCTGCGCGCGGGCCGCGTAGCCGCGGACGGTGTCGAGCTGGTCCTCCTCGAGCAGGCTCTTGCCGACCTCGAGCCCCTGGGACTTGAGGAAGGTGAAGAGCATGCCGCCGCCGACGAGCAGGGCGTCGCCCGACTCGAGGACGCCGAGCAGGTTGTCGATGACCCCGAGCTTGTCGGAGACCTTGGACCCGCCGAGCACCACGGCGTACGGGCGCTCGGGGGAGGTCAGCCGGCGCAGCACCTCGACCTCGGCGAGCACGAGGCCGCCGACCGCGGCAGGCACGCGCTGCGGGACGTCGTAGACGCTGGCGTGCTTGCGGTGCACGGCGCCGAAGCCGTCACCGACGTACGCGCCGCCCTCCCCGAGCAGCGCGACGAGCGCGTCGGCGAAGGCCCCGCGCTCGGCGTCGTCCTTGCTGGTCTCCCCCGCGTTGAAGCGGAGGTTCTCGAGCAGCGCGACCTGGCCGTCGCCCAGGCCGTCGACGGCGGCGCGGGCCTCGTCGCCCACGGTGTCCGCGGCGAAGGCGACCGGGGCGCCGAGCAGCTCCGCGAGGCGCGCCGCGACCGGGGCGAGGGTGTACTTCGGGTCCGGTGCGCCCTTCGGGCGGCCGAGGTGGGCGACGACGACGACGCGCGCGCCCTTGCCCACGAGCGCCTGGATCGTCGGCAGCGAGGCGCGGATCCGGCCGTCGTCGGTGATCCGCGGCGCGTCGGGCGCGCCCTCGATCGGGACGTTGAGGTCGGAGCGGACCAGGACGCGGCGGCCGCGCAGGTCGCCGAGCTCGTCAAGGGTCTTCACAGCGGAGCCCCCTCGGGGTCTGGGGTGGGCGGGGTCGGAGCGGGCCGGGCGGGAGGCACGGGCGCCCGGCGCACGACAGTCCCGGGCCCGGCGAGGAGCCGGGCCCGGGACTGCGCGGGGACGTGCGTCAGAGCGAGGAGCCGACCAGCGCGGTCAGGTCGACCAGGCGGTTGCTGTAGCCCCACTCGTTGTCGTACCAGCCGACGACCTTGACCTGGTTGCCGTTGGCGGCGTTGGTCAGCGAGGCGTCGAGCGTGCAGCTCGCCGGCGAGGTGACGATGTCGCTGGAGACGATCGGGTCCTCGGTGTACTCGAGGTAGCCCTTCAGCGCGCCCTCGGACGCGGCCTTGAGCGCGGCGTTGACCTCGTCCTTGGTGACCTCGCGCTCGAGCTCCACCGTGAGGTCGGTGACCGAGCCGGTCGGCACCGGGACGCGCAGGGCGTAGCCGTCGAGCTTGCCCTTGAGCTCCGGGATGACGAGCGAGATGGCCTTCGCGGCACCCGTCGTCGTCGGGATGATGTTGGTCGCAGCGGCCCGCGCGCGGCGCAGGTCCTTGTGCGGGAAGTCCAGGATGACCTGGTCGTTGGTGTAGGCGTGGATCGTCGTCATGAGGCCCTTGACGATCCCGAACTCCTCGAGCAGCACCTTCGCCATGGGGGCGAGGCAGTTCGTCGTGCACGAGGCGTTGGAGATGATGTGGTGCGACGCGGGGTCGTACTTCTCGTGGTTGACGCCCATGACGATGGTGATGTCCTCGTCCTTGGCGGGCGCCGAGATGATGACCTTCTTCGCGCCGCCCTGCAGGTGCTTGCCCGCGTCGGAGGCGTTGGTGAAGCGGCCGGTCGACTCGATGACCACGTCCGCGCCCAGGTCGCCCCACGGGAGGGCGGCGGGGTCGCGCTCGGCCAGCGTGCGGATCTTCTGGCCGCCGACGACGATGTACTCGTCGTCGAAGGTGACCTCGCGGCCGAGGCGGCCGAGGATGCTGTCGTACTTGAGCAGGTGGGCGAGGGTCTCGTTGTCGGTCAGGTCGTTGACCCCGACCACCTCGACATCGGCGCCCGAGGCGAGGATCGCCCGGAAGTAGTTGCGCCCGATGCGCCCGAAACCGTTGATGCCAACGCGTACCGTCACTGTGCACTCCATGCCTGGGACGAACCGTCTGTCGATCCGGGGGGAGCCTACCGCGCCCGGGGCGAGGGCCGTCCCGAGGGTCCACGGGACGGGACGCCCCCTAGCGGGCACGAGGCGGGACGGGCTGCGGCTAGTCGTCCTGCAGGTCGGCGCCGACGGCGTCGGCGGGGACGGACGACTCGGTCCCGGGGACGCCGAGCTCCTGCGCCCGCTTGTCGGCGAGCGCGAGCAGGCGCCGGATGCGCCCGGCGATCGCGTCCTTCGTCATCGGCGGGTCGGCAAGGGCGCCGAGCTCCTCGAGGCTCGCCTGCTTGTGCTCGAGGCGCAGCTCGCCGGCACCGCGCAGGTGGTCGGGCGTCTCCTCGCCGAGGATCTCGAGCGCGCGCGCCACCCGCGCGCCCGACGCCACCGCGGCGCGGGCCGAGCGGCGCAGGTTGGCGTCGTCGAAGTTCGCCAGGCGGTTGGCGGTGGCGCGGACCTCGCGGCGCATCCGCCGCTCCTCCCAGGCCAGCAGGCTCTGGTGGGCGCCGAGCCGGGTGAGCAGCGCGCCGATCATGTCGCCGTCGCGGACCACGACGCGGTCGACCCCGCGGACGTCGCGGGCCTTGATGTTGGGCACGCCGAGGCGGCGCGCGGCACCCACGAGGGCGAGCGCGGCCTCCGGACCGGGGCAGGTCACCTCGAGCGAGGACGAGCGGCCCGGCTCGGTGAGCGAGCCGTGCGCGAGGAACGCCCCTCGCCACGCGGCCTCGGCGTCGCAGACGCCGCCGGAGACGACCTGCGCGGGGAGCCCGCGCACCGGGCGGCCGCGGCCGTCGAGCAGCCCGGTCTGCCGGGCGAGCGCCTCGCCGTCGCGGGTGACGCGCAGGACGTAGCGGTTGCCGCGCCGCAGGCCCCCGGGCGCCACGATGGAGAGCTCCGCCTGCGCCCCGAAGACGTCGGCGAGGTCGCGGCGCAGCCGGCGCGCGGTCTGGCCCGCGTCGAGCTCGGCCTCCACGACGATGGAGCCGTCGACGATGTGCAGGCCGCCAGCGAAGCGCAGCAGCGCGGCGACCTCCGACTTGCGGCAGCACGACTTCGTCACGGGCAGCCGGCTCAGCTCGTCCTTGACCGCGGCGGTCATCGCCATTGCGCCCTCCCCTGCTCGGGCCCCTGGCCCGTCTCCTGCGAGGAGCCGGCGTCCCGGCGCCGCTCCTCGGCGAACACCGAAGCGTACGCACGTGCGAGCCGCTCCGGGTCGTGCCGGTCGGGCGCCCCGTCCGCCGCGACGGGCGCGAGCACCAGCCGGCCCCCGGCGGACGACACGACGGAGCGCAGCGCGTCCGCGTCGCCGACGGAGCCCGGGTCGGCGAGCACGACGTCGAGGCGCAGGCCCGGGGCGTGCGCGAGCAGCACCTCGACGTGCGCCTCCGCGGTGTAGCCGCTGGTCTCGCCCTCCTGGGCGGCGAGGTTGAGGCAGAGCAGCCGTCGCGCGCCGGTGTCCTGCAGCGCGCGGGCGAGACCCGGCACCTGGAGGTGCGGCAGCACGCTGGTGAACCACGAGCCCGGGCCGAGGACGACCCAGTCGGCGGCCGAGATCGCCTCGACGGCCTGCGGGCAGGCGGGCGGCCGCTCGGGCGTGAGCCGGATGCCGAGGACCTGCCCGGCGGTCGTGGCGGAGGCGACCTGGCCGCGCACGACGGTGACGTCGTCGGGGCGGGCGGGGTCGGCTCCGCGCACCGTCGCCGCGATGTCGAGCGGCACCTCGGCCATCGGCAGGACGCGCCCCTGCACCCCGAGCAGCCGCCCCATCCAGTCGAGCGCGGCGACGATGTCGCCGCCGAGCCGCTCCCAGAGCGCGACGATGAGCAGGTTGCCGAGCGCGTGGCCGTGCAGCTCCCCGGAGCTGACGAAGCGGTGCTGGACGACCTCGGCCCAGGTGCGCCCCCACTCGTCGTCGCCGCAGAGCGCGGCGAGCGCCTGGCGCAGGTCGCCCGGGGGCAGCACCCCGAGCTCACCGCGCAGGCGGCCGCTGGACCCGCCGTCGTCGGCCACGGTGACGACAGCCGTGAGGCTGCCGGTCACGCGGCGCAGCGCGGAGAGCGAGGCGGCGAGGCCGTGGCCGCCGCCGAGCGCGACGACGGCGGGACCCTCCGCCCCCGGGCGCTCCTCCGCCGGTGTCACTCGCGCCCCAGGTCGCGGTGCGCGACGGAGACGTCCAGCCCCCGCTCGCGGAGCAGTCCGGTGAGGCGCTCGCTCATCGCCACGGAGCGGTGCTTGCCGCCGGTGCAGCCGATGGCGACGGTGGCGTAGTGCTTGCCCTCCCGCTCGTAGCCCGGGGCGATGACCTGGAGCAGCTGGGCGTAGCCGGTGACGAACTCCTCCGCGCCGGGCTGGGCGAAGACGTAGTCGCGGACCGGGGCGTCGCGCCCGGTCTGCGGCCGGAGCTCGGGGACCCAGTGCGGGTTCGGCAGGAACCGGCAGTCGGCCACGAGGTCCGCGTCGACGGGCAGGCCGTACTTGTAGCCGAACGACATGACCGTGACGTGCAGCCCGCGGCCGTCCTCGGCGCCGAAGTGGCGGGCGACCGCGTCGGCGAGCTGGTGGACGTTGAGCGTGCTCGTGTCGAGGACGACGTCGGCTGCGGCCCGCAGCTCCTCGAGGATGCGCCGCTCCGCGCTGATGCCGTCGAGGATGCGCCCGATGCCCTGGAGCGGGTGGGGGCGCCGGTTGGACTCGAAGCGCCGGACGAGCACGTCGTCGGTGGCGTCGAGGAAGAGCGTGCGGGTGCGCGAGCCGTGGGCGTGCAGGTCCTCGACGGCCGCGCGCAGGTCGGCGGTGAACGCCAGGCTGCGCACGTCGACCACGGCGGCGATGCGCTCGACCTCGCCCGAGGTGCGGCCGCCGAGGTCGGCGAGGCGGGGGAGCAGCGAGGGCGGCAGGTTGTCCACGACGTACCAGCCGAGGTCCTCGAGCGCGTGCGCCGCCGTGCTGCGCCCGGCGCCCGACATGCCGGTGACCAGCGCCATCTCCACCGGGCGCGGGCCGCCCGCCGCCGCCGGCTCCGCTGCGGTCGCCTCGTCCGTCACGTGCGTCCCCTCGTCGTGCGGCACCGACCGGCGCGCTGTCGTGCCTGTCGTGCCCGTCCTGCATGTCGGCCCTCGCGGGGTGCCCGACCAGGAGCGCTCACCCCGGCAGACCCGACCGGACGGGCTGCGGGTGGAGCATCCCACTCCCGTCCGCGCCCTCCTCGGCCGCGTCCCCCTCGGCCAGCGGCGCGGGGGTCGCACCCGGCTCGTGCAGCGCGGAGACGACGGCCGCCGCGAGGACGGGGCCGAAGCCCGGCAGCGTCGCGACCTCCTCCGCCGTGGCCTCCCGCAGCCGCTTGACCGAGCCGAAGTGGCGCAGCAGCGCCTTGCGCCGGGCCTCCCCCAGCCCCGGCACCCCGTCGAGCGCGCTGACGCGCACGGCCTTGGAGCGCCGCTGCCGGTGGTACGTGATGGCGAAGCGGTGCGCCTCGTCGCGCACGCGCTGGAGGAGGTAGAGCCCCTCGCTCGTGCGCGGGAGGATCACCGGCGCGTCGTCGTCGGGGAGCCACACCTCCTCGAGCCGCTTGGCCAGGCCGCAGACGGCGACGTCGTCGATGCCGAGCTCGTCGAGCGCGCGTTGCGCCGCCGCGACCTGCGGCGGGCCGCCGTCGACGACGACGAGCTGCGGGGCGTAGGCGAACTTGCGCGGACGCCCGGTCTCGGGGTCGATGCCGGCCGGCACCTCCGCGGCGGGCGCGCCGTGCTGCTCGGCGAGCTCCTCGCCGGCCCCCGCCTCGACGAGCACGCCGGCCTCGCCCGTGGACTCCCGCGCCTCGAGGTAGCGCCGGAAGCGGCGGGTGATGACCTCGTGCATGGAGGCGACGTCGTCGGACTGCCCGGCCACGCCGCGGATGGCGAAGCGGCGGTACTCGGACTTGCGCGCCAGGCCGTCCTCGAAGACCACCATCGAGGCCACGATCTCCTCGCCCTGGTGGTGCGAGACGTCGTAGCACTCGATCCGCAGCGGGGCCTCGTCGAGCCCGAGCGCCTCCTGGACCTCCTGCAGGGCCCGCCCGCGGGTGGTGAGGTCGCTGGCCCGCTTGGTCTTGTGCAGCGCGAGGGCCTGCGCCGCGTTGCGCGCGACGGTCTCGAGCAGGGCGCGCTTGTCGCCGCGCTGCGGCACGCGCAGCTCGGCGCGCGCGCCGCGGGCGAGCCGGAGGATCTCCTGCACCAGCTCGGCGTCCTCGGGGAGCGCCGGCACGAGCACCTCGCGCGGGACCTCGTTGCCGCCGTCGAGGTAGAACTGCTCGACGAACCGCTCGACGAGCCCGCCGGTGTCGACCTCCTCCACCTTGTCGACGACGAAGCCGCGCTGCCCGCGGACGCGGCCGCCGCGGACGTGGAAGACCTGGACGGCCGCCTCGAGCTCGTCCTCGGCGAAGGCGATGACGTCGGCGTCGGTGGCGTCGGGCAGGACGACCGCGCTCTTCTCCATGGCGCGGGTCAGCGCGCCGATGTCGTCGCGCAGGCGCGCCGCCCGCTCGTACGCCATCTCGGCGGCGGCCTCCTGCATCTGCCGCTCGAGGCGCCTGGTGAACTTGGCCGTGGAGCCGGCCATGAAGTCGCAGAAGTCCTCGACGATCGCGCGGTGCTCCTCCGCGCTCACCTTGCCGACGCAGGGCGCGGAGCACTTCTCGATGTAGCCGAGCAGGCACGGCCGGCCGACCTGCTCGGCGCGCTTGAACACCCCCGCGCTGCAGGTACGGGCCGGGAAGACCCGCAGCAGCAGGTCGAGCGTCTCGCGGATGGCCCAGGCGTGGGCGTACGGGCCGAAGTAGCGCACGCCCTTGCGCTTCGGCCCGCGCATGACGAGCAGCCGCGGGAACTCCTCGTGGAGCGTGACGGCGAGGCTGGGGTAGGACTTGTCGTCGCGGTACTTGACGTTGAAGCGCGGGTCGAACTCCTTGATCCAGCTGTACTCCAGCTGGAGCGCCTCGACCTCGGTGGCGACGACGGTCCACTCGACGCTGGCCGCCGTCGTCACCATCGTCGCGGTGCGCGGGTGGAGCTGGAGCAGGTCCTGGAAGTAGTTGTTCAGCCTGTTGCGCAGGCTCTTCGCCTTGCCGACGTAGATGACCCGGCCCTGCTCGTCACGGAACTTGTAGACCCCAGGGGAGTCCGGGACCTCCCCCGTGCGGGGGCGGTAGGTCGAGGGGTCCGCCACGGCTCGATGCTACGTCCGGCTGGTCGTGTGGCAGCGCGGGTCAGCCGGCCAGCGCGGGAGCGCGCTTGCGGCCGGCCTTGCGCGCGCGCCCACGGGGGTCGAGGGCCTCGCGGAGGAAGCGCCCGGTGTGGCTGGCGGCCACCTGCGCGACCTGCTCCGGGGTGCCCTGGGCGACCACCGTGCCGCCGCCGCTGCCGCCCTCGGGACCCATGTCGATGACCCAGTCGGCCGTCTTGATGACGTCGAGGTTGTGCTCGATGACGATGACGCTGTTGCCCTGCTCGACCAGCCGGGTCAGCACGCCGAGCAGCTTGCGGATGTCCTCGAAGTGCAGCCCCGTCGTCGGCTCGTCGAGGACGTAGACCGTCCTGCCGTTGCTGCGCTTCTGCAGCTCGGAGGCGAGCTTGACGCGCTGCGCCTCGCCGCCGGACAGCGTCGGCGCCGGCTGGCCGAGCCGGACGTAGCCCAGCCCGACGTCGACCAGGGTGCGCAGGTGGCGGGCGATCGCGGGGACCGCCGCGAAGAAGTCCGCGGCCTCATCGATCGGCATGTCGAGCACCTCGGCGATCGTCTTGCCCTTGAAGTGCACCTCGAGCGTCTCGCGGTTGTAGCGCGCGCCGTGGCAGACCTCGCACGGGACGTAGACGTCCGGCAGGAAGTTCATCTCGATCTTGATCGTGCCGTCGCCCGAGCAGGCCTCGCAGCGCCCGCCCTTGACGTTGAAGGAGAAGCGGCCCGGCAGGTAGCCGCGGACCTTCGCCTCCGTCGTCTCGGCGAACAGCCGGCGCATGTGGTCGAAGACGCCGGTGTAGGTCGCGGGGTTGCTCCGCGGGGTGCGCCCGATCGGGCTCTGGTCGACGTGGACGACCTTGTCGAGGTGCTCGAGCCCGGTCACCGTGCGGTGCCGGCCCGGCACCTGGCGCGCGCCGTTGAGCTTGTTGGCGAGCACGGTGTAGAGGATGTCGTTGACCAGCGTGGACTTCCCCGAGCCGCTGACGCCCGTCACCGCGACGAGGCAGCCGAGCGGGAACGCCACGTCGACGGCCTTGAGGTTGTGCTCGCGGGCGCCCTTGACGACGAGCTCGCGGCCCGGCGTCGGCGCCCGGCGCTCGGTCGGCGTCTCGATCCGCGTCCGCCCCGAGAGGTACGCGCCGGTGAGCGACTCCTCGTTGGTGAGCAGGCTGGCCACGTCGCCGGAGTGGACGACCCGCCCGCCGTGCTCCCCCGCGCCCGGCCCGATGTCGACCACCCAGTCCGCGGTGCGCACGGTGTCCTCGTCGTGCTCGACGACGATGAGGGTGTTGCCGAGGTCGCGCAGCCGGGTGAGGGTGTCGATGAGGCGGCGGTTGTCGCGCTGGTGCAGGCCGATGCTCGGCTCGTCGAGGACGTAGAGCACGCCGACGAGCCCGGAGCCGATCTGCGTGGCGAGCCTGATGCGCTGCGCCTCGCCGCCGGACAGCGTGCCGGCCGCGCGGTCGAGGCTGAGGTAGTCGAGGCCCACGTCGAGCAGGAAGCCGAGCCGGGCGTTGATCTCCTTCAGCACGCGCTCGGCGATCTGCCGCTCCCGCGCGCTGAGCTCGAGGTCGGCGAGCGCCTTGGCCGCCTCGCCGACGGGCAGCGCGCAGAAGTCGGCGATCGACATGCCGTTGACCGTGACGGCGAGGATCTCGGGCTTGAGCCGCGAGCCCTTGCAGGAGGGGCACGGCACCTCGCGCATGTAGCCCTCGTAGCGGTCCCGGCTCCACTCGGAGTCGGTCTCGGAGTGGCGCCGCTTGACGAACGGGATCGCACCCTCGAAGCCGCTGAAGTAGGAGCGCTCGCGCCCGAAGCGGTTGCGGTACTTCACGTGGACCTGGTAGTCGAGGCCGTGGAGGACCGCGTCCTTGGCCCGCTTGGGCAGGCTGCGCCACGGGGTGTCGAGGCTGAACTCCAGCGACTCGGCGAGGGCGTCGAGCAGCCGGAGGAAGTAGTCGGCGGACTGGCCGCTGGCCCACGGCGCGACCGCGCCCTCGCGCAGGCTGAGCTCGTCGTCGGGCACGAGCAGCTCGGGGTCGACCTCGAGCCGCGTGCCGATGCCGGTGCACTCGGGGCAGGCCCCGAACGGCGAGTTGAACGAGAACGACCGCGGCTCCAGCTCCTCGAACGACAGGTCGTCGAACAGGCAGGCCAGGTGCTCGCTGAAGATCCGCTCGCGGCCCGGGTCGCCCTCGGGCAGGTCGACGAAGTCGAGGACCACGAGGCCGCCGGCGAGGCCCAGCGCCGTCTCGACCGAGTCGGTGAGCCGGCGCTTGGCCGAGGGCTTGACCTGGAGGCGGTCGACCACGACCTCGACGGTGTGCTTGTAGCGCTTGTCGAGCTTGGGCGGCTCGCTGAGCTGCACCGTCGCGCCGTCGACCCGCGCCCGGCTGTAGCCCTTGGTCTGCAGGTCGGCGAAGAGGTCGGCGAACTCGCCCTTGCGCCCGCGCACGACGGGGGCGAGGACCTGGAAGCGGGCGCCGTCCTCCATCTCGAGGACCCGGTCGACGATCTGCTGCGGCGTCTGCCGCGCGATGTCGCGCCCGCACTTCGGGCAGTGCGGGTGGCCGGTGCGCGACCAGAGCAGGCGCAGGTAGTCGTAGACCTCGGTGATCGTCCCGACGGTCGAGCGCGGGTTGCGGCTCGTCGACTTCTGGTCGATCGAGACCGCGGGCGACAGCCCCTCGATGAAGTCGACGTCGGGCTTGTCCATCTGCCCGAGGAACTGCCGGGCGTAGGACGACAGGGACTCGACGTAGCGCCGCTGCCCCTCGGCGAAGATCGTGTCGAAGGCGAGGCTGGACTTGCCCGACCCGGACAGGCCCGTGAACACGACGAGGGCGTTCCGGGGCAGGTCGAGCGAGACGTCCCTGAGGTTGTGCTCCCGGGCACCTCGGACGATCAGGCGGTCGGCCACGGCTCCCCTTCGCTGGCGTGTCACTGGCGTGGTGCGGCTCTCCCCGAGGGGCGCGGACGCGCACCCCGGGGCACCCCGCCATGCTAGGTGGCCCCACCGACACAGTGCCGAGCGAAGAACCGGAGCCCCCGTGAGCGAGCCCGCCGAGACCCCCGTGACCGGCACCGACCTCGTCCTCGGGACGCTCGCGGTGACCGGGCTGTCCGTCGGCGCGACGGACAACGACGCGTACCTCCTGCGCTGCCGCGCGTCGGGCGCGACGCTGCTCGTCGACGCCGCCGCCGAGGCGGAGCGGCTCCTCCGGCTCGTCGGCGACCTGGCAGGGGGACGGCTCGACGGCGTGCTGACGACCCACCGGCACCACGACCACTGGGGCGCCCTGGCGCAGCTCGTGCAGGCGACCGGCACCACGACGTACGCCGGGGCGGCCGACGCCGACGCGATCGGGGTCCGCACCGACGTCCGGCTCGGCCACGGCGACCTCGTGCGCGTCGGGGAGGCCGAGGTGCGCGTCGTCGCCCTGCCCGGGCACACCCCGGGCTCGGTCGCGGTGCTCCTCGAGCCGGAGTCCGACGCTCCCGTCGTGCTCACCGGCGACGCGCTCTTCCCCGGGGGCGTGGGCCGCACCGGCTCGCCCGAGGAGTTCACCAGCGCGTACGACGCGGTGGTCCGCGAGCTGTTCGATCAGCTCCCGGACGCCACGCGCGTCCTGCCGGGGCACGGGCTGCCGACGACCCTGGGCGCCGAGCGCCCGAGCCTGCCGGAGTGGCGCGCCCGCGGCTGGTAGGCCTACTCCCCCGCGCCGGACTCGAGCGACTCCAGCGTGGCCCGCGCGCCCTTCGCGTGGAGCGACTCCAGCACCGCGAGGTACGCCGCCCGGAAGCGCTCGTCGTCGACCAGGTCGCCGAACAGCGCCCGGTTCTCGACGAACGCCAGCGGTTCGTCGTGCTGGCGGCGGGCGGTCTCGACCAGCACGTCGCGCAGCCGGTCCACGACCTCGATCGGCTGGCCCTGCTCGTCGACGGCCTCGGCGTACCTCGCCCAGCTGGCGACGACGGCGATGGCGCGGACCGGCACCGCGCCCGCGGCGAGCCGCTCGCGCACGACGGGGAGCAGCCACTTCGGGATCCGGTCGGAGCTCTCGGCGCACAGCCGGGGCACCGTGTCGCGCACCTCGGCGTTGGAGAACCGCTCGACCAGCTGGGTCTTGTAGTCGTCGAGGTCGATGCCCGGCACCGGCCGCAGCGTCGGCGTGCCCTCCTCGTCCATGTAGGCCCGCAGGAAGCGCGCGAAGAGCGGGTCGCGGGCGACGTCGTGCACGAGCCGGTAGCCCGCGAGGTAGCCGAAGTAGCACAGCGCCTGGTGGCTCGCGTTGAGCAGGCGGAGCTTCATGAGCTCGTACGGCTCGACGTCCTCGACGAGCTGCACGCCCGCGTCCTGCAGCGGCGGCCGGCCCAGGGGGAAGGCGTCCTCGAGCACCCACTGCGTGAACGGCTCGCAGACGACCGGCCAACCGTCCGCGATGCCGAAGCGCTCGGCCACCTCCGCGCGGTCGTCGTCCGTCGTCGCGGGGGTGATGCGGTCGACCATGCAGGACGGGAAGCGCACCTCCTGCTCGATCCAGTCCGCCAGCTCCGGGTCGCGCAGCCGTGCGAACGCCGTGAACATCCGGTGCGCCACCTCGCCGTTGCCCTGGATGTTGTCGCAGGACATCACCGTGAACGGCGGGATGCCGCGGTCGCGGCGCCTCCGCAGGCCCTCCGTCACGAGCCCGAAGACCGTACGCGGCACCGCCCCGGGCTCGAGGTCGGCCATCACCCCGGGGTTGCCGGCGTCGAACTCGCCGGTCACGTGGTGGAAGTTGTAGCCGCCCTCGGTGATCGTGAGGGAGACGATGCGCACCTCGGGCGAGGCGAGCCTCTCCACGACGGCCCCGGGGTCGTCGGGGGCGAACAGGTAGTCGACGAGCGAGCCGATGACCCGCGGCTCGTACGTGCCGTCCGGGTGCTTGACGACGAGGGTGTAGAGGAAGTCCTGCGCTGCCAGGACATCGCGCATCCGCTCGTCGTGCGGGAGGACCCCGACGCCGCAGATCCCCCAGTCCCGCGCCTCCCCCTGCTCCATGAGCCGGTCGAGGTACATCGCCTGGTGCGCGCGGTGGAAGCCCCCGACACCGAAGTGGACGATCCCCGCGCGCACGCGGGAGCGGTCGTAGGTCGGGACCGCCACCCCCTCGGGCGGGTCGGCGAGGACGCTGCGGTCGAGGCGGCGCGGGGTCACTTGACGGCTCCGAGGGACAGGCCCTGGACCAGCTTGTCCTGGGCGGCGAACCCGGCGACCAGCACGGGGAAGGAGATGGCGCAGGCGGCCGCGCAGACCTTGGCGAGGAAGAGCCCCTGGCTCGTGACGAAGCTGGTGAGGAACACCGGCGCCGTCTGCGACACGACTCCGGTCAGCACGCGGGCGAAGAGCATCTCGTTCCAGCTGAAGATGAAGCAGATCAGCGAGGTCGCGGCGATGCCCGGCGCCGAGAGCGGCAGGATGATCCGGCGGAAGATCGCCGGCAGCGACGCACCGTCGATGGAGGCCGCCTCGAGGATCGCGACCGGCACCTCGGCGAGGAAGGAGCGCATCATCCACACGGCGATCGGCAGGTTCATCGTCGTGTAGAGCAGCACCAGCAGCCAGATGTTGTCGAGCAGGTGCACCTTCTGCGCGAAGAGGTAGATCGGCAGGAGGCCGGCCACCGCCGGCAGCATCTTCGTCGTGAGGAAGAAGAAGAGCACGTCGGACCACTTGCGCACGGGGCGGATCGACAGCGCGTACGCCGCCGGGATCGCCAGCGCGAGCACGAGGACCGTGGAGCCGATGCTCGCGGTCGCCGAGTTGATGAGCGAGGGCCACGGGCTCGTACCGGTGGAGGCACCGAAGAACTCGCGGTAGCCCTGCAGGGTCAGCTTCGCGCCCAGTGACGGCGGGTTGGTGGCGGCGTCGGACTCGGTGTGGAAGGACGTGAGGACCATCCACGCGACGGGCGCGAAGAACAGCAGCCCCAGGACCCAGGCGAGCAGGCCGAGCAGCGGGCTCCCGCCCCGGCGGGGGCGCCGGCGGCGGGCGACCGGCACCGTGACGACGGCGGTCATGACTCCTCCCGGAGCAGGCTGGAGATCTGGCGCAGCGCGAACGTGGCGATGACGATCGACCCGAAGACGACGATGACGCCGTTGGCAGAGGCCTGCCCGTAGTCGTGCGCCTGGTAGAAGGTCTCGTAGATCGTGTAGGGCAGGTTCGCGGTGCCGAGCCCGCCGGAGGTGAGCGTGAAGACGGCGTCGAAGTTCTGCACGACGTAGATGCAGCCGAGCAGAGCGGCCAGCTCGAGGTAGCGCCGCAGGTGCGGCAGGGTGATGAAGCGGAACACCTGCCACGCACCGGCACCGTCGACGCGAGCCGCCTCATAGACGTCGAGGGGCCGGGACTGGAGGCCGGCCAGCAGGATCAGCATCATGAACGGCGTCCACTGCCACACCAGGGCGGCCTCGACGGCGAGCTTGGGCGTCCCCCCGATCCAGTCGGGCTGGGGTGGCGAGTCCGAGCCGAACAGGCTCCACAGCCAGTGCAGGCCGCCGTTGAGCAGGCCGTACTCCGGGTTGTAGAGCGCGTGCTTCCACAGCAGCGCGGCGGCGACCGGCACCACGAGGAACGGCGCGATGAGGATCGTGCGGACGAAGCCGCGGCCGAAGAACGCGCGGTCCAGGAGCAGGGCGAGGCCGAGCCCGATGAGCAGGCTGACCAGCACCACGCTCACGGTCAGCACGATCGTCGTGATGATCGACGAGCGCAGCGTCGCGTCCTGGAAGGCGTTGACGTAGTTGTGCAGGCCGCTGAAGCCCTTGTCGTCCGGGTAGAGCGCGTTCCAGCGCATCAGCGAGATGACGAGCGTGGCGACGAACGGCAGCTGGGT
Organism: Motilibacter rhizosphaerae; assembly: GCF_004216915.1. Lineage (NCBI taxonomy): Bacteria > Bacillati > Actinomycetota > Actinomycetes > Motilibacterales > Motilibacteraceae > Motilibacter > Motilibacter rhizosphaerae. Next base: position 170,894 of record NZ_SGXD01000004.1, read on the forward strand.
GACGACGACGAGGTAGACCAGCGCCGGCAGGAGGGGGGCACGGCGTGCCCAGTCCCTGCGGGACCGCCAGCCCTGCTGCGAGGTCCGGCCCGGGGCCGGGGCGGGCCGCGAGGCCCGCCCCGACGCCGGGAGCTGCACGGTGCTCATGTGCAGTCCTTCCGCTGTGGTGTCGGCAGTACGGTCACTTGCCGGCGTACTTGTCGGCGACCTTCTGCGCTTCGGACTGCCCGCTCTTCAGTGCCGCCGAGACGCTGGTCTTGCCGGCGATCGCAGAGCTGATGGACTGGGAGACCGTCGTGCCGAGGGCGCTGAACTCCGGGATGTCGACGAACTGGATGCCTACGGTGGGGCGAGGCTGCACACCCGGGTCGGTCGGGTCGGCGCTCGCGATGGAGTCCTTGGTCTGCTGGTAGAACGCGCCCGCGGACTTCTGGTAGTCCGCGTTGTCGTACGTCGAGGCGCGCTTGCCGGCGGGCACTCGCGGCCAGCCGAGGCTCTTGCCGACGAGGTTCTCGTAGTCCTTGCCGGAGGCCCACTCGATGAACTTCGCGGCCGCGTCCTGGTGCTTCGAGGCCTTCTGCACGGCCCAGGCCCAGGTGTAGAGCCATCCGGAGCTCTTGGTCTTCACGACGGGAGCGGGCGCGTAGCCGAGCTTCCCGGCGACGGGCGACTGCGACGACTCGAGCGTGCCGGCGGCGGAGGTCGCGTCGTACCACATGGCGACCTTGCTCTGCTCCATGTTGTTGAGGCACTCGGTGAAGCCGGACTGCGAGGCTCCGGACTCGCCGTGGGCCTTGATGAGGTTGACGTAGAAGTTCGTCGCCTGCGCCCACTCCGGGCTGTCCAGACCGGCCTTCCAGTCCTTGGTGAACCACGTGCCGCCGAAGGTGTTGACCACGGTCGTCAGCGGGGCCATCACCTCGCCCCAGCCCGGGAGGCCGCGCAGGCAGATGCCCTTCATGCCGGGCTGCGCGCCGTCGACCTTGGCCGCGATGTCCGCCACCTGCTGCCAGGTCGGTTGCGCCGGCATCGAGACGCCCTTGGACTGCAGGACGTCCTTGCGGTACATGAGGAACGAGGACTCGCCGTAGAACGGCTCGCCGTAGACCTTGCCGTCGACCGTGAGCGACTCGGTCATCGGCTTGAGGATGTCGTCCTGGGCGAACGTCGCGTCCTTGCTCACCGCGTCGAGCGGGGCGAGCCAGCCGTTCTTCGCGTAGAACGGGATCTCGTAGTTGCTCAGCGACGCGACGTCGTACTGGCCGGCCTGGCTGGAGAACTCCTGCGAGATCTTGTCGCGGACGTCGTTCTCCGGCAGCACGGTGTAGTTCACCTTGATGCCGGTCGACTTCGTGAAGTTGTCCGCCGTGAGCTTCTGCAGGTCGACCATCTGCGGGTTGTTCACCATGAGGACGTTGACGACCTTGCCACCGCCACTGCCCGAGCTGCCGCCCGAACCGCCGGCACCGCCGCAGGCGGCGAGGGCGGGGACGACCGCGACCGAGAGCACCGAGAGCGCGGCCACCGAGCCGCGCGGACCTCGTGCGAAGAGCACCTTTGCCTCCTGGGATGAGAACAGCTCGCTCGCGCTCATCTGAGCAGCGAGGGCGACACCTGAGAGTGTTGTGCGGTTCTCCGGTGGAGGTCAACACCGTGCGGCAAGATGAGCCCTAGACCGCTCAGATGAGCAGGAAGGCGGAACTGCATGCCGCGTCGCAGCCAGCCGGGGCCCGGCGAGCTCGTCCTCATGGCCTCGGTCGCCCGCCGGCACTACCTCGCCGGCCGGTCGAACGTCGAGATCGCCGAGGAGCTGGGGCTCAGCAGGTTCAAGGTCGCCCGTCTGCTCGACGCGGCCGTGTCCACCGGGCTCGTGCGGATCGAGATCACCTCGCCGGCGGGGGTGGACGTCGAGCTGTCCAGCCGGCTGCAGGAGGCGTACGGGCTGCGCCACGCCGTCGTCGTCGACGTCGACGACCCGCCCGTGGAGACCCTGCTGCCCGCGCTCGGCCGGGCCGCCGCCGACCTGGTGTCGGAGATCGTCACCGACGACGACGTGCTCGGCCTGGTGTGGGCACGCTCGGTCAGCGCGATGAGCGCCGCGCTGCGCGAGCTGGCGCCCTGCCCCGTCGTGCAGCTCAGCGGGGCCCTGCTGGCCCCGGGCGGCGGCGGGGACACCGGTACCGAGCTGGTGCGCAGCGTCGCCCGCGTCGGCGGAGGGCCGGCGTACTGCTTCTACGCGCCGATGATCGTCCCCGACGCGGCCACCGCCACCGCGCTGCGCCGCCAGCCCGACGTCACGCGCGCCCTCGAGCAGCTCCCCCGCGTCACGAAGGCCGTCGTGGGCGTCGGCGCCTGGGCACCCGGCTACTCCACCGTGCACGACGCGCTGCCGGAGCCCGAGCGGGCCCGGCTCTACCAGCGCGGCGTCCGCGCCGAGGTCGGCGGCAACCTGCTCGACGCCGAGGGCGGCGAGGTCGAGTCACCGCTCACCGCGCGGCTGCTCAGCGTCGGGGCGGACCAGCTGCGCCAGGTCGAGGAGGTCGTCGCCGTCGCGTACGGCGTCCCCAAGGCGGCAGCGGTGCGCGCTGCCCTGCGCAGCGGCCTCGTCCGCGGGCTCGTGACCCACCGGGCGCTCGCCGTGGCGCTGCTCGCCCTGGAAGCCGGGGCGTGACGCCCGCAGCGGCGACGCGTGCCCGGAGGCGGGTCGCGGATACCGTGACCCGGTGACCGGGGCACCAGCGGACGAGGTGGGCGAGCTGCTGCCCGGCGGCCACGCCAACCGCGGGCGCATCCGGCGCGCCGGCGACACCGTCCGCCGCCCGCTGCGCCCGACGAGCCCCAGCGTGCACGCCCTGCTGCGCCACCTCGAGGCCGTCGGCTTCCCGGGAGCTCCCCGCGTGCGCGGGGTCGACGGGACGCGCGAGGTGCTCGACTACGTCCCCGGCGAGGTGCCCGGCTCGCGGGTGCCGGACGCGCTGGCCACCGATGACGCGCTGGCCAGCGTCGCGCTCCTCCTCCGCGACTACCACCACGCGGCTCGGGGCTTCGACGCCGCCGCCTGGGCGTGGCCCCGCCGCGCGCCGGCCGCCTGGGCGGGCTCGGTGGTCGTGCACAACGACCCGAACATCGACAACGTGGTGTTCCGGGGAGGCCGCGCCGTCGCCCTCATCGACTTCGACCTGGCCGCACCCGCGGACCCGCTGTGGGACGTCGCCCTCGCCGTACGCCTGTGGGCGCCGCTGCGCGACCCGGTCGACGTGCACGACGCCCGCCAGGGCCAGGAGCTGCGGCGGGCGCGGCTCTTCGCCGACGCGTACGGGCTGGCGCGCGAGGAGCGCGAGCGGCTCGCCGCCGCCGTGCGGGACAGCGGCGAGTGGGCGTACGCCGCCGTCGAGCAGGCCGTCGACCAGGGGCACCGCGAGTTCGCGGAGTACTGGCGCGCCAAGGGCGGTGCCCGGGCCGGCCGGACGCGGGCGTGGCTGGAGGCGCACGCCGCCGAGGTCGGCGACGCGCTGCGCTAGGCGCGCTGCGACCCGGACGCCTCCGACGCCGCGTCAGACCCCGGCGGCGCGCATCCCCCGGAGCTCCTTCTTCAGCTCGTGGACCTCGTCGCGCAGCCGGGCGGCGAGCTCGAACTGCAGCTCGGCCGCCGCCGTGTGCATCTGGTCGGTGAGCGTCTGGATGAGCTGGGCGAGGTCGCTCGCCGCCATCGACCCCGCGACGGCGCCGGCGTGCGCCCCCGCCTCGCCGCGGGACGAGAGGCCCGGCACCGGCGACTTGCCGCGCGACTGCTGCCGCCCGGAGCCGCCCAGCAGCTCGGCGGTGTCGGCGTCCTCGCGGTTGAGCATCTCGGTGATGTCGGAGATCCGCTTGCGCAGCGGCTGCGGGTCGATGCCGCGCGCCTCGTTGTAGGCGACCTGCTTCTCGCGCCGGCGCGTCGTCTCCTCGATCGCCTGGGCCATGGAGGGGGTGATCTTGTCGGCGTACATGTGCACCTCGCCCGAGACGTTGCGGGCCGCGCGCCCGATCGTCTGGATGAGCGAGGTCGCCGAGCGCAGGAAGCCCTCCTTGTCCGCGTCGAGGATGGCGACGAGCGACACCTCGGGCAGGTCGAGCCCCTCGCGCAGCAGGTTGATGCCGACGAGCACGTCGTAGTCGCCGCGGCGCAGCTCGCGCAGCAGCTCCACGCGACGCAGCGTGTCGACCTCGCTGTGGAGGTAGCGGACCCGGACGCCCAGCTCGAGGAGGTAGTCGGTGAGGTCCTCGGCCATCTTCTTCGTCAGCGTGGTGACGAGGACGCGCTCGTCCTTCTCCGCGCGCACCCGGATCTCGTGGACGAGGTCGTCGATCTGGCCCTTCGTGGGCTTGACCACGACCTGCGGGTCGACCAGGCCGGTCGGGCGGATGACCTGCTCGACGAACTCGCCGCCCGTCCGCGTCATCTCGTACGGGCCGGGGGTCGCCGAGAGGTAGACCGTCTGCCCGATCCGCTCGAGGAACTCCTCCCACTTCAGCGGCCGGTTGTCCATCGCGCTCGGCAGCCGGAAGCCGTGCTCGACCAGGGTGCGCTTGCGCGACATGTCGCCCTCGTACATCCCGCCGATCTGCGGGATGGAGACGTGCGACTCGTCGACGACGAGGAGGAAGTCCTCGGGGAAGAAGTCGAGCAGCGTGTTGGCGGCCGAGCCGGGCTCGCGGCCGTCGATGTGGCGGGAGTAGTTCTCGATGCCGTTGCAGAACCCGACCTGGCGCATCATCTCGATGTCGTAGGTGGTGCGCATGCGCAGCCGCTGCGCCTCGAGCAGCTTGCCCTGCCGCTCCATCCGCGACAGCGTGTCGGCCAGCTCGAGCTCGATGCCTTTGATCGCGCGCTCCATGCGCTCGGGACCGGCGACGTAGTGGGTGGCCGGGAAGATGCGGACGGTCTGCTCCTCCTTGAGCACCTCGCCGGTGAGCGGGTGGAGGACGAGCAGGCGCTCGACCTCGTCGCCGAACATCTCGATGCGGACCGCGAGCTCCTCGTACATCGGGATGATCTCGATGGTGTCGCCGCGCACGCGGAACGTGCCGCGGGTGAAGGAGAGGTCGTTGCGGGTGTACTGCATCTCGACGAAGCGCCGCAGCAGCGCGTCGCGGTCGGTCTCCATGCCGACCTCGAGCTCGACCGAGCGGTCGACGTACTCCTGCGGGGTGCCGAGGCCGTAGATGCACGAGACGGTCGCGACCACGATGACGTCGCGCCGCGTCAGCAGCTTGCTCGTCGCCGAGTGCCGCAGCCGCTCGACCTCCTCGTTGAGCGAGGAGTCCTTCTCGATGTAGGTGTCCGTTTGCGGGACGTAGGCCTCGGGCTGGTAGTAGTCGTAGTAGGAGACGAAGTACTCCACCGCGTTGTGCGGCAGCATCTCGCGCAGCTCGTTGGCCATCTGCGCGGCCAGCGTCTTGTTCGGCTCGAGCACGAGCGTCGGGCGCTGCAGCCGCTCGACGAGCCAGGCGGTCGTCGCGCTCTTGCCGGTGCCGGTCGCGCCGAGCAGGACGACGTCCTGCTCCCCCGCGCGCACGCGGCGCTCGAGGTCGGCGATGGCGGCCGGCTGGTCGCCGGCGGGCTCGTACTCGCTCACCACCTCGAAGGGGGTGGCGGAGCTGCGCTGGAGGTCGGTCACGGGTCGCACGGTTCGAAGGTACGCGCTGGCACCGACAGAGCCCTCCCGAGCGGCGGGCTACCCCCGCAGCGGGGCTGCCACCTGCAGCCCCGCCGTGCCGGACGCGCTCGGCGCGAACGCGCTGGTGCCCGAGTACTGGGCGCGGAACCGCCACCGGCCGGTGGTCGGCGGGTGCCACGAGACCGTCCCGCTGCCGCCGACGACGCGGACGGGCAGCAGGGCGTAGGGCTGCCAGCCCGAGAAGGGGTCGAGCCGCTCGACGGTCACGACCGCGCGCCCGCTCGCCGCGGGCGCGACGGCGACCCGCACCGCGACGTTGCGCCCCGGCGCGACGACGGCGCTGGCGCGCCCCTCGACCGTGGTCCTCGTCGAGGTGATCGCGCGCATCGAGCGCACCAGCGCGTACGCCGCCCGGCCCGGCCCGGCCGCGCGCACGGCCACCACGTAGTGCCCGGCGGGGAGGCGCACGGCGACCCGCAGCGCCCCGCTCCCGGTCGCGCCGGCGACCGGCCGGCCCGCGTCCGTCCGGACGTCGAGCCCGAGCTCCCTGCTCGCCGGGGCGGCGAGGTCGAGGTCGAGCACCGAGCGTCGGGCGACGTCGAAGTGGTAGACGTCCACGGCGTCGAGGGAGGCGCCGCCGACGCTGCCGCGCAGTCGCCGGTGCTCGGGCAGCGGCAGGCCGGGCGCGACGTCGTCGCGGCCGGCCGGCCCGGCGAGCAGGGCCACCGGCTGCGCGCTGCGCACCCCGGCGTCCGCGGTGAGGAGCGCGACCCAGCGGCCGCTGGCGCCGAGCGGGGGCGTGAAGAGCTGCGCGCCGCCGCACGACGTGGAGAGCCTCGGGGCCTGGTCGAAGGACGTGGTGCCCGGCGCGAAGAGCTGCAGGGAGGCGCAGCCCGCGGGCGCGACCAGGTCCAGCACGTACGTCCGGCCTCCGACGAGGGGCAGCCAGTACGCCGCGGTCGGTCGCAGCACGCGGTCGAGCACCACGCGCGCCCCGCGGTGCGGCAGCGGGTGCCCCGGTGGCGTGGCGGGCGCCGGCCCGCGCAGCAGCCCGAGCGTGAACGCCCCGGGTGCCGAGCCCGGGAGCGCGGCGACGCGGACGAGGTACGCCGCCCCGGCCGCCGGGCGGAAGGCCGTGGCCGCCCTGCCCTGGTCGTCGGTGGTGTCGCAGGCGACCTCGCTGAGCCGGGAGCGGACCGCGCCGAAGACGGTGACCTGGGCGTCGAGCTGCCCGTCGGCCTGCAGGCGGAGGACCACCGCGCGATCGGCGGGCGGGGTGACGGCGTACCAGACGGAGGGGCCGGTCGCGCCGCACGAGCTCAGCGGCTCGACCGCGTCGACGGTCGCGCCCACCGTCGTCCCGCGCACCGTGCCGGGCACGCGCAGGGCGACGGGCGCCTCGCGGGCGTCCCCCGGCGGCGGGCCGACCTCGGCGGCGACGGCCGGAGCGGCGAGCGCGGGACCGGCGAGCACGAGCAGCGCAGCGCCCAGGACGACGGAGCACAGGGAGCGGGGGGACGGCACGGGGACTCCTGGGTCTCGCAGGGGGTGTCGCCGGTGGGTGGTGCAGCGGGCTGGTGCTGGGTCTGCCCGAGAGGACCCCCTGGCCGCCCCGCCTGGTTCAGTCGTCCTGCGACGCGTCCGGCGGTGATGTCGCCATCGTCGGGGAGCAGGCGGATCGGTCGCGGGCGCCTCGGTGGTCGCCGGGAGCGCAGTCGTCCAGGACGCGGCGGACGACGTCGACGGCGCTGCTTGCGTCGGTGCAGATGCTGACGACCTCGACGTCCGCAGCATCGGGTCCGAGGGGTGGCGACGAGCCCTAGGGTCGGTCGCATGCGAGGGGATGCGCTGCTGGGCGGCCCACGGGGACGGCGCCTGTGCCTCGAGGTGACGTGGCAGTTCCAGCAGGATCCGGATGCCCGGCACCGGTGGTGGCGGTCGTTGTCGGGGTGGGACGGTGCCGCGACGGATGAGCGGGCTCGGGTGGCTGCGCTCGCTGCTGCCGTCGCCTCGGTCGACGTCGACGGCATCGCGAGGTGCTCCGCGGTGCGCGACTTGCTGCCGGCCCTGGACATGGCGGTCTCCTTCGCCCGGTACTGGCAGGAGCCGGATGAGGACGATCTGGCCCTCCACAGCGCGCTCCTCGCACGCGTGCTGCGCCCCGTCGCCGACGCGGTAGCAGCGGCTCCAGCCGCTGACTGGTGGAGCGATCCGCTGGATCGTGCTGACCAGTGGCATGTGCGGTGGCGCCCTGATGACGAAACCGCACTGCGTCCTGCGGACGGGGACGCACCCCGGCTCCTGGCCCAGTGGCGGCAGCGAGCGGACGAGGCGGAGGCGCGCGCCACGCGGGACACTCCCGCTGACCCGACCGCGCCCTACAGCGGGTCGTGGTGGTCGACACCGGCGCTGTCCGGCCTCACGGCGACGACCCGGTCAGTGCCCGACGGCTCACGCGCGCCGCTGGGGCTGCTCGTGCTCGAGGACTTTCTCGGCGAGTCGACCGCCGAGGTGGGGCAGGTGGTCGTGTCACCCGCCGCCCGCGTGTACGAGGTCGACGGCCCCGGCGACTGGCTCGAGCTGGCCCGCCGCTACCCGAGTGACGTGACGGCGTCTCGCCGCCACGACTGGTACCGGACCACGGGGTGGACGGGACGGTGGGTGCTGCCGGACTGGGCTGCCGTGGCTGCTGACTGGGACGGCGTCCACGTCAGCGTCGCCACGTACCTGGCGACCGCGGGCAGGCTCCTTCCCCTCGCACCCGAGGGCGGCGCTGCCGCCACCCTGCTCGCGGGCTGGGGCCCCGACGAGACGTGGTGGCTCACCGACGCCGCCACGAGCGCTGGGTCCGCGACACGGTGGACGTCGTTGCGGGACGAGCCGCTGTCCTGGACTCCCGTGCCGTCGGCGGCGTCGCCCGACTAGCGGTGGACGTCATCCTCGGCGCGAGCGGATCGCGAGCAGCATCACGACGATGACGACGGAGAACCCGCCTGCTAGGACGTACTCCCACGGGCGAGGCAGCCTGTGGCGACCGTTGCCGACAGGCCCGTGGTACGTCGTGGCGAGGTAGAAGGCAGGCGCGGCGTGCGACTCCGGCACCGCGGCTTCCCCGATCGTGGTCCTCCGTGCGGCTCGCACGAGGCCTTCCCCCTGCGGCGGTGGGCATGCGATCTTCGCGGCCGGGCAGGAGCGACCGCCTCAGCAGTCGGCGCGCCGGACCTGCTACCCCCCCCCACGGGCGCGCCGGCGAACAGGGGCAAGCCGGCGAGGACATCGCCCATCCGCTCAGACACCCGCCACCCTCCTCCGCGTCAGCCCGACTGCAGCGTCATGCCGGGAGCGCCCGCCGATGGCGACCGCGCGCTCCGGAACCGTCCAGGGTGCACGCTGCGCCGAGCACCTCGTCGCGAGCAGACGACTAGGGGACTTGGCAGTCGACGTCGACCTCCCTGGTCTCCTTCGCGACGAGCGCGACGATCGGGTCGGCCGGGGTGCACGGGTTCCTGGCGTCGTTCATGCCAGGGCTCACTCCCGTGACCTCGTACTCGCCCGCCGGAAGCTCCGTCGTGAAGCGCCCAGCACTGGTCGACACGACTGTTGCCCGCTGGTGCGGCTCGTCGCGCAGCCGGAATGTGATCGTCCCGTCGATGAGGTGCACCGGCGTCCCCCCTCCAGCCGTCGCCGGGCCGCCCACCATCCGGAACACCCCCGTCACGTGAGCACGAGGAGCCGCGTGGTGCGACGAGCCGCCGCACGCCGACACCGCGAGCGCCAGCACGCCACAGCACACGCCCCACCCACGGGTCACGCGCACCCCGCCAACCCCTGTCATCTGCCCACGATGCCGCACAGCGTGTCCATGGGGTGTCCCCTACAGGTGCGCGGGTGCCGTCGCCACGCCGTCCCGGTGCAACTCGGCCAGCACCCGCCGCGTCAACGTCCGCGCCAGCGTGCCGACGCCCTGGATCCCCGGACACCCGTCCAGCCGCACGATGAGCACCTGCCAGCCGGCCGCCACGTTGAATGACACCAGATCGACGGCGCCGGATTCGGCCGGGCACGAGTAGGTCCCGTGGTTGAACGCCGAGTCCGGCGCCGCGTTGACGGCCGCGGCCAACCGCCGCGCCTGCACCTCCGTCAGCCGGACCGACCGCACCCCACCACACGCCCCCGGCAGCGGCGGAGCCTCGACTGCCACGGCCCACAACGGCGACGCGTCCACCATCGGCAACACCGGCTCCACGCCCCCGTCCCGGCTCCCCGAGCAGGACCCGCCCGGTCCGGGCAGCACCGCCGCCGCAACGGATGCCGTCGGCAGCGGCCGCGGCCCGTCAGCAGTGGCCGCGGGACCCTCGTGCCTCGTCGCGAGCGCCACACCCAGCACCGCTACCACAGCGACCGGGGCAGCAGCCGACGCGCCCGCCACCCGCCAGTCGACCCTGCCCACCATGCCCGTCAGACGCCCTCGACCACGCCCCGGTTCCTCGTGGCCGCGACCCTGTCCCCCAGCCCCTGGCGCGGTCACGCCCGAACAGCGAGGGCGCTAGAACGGCGCCCCGCAGGACGAGACGTCCTAGTCACGGCACGGGCCCAGCCGCCGAGCGCCCCGGAGTTCTTGGTGACGTTTTTGTAAAGAGGCTTGACAGAGGCTTTCTGTCGTTCCATCGTGCAGAAGTGCGCGACAGCGGGAAGCCGTCGCCCCCACGACTGCAGCGGGACTCCTCCCCCTGCGCCCAGACCAGGAGGACGCGTTGAAGCACAAGAGGTTCCTCACCGCCGGACTCGTCGCCGGCGTGCTCTCGACGGCCGCCGCGTGCGGCAGCAGCTCCGGCACGTCGAGCGCGAGCAGCGACCAGCCCACGACCGGCGGCTCCGCGGCAGCGGGTTCGGCGGCGGGCTCCGCGGCCCCTGCGGCCGGCGGCGGCAGCAAGACGCTCAAGGTGTGGCTGATGAGCGGGTCGGCGCCCGACGCCCTCGTCGCCTCGCTCGACAGCGCGTTCGAGGCCGCTCACCCGGGCATCAAGGTGGACTACCAGGTCCAGCAGTGGAACGGCATCCAGGAGAAGCTGACGACCGCGATGTCGGACGCGTCCACGACGCCCGACGTCATCGAGCTCGGCAACACGCAGAACCCGTCCTTCTCCGCGGACGGCACCCTCGCCGACCTCACGGACAAGGTCTCCCAGCTGGGCAGCACGAACTGGCTCGCCGGTCTGAAGGACCCCGGTGCCTACGAGGGCAAGCAGTACGGCATCCCGTTCTACGCCAGCGGCCGCGTCGTCATCTACCGCAAGGACATGTTCGCCAAGGCCGGCATCTCCGCGCCCCCCACCAGCGACGCCGAGTGGCTCAGCGACATCCAGAAGCTCAACAAGGCCTACGCCGGCCAGAAGGACTTCCAGTCGCTCTACCTCCCGGGCCAGTCCTGGTACACCTACCTCTCGTTCCTCTGGGACCAGGGCGGTGACATCGCCAAGCAGGACGGCGACTCCTGGACGGGCACCCTCGACACCCCGCAGGCCGCGGCCGCGGCGGACTTCTACAAGCAGCTCGTCGACACCTCGAAGACCACGGCCCCCAAGGACAACGACGAGGCCAACCCGCAGCAGTACACCGTGTACTCCAAGGGCAAGACGGCCATGATGATCGGCCTGCCCTGGGAGCTCGGCAGCGCGGTGGCCGACAAGGGCGCGCCGAAGGACCTCAAGGCCAACTCCGGCGTCTTCGCCATCCCCTCGAAGACCGCAGGCAAGACCGCGCCGATCTTCCTCGGCGGCTCGAACCTCGCCATCCCGGTGAACAGCAAGAACCAGGACCTCGCCTGGGACTGGATCAAGCAGCTGGCCGGCAAGGACTACCAGGAGCAGCTGGCCAAGGCCAACGGCGTCGTCCCCAACGACCCGGCCTTCAACTCCGTCATCGCGGACGACCCGATCGTCAGCGTCGTCGCGAAGGCGGCCGCCGGCGGCAGCAAGGCCACCCCGGCGACGCCCAAGTGGGCGGCCGTCGAGGCGCAGAACCCGATCAAGGACTTCCTCACCGCGGTCGTGACGGGCAAGCAGAAGGCCGCGGACGCCGCGAAGACCGCCTCGCAGGCCATCACCGACAAGATGTCCGGCTGACGCCCCTCCTGCCCGACAGCTGAGCACATGCTGGACCGATGAGGAGCGAGCGCGTGACGACGACCCCGGTGGCCTCGGGCGTGGAGCGGGAGATCCCGGCGCAGCCGTCGGCCTCACCCCCTCCGGTGAGACGCAGGCGCAGCGCGCGGGTGCGGGAGCAGGCCGTCGCGTACGCACTGCTGGCCCCGGCGGTCGTCGTCCTCGCGGGACTGCTGGCCTACCCCGCGGTGCGCGTGCTGCTCATCTCGTTCCAGGAGCTCAACCGGCGCGAGATCGTCCTGCACCAGACCAAGTGGGTGGGGCTGCAGAACTACCGCTCGGTCTTCACCGGCGCGAAGATCTGGACCGTCACGGGACGGACGGTGGTGTTCACCGGCATCCTCGTCGCGACGACGGTGTTCGTGGGGCTGGGAGTGGCGCTGCTGCTGCAGCGCCTCTCCCGGCCCACCCGGATCGCCCTCCAGGCCGCGCTCGTCGCGGCCTGGGCGATGCCGATCATCAGTGCCACCACGGTGTTCCAGTGGCTCTTCGACGAGAACTACGGGATCGTCGACAAGACGCTCGCCGGCATCGGGTTCTCGTCCTGGCGGCACCACCCCTGGTTCTTCACCGGCCACAGCGGGCTGTTCGTCATCGGGCTGCTCATCGTCTGGCAGGCCGTGCCGTTCGTCGCCTTCAGCGTGTACGCCGGCATCCTCGGCATCGACCGCGACCTGTACGAGGCCGCCGGGCTCGACGGTGCGGGGGCGGTGCGGTCCTTCAGGTCGATCACCTGGCCGATGCTGAAGCCCCTTGTGCTGCTGCTGACCTTCCTCTCGCTGATCTGGGACTTCCGCGCCTTCACCCAGATCTACGCGTTCCGCCGCGGCGGACCCGCAGGGAGCACGACGACCCTGTCGGTCCTGCAGTACGTCACCGGCATCTCCCAGGCGCACTACGGCAAGGCCGCCGTCGTCAGCGTCTTCATGATCGCCGTCCTCGTGCTCCTCAGCGCGCAGTACCTGCGCCTGCTCCTGAAGTCGGAGAAGACCGCATGACCAGGCGATCCCTGCCGGGCCGCATCGCGACCGAGTCCCTGGGCGGCCTGCTGGCCGTCGTGTTCGCCTTCCCCGTGTACTGGATGGCGCTGTCGGCCTTCCGGCCGGAGAACCGCATCCAGACCAGCTCCTACGACCTGCTCCCCACCAGCGCGACCTTCGACAACTTCTCCCGGGCGCTGCACAAGCCGGGCTTCCTCGACTTCGCCCGCAACAGCCTGGTCGTCACGCTGTCCTCGGTCGTCCTCGCCGTCGGTGTGGCCGTCCTCGCGGCGGTCGCCCTCGCCCGGCTGAGGTTCCCCGGCCGGCGCGGCTTCGTGCTGCTCGTGCTCGTCGCGCAGCTGGCGCCGTTCGAGGCACTGCTCATCCCGATGTACTTCCTCATGCGCGACCTCGACCTCGTCAACCACCTCACCGCACTCGTGCTCATCTACCTCGCCAGCACGCTGCCCTTCACCGTGTGGACGCTGCGCGGCTTCGTCGAGGGGATCCCCTTCGAGCTCGAGGAGGCCGCGATGGTCGACGGCTGCTCCCGGGTGAAGGCGTTCTGGCGGGTGACCTTCCCGCTGCTGGGGCCCGGGCTGGTCGCCTCGTCGCTCTACGCCTTCATCACCGCGTGGAACGAGTTCCTCTACGCCCTCGTGCTCATGACCGACAAGGCGAACCAGACCCTCCCCCTGTGGCTGACCGCCTTCAAGACCAACTTCGGCGACGACTGGTCGGGCGCCATGGCCGCCTCGGTCGTCTACAGCATCCCCGTCCTCGTCTTCTTCGCCGTGCTGCAGCGCCGGATGGTGGGTGGCCTCGCCAGCGGGGCCGTGAAGGGCTGATCCGCCCCCTCCCCCGAGACACTGCTACTGGAAGGAACTCCCCCGTGTCCGAGACCGGCACCGTCATGGCCGCCGAGATCGCCGAGCAACCCGTCGCGTGGTCGCGCCTGCTGGAGGGCGGACGCTCCGACGCCGTCCGCGTCGCCCAGGCCGTGCGCTCCGCCTCCCCCCGCTTCGTGCTCTTCGCAGCGCGCGGGACGAGCGACTCCGCCGCGCTCTACGCCCGCTACCTCTGCGAGACGGTCCTCGGCCTGCCCTGCGGCAGCGTCTCCCCCTCCACGGTCACGGTGTACGGCGCCCGGCCCGACCTGCGCGACGTGCTGCTCGTCGCGGTCAGCCAGTCCGGCGGGTCGCCCGACCTCGTGGAGACCACCTCGGTGGCGCGCGAGTGCGGCGCGCTGACCCTCGCCGTCACGAACACCGGCGACTCGGACCTCGCGCGCGCCGCGGACCTGCACCTCGACGTCATGGCCGGCCCCGAGAAGGCCGTGGCGGCGACCAAGACCTACACCGCGGAGCTGCTCGCGCTGTGGCTCCTCGTCGACGCGTGGCGCGGGGGCGACGGGAGCCGGGCGGACGTCCTGCCGGAGCTCGGCAGCGCCCTGCTGGAGAGCTGCGCCCCCGAGGTCGGGGTGCTCGCCGCCCGCCTGCGCTTCGCCGACACGCTGCTGACGACGGGACGCGGCTACTCGTACCCGAGCGCGGTCGAGGCGGCGCTCAAGCTCACCGAGACGACGTACGTGCCGGCGCGCGCCTGGAGCGGTGCCGACCTGCTCCACGGTCCGCTCGCCGCTGTCGACGCCGACACCCCCGTGCTCGCCGCGGCCGGGTCGCGGCGCGGCGCCGAGGCCCTGGTCGACGTGCTCGAGCGCGTGCGCGGGCGCGGCGGCGACGTCTCCGTCGTCGGCCCGGCGACGGGCGCCGCGGGCGCCCCTGCCCTCACGCTGCCCGATGTGGACGAGGAGCTGGCGCCGCTGCTCGAGATCCTGCCGCTGCAGCTGCTCTGCCTGGAGATGGCCCGCGCACGCGGGCTCGACCCCGACGCGCCGCGGGGCCTCGCGAAGGTGACCCGGACCAGGTGAGCGCAGCCGCGGAGAGCCGTCGCGTGACCGTGGGGGTCGACGTCGGGGGCACGAAGACCGCCGTCGCCCTCGTCGGCCTCGACGGCGTCGTCCACGACGAGCGCCGCAACCCGACGGCCGGCTCGGCCGAGGACGGGCTCGCGCTCGTCGCCAAGCTCATCGCCGAGTGGCAGGGCGAGTTCGACGTCCTCGGCGTGGGCCTCGCGACGCCCGGACTGGTCCGGGGCGGGGTCCTCGAGTCGGCGGCCAACCTCTCGGGGTGGGCGGGCGTCGCCGTGGGCCCGCTGCTGGCCGACCTCACCGGCCGCCCCGTGCTCGTCGACAACGACGGGCGTGCCGCGGCCTGGGGCGAGTTCCTGCACGGTGCCGCGGTCCCCGGCTCGAGCGACCTGCTCTGCCTCACGCTGGGCACGGGGCTCGGCGGCGGGCTCGTGCTGCAGGGCCGCCCGTACCGCGGTGGCGGGCTGGCGGGCGAGGTCGGGCACATGGTGCTCGTGCCCGACGGCCGGCTCTGCGGGTGCGGGGCGTGCGGCTGCTGGGAGCGCTACGTCAGCGGCTCGGCGCTGGTCGAGGAGGCCCACGGGCTCGGGATGCGGGCCGCGCCGGGGCGCGCGCTGGACGGCCGGTCGGTCGTCGCCGCAGCCCGGCAGGGCGACCCGGCGGCGAGCACCGCCGTGCACAACGTCGCCCGCTCCCTCGGCGAGGGGCTGGCCGTCGTCGTCACGCTGCTCGACCCGCAGACGGTCGTCCTGGCCGGCGGGCTGTCCGCCGCCGGCGACCTGCTGCTGCCGGAGGCGCGCCGCGCGCTCGCGGAGACCGTCATCGGCGGGCGTACGCGCCACCTCCCCCCGCTGCGCACCGCCGCGCTCGGCTCCCGGGCCGGCGTCGTCGGAGCGGCCGCGCTGGCGAGGGAGGCGGCCTAGCAGCGGGCTGGCGGAATCCCCTTGTCGACCGCACCGCGCTGCTGGCACGCTCGCGCAGGTGCCGCTCCTCGAAGCCGAGAGCCTCACCAAGGTCTTCCGCCGCCCCGACAAGGGCCCCGGGCTGAAGGGGGCCGTCCGGCACCTGGTGCAGCGCCGCTACTCCGAGCACGTCGCGGTGGACGGCGTCGACCTGGCCGTCGAGGCGGGCGAGGCGGTCGCGTACGTCGGGCCGAACGGCGCCGGCAAGTCGACCACGGTGAAGATGCTCAGCGGCATCCTCGTCCCGACCTCCGGCTCGGTCCGCGTCGCCGGCCTGGTGCCGCACCAGCACCGGGTCGAGAACGCCCGCCGCATCGGCGTCGTCTTCGGCCAGCGCACGCAGCTCTGGTGGGACCTGCCGGTGCAGGACTCCCTCGCGCTGCTGCGCGACATGCACGGCATCGGACCTCGGCGCTACGCCGAGACCCTCGAGCGGCTGGACGCCGTGCTCGAGCTGGCCGACCTGCTGCCCGTGACGGCGCGCAAGCTCTCGCTGGGACAGCGCATGCGGGCGGACCTCGCGGCCGCCCTGGTGCACGAGCCCTCGATCGTCTACCTCGACGAGCCGACGATCGGGCTCGACATCGCGGTGAAGGACCGGGTCCGCGCCTTCGTCCGCCAGATCGTCGCCGACGGCACCACGGTCATGCTGACGACGCACGACCTCGGCGACATCGAGGACATCTGCCGCCGGCTCGTCATCCTCGACGGCGGACGGGTCGTCTACGACGGCGACCTGCAGGCCGTCAAGGACGCGTACGCTCGCGACCGCGTCGTCCACCTCACGCTCGCCGAGCCCCTCGCGTCCACCTCCGGCATCGCGGCACGCATCCCCGCTGCGCGCGTCGCGGACGGCGCGAGCGACCGCGAGGTCACGGTGACCTTCGACCGGCTGGCCGTGAGCGCGGTCGAGGTGCTCGCGGCCGCGTCCGCCGAGGCGGAGGTGGTGGACGTGCGCATCGACGAACCGGCGATCGAGGACGTCGTCCGCAAGGTCTACTCCGGCGAGCTGCGCCCCAGCCCGCAGGCCGGCCCGTGAGCTCCGCTGCTCCGCCCGCACCAGCACGCCACCAGTCCTGGGTGGCCTACCGGGGGCTCGCGCGCGCGGCGCTCCGGTCCCTGGTCGCGTACCAGGGCGCCTTCCTCTTCGGGCTGCTCGCCTCGGTGTTCTCGGCGCTCGCGATGCTCTACCTGTGGCGGGCGGTGCTCGCGTCGAGCCCCGCGGCGCACGGGTTCGACTGGCCGCACATGCGGGCGTACCTCCTGGCGGCGTTCGTCGCCGGCTCGCTGGCCTCGAGCTGGGTCGACTACCGGCTGGCGTTCCGCATCCAGCGCGGCGACGTAGGCCTGGACCTGGTCCGTCCGGTCGACTACCAGCGGGCGAGGTTCGCCGAGGCCGTCGGCTTCGGCGCGTACGAGCTCGGGACGGGCCTGGTCGTCGCGGGCGTCGCCGCCCTCGCCTTCGGCGGCGTGCCCGCCCCGCCCCTCGGCTCGCTGCCCCTGCTGCTGCTGAGCGCCCTCCTGGTCCTGCCGCTGCGCTTCGGCCTGGTCTACGCGAGCGCGATGGCGGTCTTCTGGACGCAGAACTACGTCGGCGTCCAGGCCGGGCGCCTCGCGCTGGTCTCGCTGTTCTCCGGGGCGCTCGTGCCGCTGGCGTTCCTGCCCGACTGGCTGCGGCTCCTCGCCGCGGTGCTGCCCTTCGCCGGCATGGCGTCCACCCCCGCCCTGCTCTTCTCCGGACAGCTCCAGGGAGCGGAGGCGGGAGCGGCGGTCGCCGTGCAGGCCGCCTGGACGGTCGGGCTCTGGTACGGGACGCGCGGGCTGTGGCGGGCGGCGAGCCGCCAGCTCACGGTGCACGGGGGCTGAGCCGTGGACGTCCTGCCGCTGCCCCCGCTGGCCCCCTCGCCGCTGGCCCGGCTGCGCCGCTCGGTCTGGCTCTACCGGCGCTGCCTCGGCGCGCACCTGCGCTCGACCCTGGAGTACGAGAAGGACTTCTGGGTGCTCAGCGTCGCGGCGCTGCTCACCCAGGGCGTGGGCGTACTGCTGCTGTCGGCGGTCTTCCGCGCCATCCCGCAGTTCGACGGCTGGCGCTTCTGGGACGTCGCGCTGGGGTACGCGCTCGTCGCGCTCGGCGAGGGCGTCGCCGTGCTGCTCGCCCAGGGCGCCTGGGGACTCGCCTGGACGGTGAACACCGGCGACCTCGACATCGCGCTCACCCGCCCGTACTCCCCCGCCCTCCAGGTGCTCAGCTCGCAGATCGGCATGAACGGCCTCGGGAACCTCGTCATCGGGGGTGCTCTGCTCGCCGGCGCGCTGGCGCACGTCGACGTGCCCTGGGACGCCGGCCGGGTCGCGCTGGCCGCCGTGCTCCTCGTCAGCGCGCTCCTCGTCAAGGTAGGGCTGAACCTCGCCACGAACTGCGCGGGGTTCTGGCTCGCGTCGCCGTTCCCGATGTTCGCCTTCTCGATGCACACGCTCGGCGAGCTCGCGCGCTTCCCGATCACCATCTACGGCATGGGCGTGCGGGTCGCGCTCACCGTCGCCCTGCCCTACGCCTTCATGAGCTTCTTCCCCGCGAGCGCCCTGCTCCAGGAGCGCCACCTCTGGCAGCTCGGCCTGCTCACCCCGCTCGTCGCGGCCTGGTGCCTCGCACTCGGCGCCTGGCTCTTCCGCCGGGGGCTGCTGCGCTACGAGAGCGCGGGCCAGTAGGTCAGCGGCGGCTCGCCGCGACCGCCTCGGCGAGGCGCTCCCACAGCGCGTCGACCTGGCGGCGCAGGTCCGCGACGCTCCCGGTCCCGTCCAGCACGACGTCGGCCGCGGCGAGCCGCTCGTCGCGGCTCGCCTGCGCGGCCACGCGGGCGAGCGCATCCTCGCGCGCCAGCCCGCGGCCCTCGACCAGCCGCTGCACGCGCAGCTCGTCGGGCGCGTCGACCACGACGACGAGGTCCAGCCCTCCGGTGAGCCCGCGCTCGACGAGCAGCGGGACGTCGTGCACGACGACGGCGTCCGGGTCGGCCGCGCGCGCCGCGGCGGCGAGCTCGGCCCGCCGGGCCGCCACCCGGGGGTGGACGATGCCCTCGAGGGTCGCGCGCAGCTCCGCGTCGCCGAAGACGACCCGGCCGAGGGCGGGGCGGTCGAGCGAGCCGTCGGCCGCGAGGACCCCGGGCCCGAAGGCGGCGACGACGGCGGCGAGCCCCGGCGTACCCGGGGCGACGGCCTCGCGCGCGAGGACGTCGGCGTCGACGACCACGGCCCCCAGCTCGCCGAAGCGCGCTGCGGCGGTGGACTTGCCCGCACCGGTGCCCCCGGTGAGGCCCACGTCGTACGACGTCACAGCCCCATCGTGCCGTACCTGCGTCAACCCGGGTGCGGTGGTGAGGACCGCCGTTCGGCGGGTACTCGCGCAGCATGGGGGATGCACGAGGAGGAGCCGCGGTGCTGCCGCGGCCGCCCGGACCCGAGGACGACGCCGGCCAGCTGCTGCGGCACGCCCTCATCCACTGCGACGTCGCGGGCGCCGAGGCGGCCGCCCTGCTGCTGCTCAGCCAGGGGTGCCCGACGAGCGCGCTCTACGACCTGCACGTCACCCCCGTGCTGGGCGAGATCGGCAGCGCGTGGGAGCGCGGCGACCTGGCCGTGTGGCAGGAGCACGCGGTCAGCGACTGCGCCCGCTCGCTGGTCGCGCGGCTGCGCTCGCGGGTCCGGCTGAGCGGCAGCCGCCCGGGCCGGATCGTCCTGCTGCCGGGCCCCGGCGAGGGCCACGTGCTGGGGCTGCAGATGGCGGCGCACGTCGTCGAGGAGGCCGGCTGGGACGCTGTCGTGCTCGACCGGATGCCCATCACCCAGCTCGCCGAGCTCATCGCCGCGCGCGGCGACGTCGCCGCCGTCCTCGTCTCGGGGTCCGGCGCCATGGGCCGCGACCGGCTCCAGCGCTCGGTGCAGGACTGGCGCCGGCTCGGGACCGGCGTGCCGCTCGTGCTCGGCGGAGCCTGCACCGGGCTGCCGGACGTCGCCGACTGGGGCGCCGACGCCGTGCTCCACGGCCTCGACGACCTCGTCGAGCGGCTGCGCTCGGTCACGACGCCGCTGACGCCGCGCGAGACCGACGTGCTGCGCGAGGCCGCGCGCGGCCTGACGAACGAGGAGATCGGGGGGCGGCTCGGCCTGCGCGCGAGCACGGTCAAGTCGCACCTGGAGCACGTCTACGCGAAGACGGGCGTACGCGACCGCGCCGCCAGCGTCGCCGAGGCGCTGCGCCGCGGCTGGATCAGCTGACCCGGCGCTGCGGCCACAGCGGCAGCGCGAGCACCGCCGCGCCGGCGCCCAGCAGCGTGACACCGGTCCACCCGCTGGACGCGTGCAGCAGCCCCGTGAGGGCGGAGGACAGCGCGCCGCAGACGAAGACCGTGCCCATGAAGACCGAGTTGAGCCGGGCGCGGGCGTCACCGCGGATCGCGTAGACCTCGCGCAGGCTCAGCACCTGGTGGCTCTGCACCGAGAGGTCGAGCACGACCCCCGCGACCGCGAGCAGCACGACCGAGCCGGCGCCGAGCCAGGCGAGGAGCATGGCGAGCGCGGCGAGCACGATCGTGACCAGCCGGCCCGTACGCCCGTGGCCGCGGTCGCCGAGCGCCCCGGCGACCGGGGCGGCCGCCGCTCCCGCCGCGCCCACGAGCGCGAACACGGCGACGCCCACCTGCGAGGAGTGGTGGCGGCCGAGCAGCTCGAACGGCACCCCGGTCCAGTACGCCGTGAACGCCGCGAACAGCAGCGCCTGCGACAGCGCGCGGCGGACGAGGACCGGCTCGGTCCGGGCCAGCCGGACGGTGCTCGCCAGCAGGGCACCGTAGCGCGCGCTGTGCTCCGGGCGCCGCTCGGGCAGCAGGCGGCGCAGCAGCAGCGAGGTCAGCACCATGACGACGGCGGAGACCGCGTCGATGCTGCGCCAGCCCCACGCGGCCGCGACGAAGCTGGCCACGGAGCGGGCGAGCATGATGCCGAGGAGCAGGCCGCCGGTGACCTGTCCGACGACCTTGCCGCGCACGTCCGGCGGCGCCAGGTGGGCGGCCAGCGGGACGAGCACCTGCGCGACCACCGAGGTGCAGCCGACCAGCGCCATCGCCGCGAGCAGCACGCCGAACGACGGCGCGGCGCTCGCGGCGACGAGCGCGACCGCGGTGACGAGCAGGGTGCGCGAGGCGAGCCGGCGGTTCTCCAGCAGGTCCCCGAGGGGCAGCAGGAGCAGCAGCCCCAGCGCGTAGCCGACCTGGGTCAGCGTCACGACCAGCGCGACCGTGCCGCTGCCCGTGCCGAACGTGCCCGCGATGCTGCTGAGCAGCGGCTGCGCGTAGTAGAGGTTGGCGACGCTCGCTCCGCAGGCGAAGGCCAGCACCGCGGTGACGAGCCGGAGCGAGCGCCCGCCGAGCGCCGGCACGACGGGGTCGGCCGACGGGCGCGGCGGCAGATCGGTCTCGGCCTCGGTCGCGGGCATGGGGGCCTTCCTGGTCGTGCGGGTCGCTCGGGCTGCTCCTCCCGGCAACCGCCCGCGGCCGCTGCTGCTTCCCGCTAGCCGAGCAGGCCGATGACCGTACGCGCCGGCGCGCACCACGGGTCCGCCGCCGCGGCGGCCACGGCGGCCGCCGCAGCCGCGCGCTCGCGACCGTCCGCGAGCAGGGCGCGGGCCTGCTCGGCCCCGGCCACCGCGGCCGCGCGGTCCGCGTCGCTGACCGGCACGAGCGGGACGAAGGGCGACTCAGCCGCGCGCATGAGCTCGACGCCGAAGTCGGCGAACGACTGCCACGCCCCGAGCACGTCCTCGACGGCGCAGCGCTCCGGCAGCCGGCGGAGGAACCAGCGCTGCAGGGCCATCGAGGCCCGCAGCTGCCCGGCGCGCTCCGGCCCCTGCGTGCCGAGGGACATGTTCTCGCCGTGGAAGCGGTAGCCGGTCCGCGGCTCGGCGAGGTAGCCGAGCCCGCCCTCGAGGGCGGCACGCAGCGCGAACCACCAGTCGGCGAAGGAGACCTCGACCGGCACCGGTCCCCACCGCCGCGCCGCGTCGGCGCGCAGCAGCAGCGACGAGGAGGTCGCGACGTTGCCGCGCAGCAGGCCGCAGACGTCATCGCCGACCGGCGGCGCCTGGTCCTCGAGCCACGACTCCTGCAGGACGCGCCCGTCGCGGTCGATGACGGTCATGTCGCCGTACAGGAGGCTGCGCTCCCCGAGGGCCTCGACCTGGCGGCGCACCTTGTCCGTCGGCCAGACGTCGTCGGCGTCGAGCACGGCCAGCAGCGTCCCGGTCGCCTCCGCGACGGCCCGGTTGGTGGCCGCGACGTAACCGGCGTTGGCCTGGCGCACCACGCGCACGCGCCCGCTGCCGACGCGGCGCGCGACCTCGCCCGCGCTGCCGTCGGTCGAGCCGTCGTCGACGACCACGACGTCGAGCAGGTGCTCGGGGTAGTCCTGGGCGAGGGCGCTGTCGAGGGCCTCCCCCACGTAGCGCTCCACCTGGTGGACGGTCACCAGCGCGGTGACGCTCGGCAGGCTCACGACAGCCGCTCCCAGGCGCGCGCGAGCTCCGCCTGCGCCTCCGGGTCGTACGGGTCGGCCGCCAGCGCGCGCACGCAGCCGGCGAGCGCCTCGGCGTCGTCGCACGCTGTCCGCACCGCCGCCAGCTCGCGGCGGCAGGCGTCGCGGTCCTCGTCGAGCACCGGCACCACGAGGGCGAAGGGGTCGTGCAGCCGCGCGTGGACCGCGAGCACGGTGGCCTCGAAGGCGTTCCACGCCTCGGCCGTCTCCAGCGGGGTGCAGACGTGGGCGCGCATGGTCCGCAGCAGCGCGCGCTGACCGGCGGCACCCGCCAGCAGCTCGTCGACCGCCGGGCGCGCCGGAGCAGCCGCGTCCGCGCTCGTCATGGTCGTGGTCTCGGCCGTCCGGGTGGGCGACCTGAGGGGGCCGGGACGCACGACGGCCCCCGCACCCGGGAGGGTGCGGGGGCCGTCGTCAGCGCGTCGGCCGGGCCCGAGGGCTCAGGCGCCGCCGGTGAGCTTCTCGCGCAGCGCGGCGAGCGCCTCGTCCGTGGCGAGCGTGCCGCCGCGGTCGTCGTCCGCCGGCTCCGAGGAGTACGACGACGCGGAGGAGACCCCGTTGTCGCCGGTGGCCGCGGCGTCGGCCTCGGCCGCCGCCTCGACCTGGCGGCGGTGCGCCTCGAAGCGCGCCTGCGCCTCGGCGTACTGGCGCTCCCACTCCTCCCGCTGCTTCTCGTAGCCGGGGAGCCAGTCGTTGGTCTCCGGGTCGAAGCCCTCGGGGTAGATGTAGTTGCCCTGCGTGTCGTACGTCGCGGCCATGCCGTAGAGCGTCGGGTCGAACGCGTCGCCCTGGACCTCGACGTTCTCGTTCGCCTGCTTCAGCGAGAGGCTGATGCGCCGGCGCTCGAGGTCGATGTCGATGACCTTGACGAAGATCTCCTTGCCCACGGCCACGACCTGCTCGGGCAGCTCGATGTGCCGCTCGGCCAGCTCGGAGATGTGGACCAGGCCCTCGATGCCCTCGTCGACGCGGACGAACGCGCCGAACGGGACGAGCTTGGTGACCTTGCCGGGGACGACCTGCCCGATCTGGTGGGTCCGGGCGAACTGCTGCCACGGGTCCTCCTGCGTCGCCTTCAGCGACAGGGAGACCCGCTCGCGGTCCATGTCGACGTCGAGGACCTCGACGGTGACCTCCTGGCCGACCTCGACGACCTCGCTCGGGTGGTCGATGTGCTTCCAGGACAGCTCGGAGACGTGCACCAGGCCGTCGACGCCGCCGAGGTCCACGAACGCGCCGAAGTTGACGATCGAGGAGACGACGCCGGAGCGGACCTGGCCCTTCTGCAGGGTCTGCAGGAAGGTCGAGCGCACCTCGGACTGCGTCTGCTCGAGCCAGGCGCGGCGCGAGAGGACGACGTTGTTGCGGTTCTTGTCGAGCTCGATGATCTTCGCCTCGAGCGTCTTGCCGACGTACGGCTGGAGGTCGCGCACGCGGCGCATCTCGACCAGCGAGGCGGGGAGGAAGCCGCGGAGGCCGATGTCGAGGATGAGGCCGCCCTTGACGACCTCGATGACGGAGCCCTCGACGACGCCGTCCTCCTCCTTGATCTTCTCGATCGTGCCCCAGGCGCGCTCGTACTGCGCGCGCTTCTTGGACAGGATGAGCCGACCCTCCTTGTCCTCCTTCTGGAGGACCAGGGCCTCGACCTCGTCGCCGACCTTGACGACCTCGGAGGGGTCGACGTCGTGCTTGATCGAGAGCTCGCGCGAGGGGATGACGCCCTCGGTCTTGTAACCGATGTCGAGGAGGACCTCGTCCCGGTCGACCTTGACGATGACACCTTCGACGATGTCGCCGTCGTTGAAGTACTTGATGGTGGAGTCGATCGCGGCGAGGAAGTCCTCGGCGGACCCGATGTCGTTGATCGCGACCTGGCGCGGGCCGGAGGCGGACGTCGGGGTGTCGACTGGGGTGGCCGTCATGAAGGAAGTGGCTCCGATGCGGGCGTTGCTCGTAGGCGTCGCGGGCACAGACCCCCCGGTGGACGACCTCGCCGGGGAGGACCCCGGCCGGTCGTGCAGACTTCGTGGGAGTAGCGAACTACCGGCGAACGACTGCATCACCTGGTGCGACCTGCTCCGTCCGAGGACGCACACGCAGGTCTGGGCACGCGTACTCCATGCTACGGCCCCGGCAGGATAGCGGTCAACGAGGGTCCCCCGGGCCCAGACGGGAGGAGCGGACAGGTGACCGAGGACGTGCCCGGGGTCGCGCGGCGGCCGGCCGGCGAGGTCGAGACGGTCCTCGCCAACCGCAGCTGGTGGGACGCCGCGGCGGCCGGCTACCAGGAGGAGCACGGCGCCTTCCTCGGCGACGCGGACTTCGTCTGGGGCCCGGAGGGGCTGCGCGAGGCGGACGCCCGGCTGCTCGGCGATGTGGCCGGCCGCCGCGCGCTCGAGATCGGGGCCGGCGCCGCCCAGTGCGCCCGCTGGCTCACGGGCCAGGGGGCGCACGCCGTCGCCAGCGACCTGTCCGGCGCGCAGCTCGGCGCCGCGCGCGAGCTCGACGAGCTCCACGGGACCGCGCTCCCCCTCGTGCAGGCGGACGCCGGCCGGATGCCCTTCGCCGACGCGTCCTTCGACCTCGTCGTCTCGGCCTACGGCGCCCTGCCCTTCGTCGCCGACTCGGCCGGCGTCGTGCGCGAGGCCGCCCGCGTGCTGCGCCCCGGCGGCCGCTTCGCCTTCTCCGTCACCCACCCCGTGCGCTGGGCGTTCCCGGACGACCCCGGTCCGGCCGGGCTCACCGCCACGGGGTCGTACTTCGACCGCCGGCCCTACGTCGAGCAGGACGAGCAGGGCCGGGCGACCTACGTCGAGCACCACCGCACGCTGGGCGACCGGGTGCGCGACGTGGCGGCGGCCGGACTGGTCCTCGTCGACCTCGTGGAGCCCGAGTGGCCCGCGGGCCACGACCGCACGTGGGGCGGGTGGAGCCCGTTGCGCGGCCGGCTCCTGCCCGGCACCGCCGTCTTCGTCTGCGACAAGCCCCGCTAGAGCAGCACGACCACCTTGCCGCGCAGGCCGCCGGCGCTCGCCTTCTCCACCGCGGCCGCGACCTCCTCCAGCGGGTACGCCGCGGCGACGCGGACGCGCAGCCGGCCCTCCGCGTACGCCGTCGCGAGCTCCTGCAGCTCGCCCGGGCGCGGGCGCACGTCGACCTTGACGCCGAGGATGCCGCGCTCCGGCGCGGGGACGCCGGAGTCGAGCACGGTCACGAAGCGCCCGCCGTCGCACACGGCGCCGACTGCCGCGGGGCCGAGCGGCACCGCGTCGAGGACCAGGTCGGCGCCGCCGGGGACGAGCCCGCGCACCCGCTCCCCCAGCTCCTCGGCGCTCGTCCGCCCGAGCACGGTCGCGGCGCCGAGCGAGCGGACGTGCTCCTCGTCGCCCGTGGAGGCGACGGCGACGACGGTCGCGCCGGCAGCCGCAGCGAGCTGGACGGCGGCACCCCCCACGGCGCCGCTGGCACCCGTGACGACGACCGTCTGCCCGGCGGCGAGGCCACCGAGCTCGAGCGCCTGGCGTGCGGTCACCGCGTTGAGCGCGAGCCCGCCCGCGGCGACGAGGTCGGCGTCGCCGAGCCTGCCGAGCAGCTCGCCGGGGACCGCCACGAGCTCGGCGAGGCTGCCGTCGAGCCCGTCGAACTGGCGGACCATGCCGACGACGCGCTCGCCCTCCGCGTACCCCTCGCCGCGCACGACCGTGCCGGCGAAGTCCCAGCCCGGGACGTAGGGCGGGACCACCGCGGGGGCGAGCTCCTGCAGGTAGCCCGCCGCGGTGAACCACTCGACGGGGTTCAGCGCCGCCGCCGCGACGCGGACGAGCACCTCGCCCTCCCGCGGCTCCGGCTCCGGCCGCTCGACCACCTCGAAGACCTCGGGGCCGCCCCAGCTGCTGATCTGCACCGCGCGCATCCCGATCCTCCGTCTCCCCGTCCGCTTCCCTGCGAGGCGGACGCGTGCCACTCTGGGGGAGCAAGGAACCAGTGGGAAGCAGGCACCTGGAAGTGCCTAGGTCACGAAGGAGTGCCCATGGCGACGAGGACCGCGGCGGAGCAGCGCGCGGAGGCCAAGCTGGCGTACGACGCCTTCCTCGCGGGCTGCCCCACCCGCACCGTGATGGAGACGATTGGCGACAAGTGGTCCGGCCTGGTCGTCACGGCGCTGGCCGACGGGCCGAAGCGCCACGGCGAGCTGCGGCGGGTGATCGCCGGCGTCAGCCAGAAGATGCTGACGCAGACCCTGCGCACCCTGGAGCGCGACGGGCTGGTCGACCGGGAGGTCACCGCGCAGGTGCCCGTCCGGGTGGACTACGCGCTGACGCCGCTGGGCGAGACGCTGGTGCCGGTGCTGGGCGCGCTCAAGGACTGGTCCGAGCTCCACATGGACCGCATCCTCGCGGCGCGCGAGGCGTTCGACGAGCAGGGCGCGCTCGCGCCGGTCTAGTCCTCGTGCCGGCGGCGCTGGCGCAGCTGCTCGCGCTGCACGGCGAAGACGTACGCGCAGATGGCGTCCTCGGCGTTCGGTGCGAGGTCCACGAACTGGAAGCCGAAGCCGCCCTTGGGGCTCAGCCCGACCGCCATCGCGGAGACGTGGAGCGGGCCGGCGGGGAGCTGGAGCGTGAGCCGCACCCGCGCCCCCGGCAGGAAGACCGAGTCGTTGGGGAAGGTGATGCGCACGCCGCTGGCCGAGAGGTCGCGCGCCTTGCCCTCCGTCGCGGCGCCCGTCGAGATGGTGGCGACCAGGGGCACCTCGACGAACACGCGCACGTGGCGGCGGCGCTGGACCGGCTGGACGTCCTCGATGGTGAGCTCGAGCTCCTCCTCGGCCAGCACGACGGACCCGGTGAGCCGGATCGCGCCGCCCTGGACGCCGAACGACACGGCGACGGTCCCGGGGTCGCGGACTCCGGTGGGCGGCAGCCCGACGCGCAGCCTGGGGCCGTCGGGGTGGGAGGAGTCGACCAGCGTGACGGCGACGGGCAGGGTTCCCCCGTCGACCTCGAGGACGACGGTGCTCCCGATCGCCACGTCCCGGAGCGCGGACTCCCTCGTCTCGCTCGCCACCGACATCGACCCGTCGTCCCTTCCGCTCTCGTCCCGGCGGGTCCCCCCAACCCTGTGTACCGAGCGGGATCGGCAGGCAGCGCACCGGACTTGAGCGCGTCACCCGTCCGGACCACGTCCGGGTGAACCTCCGCACCGGTGCAGGCGCTCCTAGCAGCGTGCGCACCTCCTCCCGCGCGGGGCTCGCCCTCGCCCTCCCGCTCGCCCTCGCCGGCACCGCTGCTGCCGCCCTGCCCGCCGCGGCGCTGGTCGCCGGCCCGGGCCCGGCGACGACCGTGCAGGGCATCGGCCTCTCCACGACGAGCGTGACCCTCCGCGGCACCCAGGTCCGTCTGGTGACCGTCACCGTGCACCTGGCCGACCCGGCGGGAGTCCGGCCGCGGGAGGCGGCGGTGGGCGAGGAGCGGTCGGCCACCTGCCCGTGCGCGAGGGTGGAGCCGCTGCGCCGCAGCCTCTCCCTCGGCTCGCGCACGGTCGTGCTCCGCCGCAGCGCGGGTACCCCGACCGACGGCACCTGGTCGGGGACGTTCCCAGTCTCCGCGCAGGACACCGGCGCCTGGACGGTCACGGAAGTCATCGGCGGCACGATCGACACCCGCGCGCAGGGCTTCCCCAGCGGCACGGGATGGGTCTCCACGCACGACGTGACGACGACGCCGCCACCCACGCTGAAGGTGACGGGCCGCACCCCGCTCGTCCTCACCGCCCGCGGCCGGAGCCCCCGCAAGGACACGCTCCAGGTGACGGGGACGGCGCGGGTCGGCGGTCGCCCCGCCGCCGGGCTGCTCCTCAGCGTCCGCGCGCTGCAGTGCGGCGACATCGAGGGACCGGGCGGCGTGCTGCGCCGGGTGCGGACGGACCGGGCCGGGACCTTCTCGACGGTGGTCTCCTCCCCCGCGTTCGCCGTCGACCTCGGCGTCTGCGTGACGTACGGGCCGACGGGCACCTCGTCGTCGACCGCCGTCTCCGCCTCGGCAGGTGCCTGATGCGACGCCTCCCCGCCGGCGCGCTCGCCGCGGCCCTGCTCGCCGTCCCCCTGCTCGGTCCGTTCGCCGCCCCCGCGCGGGCGGACGCTCGGCACGCGCCGGACGACCTCGTGGTGGCCTCGCTCGCCGGCGACGTATGGCAGGTCGCGGCCGACGGGTCGCGCCGCGCGCTGCTCGCGACCGCGGTCGACTCGACCGGCGCGACGCGGACGCACCTCGCCCTCTCACCCGACCGGACGTCGCTCGCCTACCTCACCGGCGGCGACGCGCTGCCGGAGGTCCACGTCCAGGGCGTCCGCGGCGGCGGCGTCCGCATCGTCGCCCGGCCCGACGCCCAGGGGCAAGGGGCGCCGACCGACCTGGAGTGGGCCGGGCCCTCCGCGCTCGTCGTGGCGGTCGCCGACGCGGGGAGGACTCCGCCGCAGGGCGCGCAGCTCGCCCGGGTCGGGGTGCAGCCCCCGGCCGTCGACGTGCTCGTCGGCAGCTCGCGCCTGGACGCCCCCACCGTGGACCAGGCGGACCCGAGCAGGGTCGTCGCCGTCGCGACCAGCGCCACGTCCTCGTCCCTCGTCTCCCTCGTCGGGGCCGGACCGGCCGTGCCGCTCCCCGGTCCCCTCGCGGCCGGCCTCGTCGCGAGCCCGGAGCTCTCCCCCGACGGGTCGCGCCTCGCGTGGCTGCACCAGGACGAGCCGACCGCGTACGGGGGCACGGCCGGCGGGGCCCAGCTGGTCGTCGGCGCGGGGGACGGCACGGGCGCCTCCGTCCTGCCCACCCCCGCCGGGATCGACCTCGGCCAGCCCGTGTGGGCGCCGGACGGGAGCGCGGTCTACGTCGAGGGCCGGACCCCGCAGCAGCAGGAGGGCACCATCACGGTCTGGCGGGTCCCGGTCGACGGCTCGCCCGCCCAGCCGCTCGCCCTGCCCGCGGAGCTCACCTCCTCGCTCGTCGCAGCCGTGCCCGCCGCCCCGGCCTCGCCGGTGACGGGGGCGACGGTCGTCACGGGCAGCTCGCAGGTACGGCTCGACTGGACCGTGCCCGCGGGCACTCCCGTCACGGTGACGCGGACCGACGGGCCCTTCGGCACGGGGCCTGGGATCCCGCTCGCGAGCGTCGGGAGCGCGGTCACCGACAGCACCGTCCAGCCGGGCAGCACCTACACCTACGTCATCACCCCGGCCGGCGGGGCTCCGCTCCTGCTCCCCGTCGCTGCCCAGAGCCCCCCGGTGCCGGTCTCGCTGCACGACCTCGGCGTGCAGGCGACGAACGGGACGTTCTACCCGCAGTACGTCGGCTGCGGCACCGTCTGCGCCGACGACGTGGGCACGCTGCAGTACGCCGTCCTGGACCGCCGGTCCCGGCTGCCCGGCTCGTTCACCAGCGTGCGGCGGGACCCCACCGGCCTGGCCTTCGGCTTCCTGCCGGTCCGCGTGGCGCCGGGCCGGGCGTACCTCCTCGAGGCGCGCGGGCGCGACGAGTTCGGCAACCTCACGACGGTCGTCCGCTCCGGTCCGTACCTCGCCCCGCTGGACGACCGCTCGCTCCGCGTGTCGCGCGGCTGGGCGCGTCCGCGCAGCAAGGCCTCCTGGCAGGGCACGCTCACCACCACCTCGAGCGCCGGGCGCACCGCCACCCTCGCGTTCACCGGCACGCGGGTCGCCGTGCTGGGCGACCGCGGGGCGCGGTACGGCGCCGCCGTCGTCACCCTCGACGGGAAGCAGGTCGGCCGGGCGCTCGAGCAGCGCAGCACGCCCGAGCAGAGCGTCGACGTGTGGACGAGCCGGACGCTGCCCCGTGGCCGGCACGTGCTGGTGCTCCGCACGACGGCGGTCGGGCGCGGACGGACGTTCACCGTGGACGGCATCACGGTCACGCCCTGACCTGCACCGGTCGGCGCAGCCTCAGCCCGCGAGGTGGCCCCAGTCCGGCAGCAGCTCGCGCCACGGGCCGGCAGCGACGACGCGCCCGTCCTCCAGCACGACGACGAGGTCGGCGCGGGCGAGCGCCGAGCGCTTCGAGCTGGTGCCGATGACGGTCGTGCCGCGGTGGCGCAGACCCTCCCACAGCTCGAGCTCGGTGCGCGCGTCGAGCGCGGACGAGACGTCGTCCGCGACGAGCAGCTCGGCCTCCGTGGCCAGCGCGCGGGCGAGGGCCAGCCGCTGCACCTGGCCCCCGGACAGCCGCACCCCCCGCTGCCCCACGAGCACGCCGTCGCCACCGGCCGCGGCGAGGTCGGAGTGCAGCCGCGCGGTCTCGAACGCCGGGTCGGGGGCGCGGTCGTGGTCGAGCGTGACGTTGTCGCGGAAGGACACCGAGAGCACCCGCGGCACCTGGCTGACGTAGGCGACCTGCCCGGGGCGGAGGAACTCCTGCGGCGAGCGCACCTCCTCGTCGTTCCAGAGGATGCGGCCCTCGTGGTCGACGAGCCCGGCCAGGCTGCGCAGCAGGCTGGACTTCCCCGAGCCCACGCGCCCGGCGAGCAGGACGACCGAGCCCCGGTCGACGGTGAGGTCGACCCCCTCCACCCCGACCGTGCCGTCCTCGTGGACCGCGGTGAGCCCCTCGAGGCGCAGGGTGCGCAGCGGGACGCGCGGGGCGGCGTCGGGCAGCGGCGAGCGCCCGGCGACGAGGTCGACCTGCGGCGGCAGGCTCACGAGGTCCGCGGTGCCGGCGAGCTGGGCCGCGGCCTGCAGCCAGCGGCGTGCCACGGGCGCCTCGGTCACCGCCGCCCCCATGACGATGCCGAACCACCCCATCCCGCTCACCGTCGTCGCGACGAGCACGGCGTCCGCGAGGCCCCAGCCGCCCGCGGCGTAGACCCCCCAGGCCGTGACCACCCCGGCCTGGACGAGGACGCCCGGCACGCTCATGAGCAGGGTGCGGACGCGGTACTCCCGCACGTGGGCGCGGACGCGCTGGGCGTCGACCCGCTCGAGCTGCGCCTGGACGGTGGCCGTGGCGCCCGAGAGCTTGACCGTACGGACCGCCTCGAGCGCGCTCGCCAGCTCCTGGCCGAGCCGGGCGCGCGCGTCGCCCGCCTCGCGCGCCGCCCGCCCGGCGAGCGGAGCGCCCAGCGCGCTCACCAGCGCGGGCAGGAGCAGTACGCCCAGCAGGACGAGCAGGGCGAGCGGCGACCCGCTGAGCGCGGCGGCCGCCGCGACCGCGATGGCCGCGAGGCAGACGTCGAGCCAGCGGTCGGCGTACCAGATGAGGCGGTCGGAGTCGAGGGCACGGGCGGTCACCTCGCCGGCGCTCGTCTGCTCCAGGCGGTGCTGCATCGTCTGACCGCGGAGGACCGCGAAGCGCACGCGCAGCGCGGCCGCCACCCACCAGCGGGGGTAGATGCGGAACGCCCCGGACACGAACACCGGACCGGCGACGAGGCAGGCGACGAGCACGAGGGCCAACGGCCAGGGCGTGCCCGAGCCGCTGCGCAGGTCGGCGACCAGGCGGCCCCAGACGAAGCCGCTGACGGCGCCGTAGACACCGAGCACCGTGGCGAGCCCGAAGCCGATGCCGCCGAGGAAGCCCCACTGCGGGTAGATCCGGAGCAGCGCCCAGACCGTGCGCGCGAGGCTGGGCCGCACGGTGGGGAGCGTGCGCGGCTCGCGCCGCCGCTCGGTCCGCGTCAGCGGCGCGGACACGCGCTCGCCCTCCGGGCTGCGGGTCCCGGCCGCCGCAAGCAGCTCGGCGAAGGGCCCGGGCGCGGTCACGAGCTCGTCGCGCCGGCCGTGCTGGACCACGCGACCGGCGTCGAGCACGGTCACCAGGTCGCACCGCTCGGTCGTGGCGAGCCGGTGCGCGACGACCAGGCCCGTACGGCCGGCGAGCAGCCGCTCGGAGGCGTGGACGACCCGGCGCTCGGTCTCCGGGTCCATCCGCGCGGTCGCCTCGTCGAGCACGACGACGCGCACGTCGCGCACCAGCAGCCGGGCGAAGGCGACGAGCTGCTGCTCCCCCGCTGACAGGAGCACGCCGCTCGGGCCGAGCACGGTGTCGAGGCCGTCGGGCAGCCCGGACACCCACTCCTCGAGGTCCAGCGCGGCGAACGCCGCCTCGACGTCCGCGCGGGCGACGTCGGCGAAGAGCGTGACGTTGTCGAGCAGCGACGCGGCCAGCAGCTCGGTCCGCTGGGTCACGACGCCGACCGCGCGGCGCAGCGCCTCGAGGTCGGTGGCGCGGACGTCCTGGCCGGCGACGAGGACCGTCCCCTCGGGCGGCTCCAGCGCACGCGGGAGGAACGAGGTCAGCGTGGACTTCCCCGAGCCCGTCCGGCCCACCAGCGCGCAGGTCAGGCCCGCCGGGACGCGGAAGGTCACGTCGTCGAGCGCGAACCCGGGCCCGTCGTCGTCGCCGAACGCGAAGGACAGGTGCCGGAACTCCACGTCCGCCGGGACGTCCGGCACCGGACGGCCGCCGTCCGGCTCCTGCGGCGAGTCGAGCAGGGCGCGTACGCGGGTCAGCGCCCCGATGCCGGCCTGGATCTCCGGCAGGTGCTGCGCGACCTGTCCGAGCTGCCCCACGAAGCTGCTGGCCAGCAGCCAGATCGTCACGAGGGCCGCGAGCGTCATGCGGTCGGCGGTGACCAGCGCGACCCCCGCGAGCGCGAGGACCGCCATGAGGCACTGCGCCGCCAGGCCCGTCCGCAGCTGCGTCGTGCTCGAGGCCGACGAGGTCGCGGAGACGCGCGCGAGCAGCGTGCTGGCCCGGCGGGCGTACTGGCGCAGGACGTGGGGCTGCCCGAGCGCGGTGCGCACGTCGTCGCGGCCGGCGACGGCCTCCTCGAACTGCGCCGCGTGCTCCGACCAGGCCACTTCCTCGGCGAGCTTGCGCCCGGCGACGGTACGTGCGCTGGGCCGCGCGACGAGCAGCGCGACGGCCGCCACGGCCGGGAAGAGCAGCCACGCCCACGGCCAGGTGAGCCCGGCGACGACCCAGGCGAGCACGGCGCGCAGCGCCGCCCGGGCGAGGTTGGTGCCCGTCGTGCGCAGCAGGTGCCCCGCCTGGTTGACGTCGTCGTCGACGCGGTCGAGCAGCTCCCCCACGGCCTGCTCCTGCAGCACGGGGAGCGGCTGGTGCAGCGCGCGGGCCAGCAGGTCGGCGCGGAGCCGCTGCTCGGCGCGGCCGATGACGCCCGAGACGACCGTCGAGCCGGCACCGTCGAGCAGGGCCGATCCCAGCAGCAGCACGGCGAGCAGGGCGACGTCGGAGCCCGCCGCGCCGGCGCCCCCGGCCAGCCGGCCGCCGACGACCGCGCCCAGCACCTCCGCGGCGGCGGCGAGCACGAGCAGCGCGAGCGCGGCCGTGGACCGGCGCCCGGCGAGGCGGCGCCAGCCCAGGCGGGCCGGGTCTCGGCGCACGGCTCCCCCTGGAGCTCGGAAGGGACGAGGACGGTGGAGCGGCGTGGCCGCACGGAGCGGGCACCGGCCGGCACGGCCGGCACGCGCCGGCACGCGTCGGCACCAGGTCGGCGTCGTGCCGGCGGCGGGCGCCCACCGAGCGCCGAGGCCGGCGCGACCGTGCCGCTCGGGCCGCGTCGTGCTCGAGCGGCCCCGAGCACGATACGCAGCGGGGCTGGTCCGGCGCCTGCCGTTTTCGGGCGGCCGGGGAGGCGTCGCGCTCCGGGGGGCGCCGGGCCCCGGCCCGGCTGGAGCCCCGCCTGGACCGCCTAGTGGCCGGCCTCCTGCCAGGTCCGCCCCGCGCCGACGCTGACGTCGAGCGGCACCGAGAG
Organism: Motilibacter rhizosphaerae; assembly: GCF_004216915.1. NCBI lineage: Bacteria > Bacillati > Actinomycetota > Actinomycetes > Motilibacterales > Motilibacteraceae > Motilibacter > Motilibacter rhizosphaerae. The sequence continues at coordinate 204,956 of NZ_SGXD01000004.1, forward strand.
CTGCGCGGCCGCCCCCATCTCGCGGCGCACCAGCGCCTCGAGCTCCTCGCGCTCCCCGGCCGCCACCTCGAGCACGAGCTCGTCATGGACCTGCAGGAGCATCCGCGAGCGCAGCCCGGCCTCGACCAGGGCGGCGTCGACGCGGAGCATCGCGACCTTGACGATGTCCGCGGCCGAGCCCTGGATCGGCGCGTTGAGCGCCATCCGCTCGGCCATCTCGCGGCGCTGCCGGTTGTCGCTGACGAGGTCGGGCAGGTAGCGCCGGCGCCCCAGCACCGTCTCGGTGTAGCCGGAGCGACGGGCCTCGTCGACGACGTCGCGCAGGTAGTCGCGGACGCCGCCGAAGCGGACGAAGTACTCGTCCATGAGGCCCTGGGCCTCGCCGTAGTCGATCGAGAGCTGCTTGCCGAGCCCGTAGGCCGACAGCCCGTAGGCGAGGCCGTACGACATCGCCTTGATCTTCGCCCGCTGCCCGGGCGAGACGTCGGCCGGCGCCACGCCGAAGACGCGGGACGCGGTGAAGGCGTGGAGGTCCTCCCCCGACTGGAACGCCTCGATGAGCCCGGCGTCCTCCGAGAGGTGCGCCATGATCCGCATCTCGATCTGGCTGTAGTCGGCGGTGAGCAGCGTCTCGTAGGCCTCGCCGACGACGAAGCCCTCGCGGATCCGCCGGCCCTCCTCGGTGCGGATGGGGATGTTCTGCAGGTTGGGGTCGGTGCTGGAGAGCCGTCCGGTCGCCGCGATCGTCTGGTTGAAGGTCGTGTGGATGCGCCCGTCGTCGCGCACCTCGGCGAGCAGGCCGGTGACGGTCTGCTTGAGCCGGCTCGCGTCGCGGTGGCGCAGCAGGTGGGCGAGGAACGGGTGCTCGGTCTGCACGAACAGCGCCTGCAGCGCGTCGGCGTCCGTCGTGTAACCGGTCTTCGTCCGCTTGGTCTTCGGCATGCCGAGCTCGTCGAAGAGCACGACCTGCAGCTGCTTGGGCGAGCCGAGGTTGATCTCCTTGCCGATGACGTCGTACGCCGCGGCCGCCGCGAGCCCGACCTGGTCGCCGAAGTGCGACTCCAGCCCCTCGAGGTGCTCGAGGTCGACCGCGATGCCGGCGTGCTCCATGCGCCCGAGCAGCGGCACGAGCGGCAGCTCGACCTCCTGGAGCAGCCTGTCCTGGCCCTTGTCGGCGAGCTCCTGGTCCAGCGCGTCGGCCAGGTCGATGACGGCGCGGGCGCGGAGCATCGCCGCCTGCACCCGGGACTCCTCGTCGCCGCCGTCGAGGCTCAGCTGGCCGTCGTCGCCCTCCTGCTCGACCCGCAGCTCGCGCTTGAGGTAGCGCAGCACGAGGTCGGAGAGGTCGAAGGTGCGGGTGTCGGGCCGCGCGAGGTAGGCGGAGAGCTGGGTGTCGCTCGTGACCCCCGCCAGCCCCCAGCCGCGCTCGCGCAGCGCGTGCAGCGGGCCCTTCGCGTCGTGCAGCGCCTTCGGCCGCTCCGGGTCCGCGAGCCACGCGGCGAGCGCGGCGTCGTCCTCCTCCGACAGCCCGGTCGGGTCGACGTGGGCCGCGGTGCCGTCGGCGGCGGCCAGCGCGAGGCCGTGGACGTCGCCCGTGCCCGAGCCCCACGTCCCGACCACGTGGACGCCGGTGCGCCCGGCGCCGCTCGCGTGCGCGGCGAGCCACGACGCCACCGCGCCCGGCGCCAGGACCGCGCCGGCGAGCTCGAACCCCTCGTCCGACGTGGGCTCCGGCGGGGCGAACGCGGAGTAGAGCCGCTCGCGCAGCACGCGGAACTGCAGCGTGTCGAACAGCTGGTGGACGGCGTCGCGGTCCATCGACTGCCAGACGAGGTCGTCCGGCTGCTCGTCGATGGGGACCTCGGAGTCGAGCTGCGTGAGCTGGCGGTTGCGGATGACCTGCGCCAGGTGGGCACGCAGCGCGTCGCCCACCTTGCCCTTGACCTCGTCGACGTGGTCCACGAGGGACGAGAGCGAGCCGTGCTCGACGATCCACTTCGCCGCGGTCTTCTCACCGACGCTCGGGATGCTGGGGAGGTTGTCGCTCGGGTCTCCGCGCAGCGCCGCGAAGTCGGGGTACTGCTGCGGGCTGAGGCCGTAGCGCTCCTGCACGGCGTCCGGCGTCATGCGCGAGAGCTCGCTGACGCCCTTCTTCGGGTAGAGCACGGTCGTCCGCTCGCTGACGAGCTGGAAGGCGTCGCGGTCGCCGGTGCAGATGAGCACGTCGAAGCCCTGCGCCTCCGCCCGCTCGACGAGGGTGGCGATGACGTCGTCGGCCTCGTAGCCCGCGGCGGTGATGACGGGGATGCGCAGCGCCTCGAGCACCTCGCGGATGAGCGGCACCTGGGTGCCGAACTCGTCCGGCGACTTGGTGCGGTTCGCCTTGTACTCCGGGAAGGCCGCGGTGCGGAACGTCGCCCGGCCGACGTCGAACGCGACCGCGACGTGCGTCGGCTGCTCGTCGCGCAGGACGTTGATGAGCATCGAGGTGAAGCCGTAGACCGCGTTGGTCGGCTGCCCGGTCGAGGTCGAGAAGTTCTCCACCGGCAGCGCGTAGAACGCCCGGTAGGCCAGCGAGTGCCCGTCGAGCAGGAGCAGCCGCGCTCCCGTGCGCGCGGGGCGCTCCGGGGAGCCGGCGGAGGGCGCGAGGGTGCTGCTCTCGGTCACGCCCCCGATCGTAGGCGGACCCACCGACAGCACCGCGCCGTACGCTGCGCCCATGGCCGACCTCCCCGACCCCCTGCCCCTCGGCGCGCTGGCCGACCGCATGGGCATCGCGCTCACCACGGCGACGCCCGCGCTGGTGACGGGGACGATGCCGGTCGAGGGCAACACCCAGCCGTTCGGCGTGCTGCACGGCGGGGCCAGCGTCGTGCTCGCGGAGACGCTCGGGTCCGTCGGGGCCGCGCTGCACGCCCGGGCTGCGGGGCGCACGGCGGCGGGCGTGGAGATCAACGCCACGCACCACCGCGCGGTCCGCCGCGGCCTCGTCACCGGCACGGCCACCGCCGTGCACCTGGGTCGGACGATCGCGACGTACGAGGTCGTCATCACCGACGACGAGGGCCGGCGCACCTGCACCGCCCGGCTCACCTGCGCGGTCGTCGCCTCCGCCGGCTGACCCCTGCGTTCCCGGGGCGGCCCCGTTTGATCGGGGTCCCCGATCGAGGAGGGGTCACCACGAGGGGATCTCCTCGTGGTGAGCCCCATCTGATCGGGGACCCCGATCAACTGGGGGTGGAGCGGAGCGGGGCGCTACTCCGCGGCGCGGGCGAGCCGCAGCCGGCTGCGGCTGCGCATGGAGCGGCGGCGCGCCAGCAGGTCCTCGACGGCCGAGACCGCACCGGCGTCGGCCGCGAGCCGGCGGCGCACGGTGGCGACCGTCGCCGAGCGGCGGATGACGACGGGAGCGAAGCCGAGCCGCGCGAAGAAGCGGTTCTCGTCGCGGGTCTGCGGCAGCGTGCTCGTCATGATCTGGTCCGCGCCGACCTCCTCGGCGAACGCGGTCGCCGCGGCGACGAGGGCGTGGCCCACCCCGCGGCGGCGGTGCGACTGGCGCACGTGCATGAAGTGCAGGTGCACCGAGCGCGCGTCGAAGAGCACCGCGTAGGGCTGGTGGGTGAGGACGGCCATCCCCGCGATCTCGCCGTCGAGCTCGGCCACGAGGATGCGCAGGTCGGGGTCGGCCTCGGCCGCGTCGAGCCGCTCGTGCACGCCGCGCTCGGTGGGCACCGGGGCGACGCGGTCCATCGTGCGGGTGAGGTCCCGCAGCTCGGACCACAGCAGCAGCAGCCCGGGCGCGTCCTCGCGACGCGCCTTGCGCACCTGGACGTTGCCTCGGGGCACCGCTCCTCCTCCACAGCAGCCGGACACCGGACCTCGACGGCCGGCGCAGAACCGCACCCGCAGCTGCGCGCCGCAGTCCCGTCCCAGGCGGTCCTCTGCCTAGGGTGGTGCGGCGCCGCTCCAGCCCCCGTGCTCCGCCGGCCGCGGAGGCCCGGCGATCAAGCTCGGGGCGGAGCCTACGACGGACCCCGAACCTGCCGCTAGTCCTTCCTGCGAGATCAGGAGGGAGGAGGAGTGACCGATGCTGCCCGGAGCCGGGACGCTGCTCAACGTCACCACCATCGCGGGCGGGACGGGCCTCGGCTGCCTGCTCGGCGACCGGCTGCCCGCGCGGACCCGGGACGTCGTGACCGACGGTCTCGGCCTGGTGACGCTGCTGCTCGGCGGTCTCGACGCGGTGGCGGTGACCGACCCCTCCCTCGCCCGGGCGACGGCCCCCACGCCCCGCTGCTCGTCGTGCTCGCCGCGGTCCTCGTCGGCGGCGTCGCCGGGTCGCTGCTCCGGCTCGAGGACCGGCTGGAGGACCTCGGCGGGGCCCTGCGCGGTGCGCTGCTCCGGTCCGCGCGGGGCGGAGCCGGTCACGAGGGCCGCGAGCGCTTCGTCGCGGGCTTCGTCACCGCCAGCCTGGTCTTCTGCGTCGGCCCGCTGGCGGTCCTCGGCGCCCTCGACGACGGGCTCGGGCACGGCATCGAGTCCCTCGCGGTCAAGTCCGCCCTCGACGGCTTCGCCTCCGTCGCGTTCGCCGCCTCGCTCGGCTGGGGCGTGGGTGCCGCCGCCCTGCCGGTCGCCGCCTTGCAGGGCGCCTTCACCGTCGTCGGGCTGGTGCTCGGCGACGTCGTGCCCGAGGCCGACGTGACGGCGATGACGGCCACCGGGGGCCTGCTGCTCCTGGGCGTGGGCATGCGGCTGCTCCGCCTGCGCCAGGTCCCGGTCGCGGACCTGCTGCCGGCGCTGGCGGCCGCCCCGCTCATCACCGAGCTGGTGGCCGCCCTGCGCTGAGCCCCGCGCTAGTGCGCGCCCACGTCCCCACCGAGGTACGCCGCGCGCACGCTCGGGTCGTCGAGCAGCTCACGGCCGGTGGCCGACCGCACGACGCGCCCGGTCTCCAGGACGTACGCCCGGTGCGCGAGCGCCAGCGCCTGCGCGGCGTTCTGCTCGACGAGCAGCACGGTCACGCCCTGCTCGTTGATCTCCTTGATGATCTGGAAGATCAGCTGGATGACCTTGGGCGCGAGGCCCATCGACGGCTCGTCGAGCAGGAGCACCTTCGGCTGCGCCATCAGCGCGCGGCCGATGGCGAGCATCTGCTGCTCGCCGCCGGAGAGCGTGCCGCCGGCCTGCTTGCGCCGCTCGGCCAGCCGCGGGAACAGCTGGTAGACGCGGTCGTACTCGTCGGACAGGTCCCCCTTGCGGATGTACGCGCCCATCGAGAGGTTCTCCTCGACGGTGAGGCCGGGGAAGATGCCCCGGCCCTCCGGCGCCTGGCACAGCCCCAGGGCCACGCGCTTGTGCCCGGGCACGCGGGTGATGTCCTCGCCGCGCAGCCGCACGGCGCCCCTGCTGACGTTGCGCAGCCCGGAGACGGTCTTCAGCGTGGTCGTCTTGCCCGCGCCGTTGGCCCCGATGAGGGCGACGATCTCGCCCTCGTCGACGGCGAACGAGATGCCCTTCAGGGCCGCGATCTTCCCGTAGTAGACGGAGATTTCGTCGATCTCAAGAAGCATCTGCCGGCGCTCCCAGGTAGGCCTCGATGACGCGGGGGTCCTTCTGGACGTCCCCCGGCAGGCCCTCGGCGATCTTCTCGCCGAAGTCCAGCACCGCGACGCGGTCGCTGATGGTCATGACCAGGCTCATGTCGTGCTCGATGAGCAGGACGCTGACGCCCGTGTCGCGGATGCGGCGGATGAGCCCCTGCAGCGCGACCTTCTCGGCGGGGTTCATGCCCGCTGCGGGCTCGTCGAGCAGCAGCAGGCGGGGGTTCGTCCCGAGCGCACGCGCGATCTCGAGGCGGCGCTGGTCGCCGTACGAGAGGTTCTTCGCGGCCTCGTCGGCGACCCCGGCGACGCCGACGAGCTCCAGCAGCTCCTTCGCCCGCGCGCGGCCCTCGCGCTCCTCGCGCCGGTGGCGCCCGAGGCCGAGGATGGCGCTGACCGGGCCGGTGCGGTGCCAGGTGTCGGCGCCCACCATGACGTTCTCGCGCGCGGTCATGTTGTCGAACAGCCGGATGTTCTGGAACGTACGGGCGATGCCGCGGCGGGTGACGAGGTGGGGACCGCCCTTGGCAGGGAGCGGGTCGCCCTCGAAGAGCAGCTCTCCCGCCGTGGGCTGGTAGACGCCCGTGGTCACGTTGAAGACCGTGGTCTTGCCCGCGCCGTTGGGGCCGATCAGCGCGAAGATCTGGCCCTGCTCGATGGTGAGGTCGAGGCCGTTGACGGCGGTGAGACCGCCGAAGCGCATGGTGAGCCCGCGCAGCTCCAGCAGGGCACTCACTCGTCCACCTCCACGTTCTGGGTCGCGGCCGCGCCGACCCCGCCACCGAGGCTGCCCATGCCGCCCGTCCCCTCCTCGAGCTCGGCCCGGCGCCGGCTGTTGGGCAGCAGGCCCTCCGGGCGGAACAGCATGATGAGCACCAGCGCCGCGCCGAAGAACAGGTAGCGGTACTCCTGGAAGCCGCGGAACCGCTCGGGCAGCCAGGCCACGAGGAAGGCGCCGAGGATGACGCCCGGGACGTTGCCCGAGCCGCCGAGGACGACCGCCGCGAGGATCAGCGCCGAGAGCTGGAAGAGGAAGTTGTCCGGCACGATGGCGATCTGCCGGCTCGCGAACACCGCGCCGCCCGCGCCCGCGATGGCCGCGCCGATGGCGAAGGCCGCGAGCTTGAAGCGCAGCGTCGGCACCCCCATGAGCTCCGCGGCGTCCTCGTCCTCGCGGATCGCGGCCCAGGCGCGCCCGACGCGGCTGCCCTCCAACCGCTTCGCGATGATGATGACGAGCGCGATGAGCACGACGATGAGGTACCAGTAGGCGCGCAGGTGCAGCGCCCCGAACTGGAGCTGCCCCGACAGCGGCAGGCTCGAGTCCACCGACGGGCGCGGGATCGAGGAGATGCCGCGCGGACCGCCGAGGTAGTCGGTGTTGTTCGCGGTGACGCGGATGATCTCGCCGAAGCCGAGCGTCACGATGGCGAGGTAGTCGCCGCGCAGCCGCAGGGTCGGCGTGCCGAGCACGATGCCGGCGAGCATGCTGAGCGCGATGCCGACCGGCAGCGACTCCCAGAAGCTCCAGCCGTACTTCGTGCTCATCACCGCGTCGGTGTAGGCCCCGATCGCGAAGAACGCGACGTAGCCGAGGTCGAGCAGGCCGGCGTAGCCGACGACGACGTTGAGGCCGAGGGCCATGAGGATGTAGAGCCCGACCGGGTAGATCAGGACACCGGTCCAGTTGTTGCCCGGGCTCATCACGGTGGAGATCCCCGGGATCGCGGGCAGCAGGATCGCCAGGACGAACAGCAGGGCGTAGGCCGCCCAGCGCCCCCACGCGGGGACCGTGCTCCAGCGCGGGAGCGGGCGGCGCGACCGTCGGCCGGCGCCCGTGGTGACGGTGGCGGTGCTCATGCCTTCGACCTCCCCAGGGCCTCGCCGAGCAGGCCCGTCGGACGGAACAGCAGGACCAGCACGAGGATCGAGAACGTGATGACGTCCTTCCACTCCGCGCCGGTGATGCTGGCGCCGTAGTTCTCCACCAGCCCGATCGCGAGACCGCCCAGCAGGGCGCCGCGCAGGTTGCCGATGCCGCCCAGCACCGCGGCCGTGAACGCCTTGATGCCGAGCACGAACCCGATGATGTTCTTCGTCTGCTCGAAGTAGACGACGTAGAGCGTGCCGGCGAGGCCCGCCATGGCGCCGCCGATGAGGAACGTCAGCATGACGACGCGGTCGATGTCGATGCCCATGAGCACCGCGCTCTCGCTGTCCTGCGCCGTCGCCCGGATACCGCGCCCGAGGCGGGTGCGGTTCACGAACACGTCGAGCACGACCATCATGACGATCGCGGACGCGAAGACCAGCAGCTGGTCGGAGCGGACGACGCCGTCCCCGATGTGCAGCAGGGACTTCTTCTCCATCACGCGGTCGGTGTTGACGTAGTCGCGGCCCGTCAGGTGCACCGCGTGCCCCTGGATGCGGGCGGCGAACAGCTCTTGCAGGAAGAGGCTCGCGCCGATGGCCGAGATCAGCGCCGCGAGCCGGCTGGTGCCGCGCTTGCGCAGCGGCCGGTACGCGATCCGCTCGAGGACGACGGCACTGCCCCCGGCGGCCACCATGCCCGCGAGGGCGGCGACGAGCAGGACGAAGACCAGCATGAACCCGGTCAGCGGGGAGCTGAGGTCGAACCACGACAGGGCCAGCACGGCACCGAACGTGCCGATCATGAAGATCTCGGAGTGCGCGAAGTTGATGAGCCGCAGCACGCCGTAGACCAGGGTGTAGCCCAGAGCCACCAGCGCGTAGATCGACCCGATCGCCAACCCTCCGATGGTGGACGACCAGAACTGGTTCACGAAGTCGCTCAACGCGTGCCTTCCTCCTCAGGAGCAGTAGTCGCTCGACGGCCCGGCCCCCGTCCGGGAGCCGGGCCGTGCGAGCTGCAGTCCGACGTGCGCGAGGTGCGCGTCCCTGGTGCCGGAGCACCAGGGCCCGGACCCTACTGCGGCTTGGCGGTGGTGTAGTCGCCGAGCGCGATGATCTTGCCGTCCTTGACCTCGTGCATGTAGACCGAGCCGGAGGTCAGCTCACCGTCGGCGGCGAACTTGATGGGCTTCGAGACGCCCTTGAAGTCCACCGTGCCGAGGAAGGTGTTGATGTCCCCGGGGCTCGTCTTGCCGGCCTGGACCGCCTTGATGAGCGCGGTCGCCGCGTCGAAGCCCTCGGCGCTGTAGGTCGCCGGGCTGGTGCCGTACGCCTTGGTGTAGTCGTCGATGAACTTCTGCACCGCCGGGTCGTCGGACGCGGTCGCCAGCACGCAGGTGCAGGAGAGGAACGCGCCCTCGGCCGCCGACTTGGCACCGTCGATCAGCTTCTGGTCGAGCGCGCCGTCACCGGAGACGAACTTGGCGGTGACGCCGCCGTCGCGCAGCTGCTTGAGGAACTTCGCCGCCTCGGCGTAGTAGCCGCCGTAGAAGATCGCGTCGACGCTGCCGCCCTTGATCTTGTTCACCGTCGAGGAGTAGTCGTCGGCCTTCGGGTCGATGGAGTCCTTGACCGTGGCGGCCGAGCCGATGGTCTTGGTCACGACGTCGGCGAGGCCCTTGCCGTACTCGCTCTGGTCGTCGATGACGGCGACCTTCTTGGCGCCGAGCGCGCCGACGATGAACTTCGCGACGCCGGGGCCCTGCACGTCGTCGTTGGCGAGGACGCGGTGCCAGAACTTCCAGCCGTTCTTCGACAGCAGGGCGTTCGTGGCCGAGGCGGAGATGTTCGGGATCTTCGCCTCCTCCAGCGTCGGGTCGGCGGTCTTCGACTCGCCGGAGAACGCCGGGCCGATGACGGCGGCGACCTTGTCGTCGACGACCTTCGGCGCCAGGGCCGAGGCCTGGGCGGGGTCACCGGTGGTGTCGTAGTCCTTGAGGACGATCTTCACCGACGGGTTGCTCGCGTCGTACTGGTCGATGGCGAGCTTCGCGCCGTTCTTGATGTTGATGCCCAGCTGGGCGTTGGGGCCGGTCAGCGCACCCATGAAGCCGAAGGTGACCGACGAGGAGCTGCTGCCCCCGCCGCCGCCGGTGCTCGCCGCCGCACTGCCGGCCGCGCTCGACCCGGAGCTGGAACCCGCCCCGGAGTCGCTCTTGCTGCTGCTCCCGCAGGCGCTGACGCCGAAGCTCAGAGCGGCGAGCGTCGCCAGGACCGCAGTCCCCCGCGTGACGTTCCGCAACGATCTCTCCCTTGCCCATGTCGCACCGCGCGGCGAGTCCGCGCGGCGCATGCCCCACAGTGATACCAGCCGGGGAGGGCATGGTCGAACTCCGACGCCGGTTCGCAACCACGTTGTAACAAGGCGCGGCACGGCTGGCAGCACAGCGGAAACGCGCGACGCCGCCCGCGAGCGCGGTGGATACCGCGGAGCGGGCGGCGCCGGGCGCTGCCAGTGGACGGGGGAGCCGCTGCGCCGGGGCCCGGCGGAACCGGTTCAGCCCGAGGTGGTCTGGGCGCTGGGCGCCCCGCCGGCCTCGATGACGGTGCGGGCGATCTCCTTCATCGGGGCCCGCCGGTCCATCGCGGTCTTCTGCAGCCAGCGGAACGCCTCGGGCTCGGACAGGCCGAGCGAGACCTGGAGCAGGCCCTTCGCCCGGTCGACGAGCTTGCGGGTCTCGAAGCGCTCCTGCAGGTCGGCGACCTCGGACTCGAGCGCCTTGGTCTCCGCGTAGCGCGCGACGGCGAGCTCGATGGCCGGCACGAGGTCGGCGCGGCCGAACGGCTTCACGACGTACGCCATGGCGCCGGCGTCGCGCGCCCGCTCCACGAGCTCGCGCTGGCTGAAGGCGGTGAGCATGACGACCGGGGCGATCCGCGCCTCGCCGATGCGGGTGGCCGCGCTGATGCCGTCGAGCTTGGGCATCTTGACGTCGCAGATGACGAGGTCGGGCTTGAGCTCCTCGGCGAGGCGGACCGCCTCCTCGCCGTCGCCGGCCTCGCCCACGACGGTCCAGCCCTCCTCCTCGAGCATCTCGCGCAGGTCGAGGCGGATCAGGGCCTCGTCCTCGGCGATGACGACGCGGCGCTCGGTGGTGGGGGTCGGCATGGGTCTCCTCCGCGGCAACAGGGGGTCACAGCCTATCGGGCGCCCAGCCCCCCGCCAGCCCCCCCGGTCGGGCGGTGGGCCTGGTCTACGCTGGGCCCCGCCCGCCGGGGTGGTGGAACGGCAGACACGGAGGTCTCAAACACCTCTGCCCGCAAGGGCGTGCGGGTTCGAGTCCCGCCCTCGGCACGGTCGTCGCGCACGCGGACGACGAAGGGCCCGTCCAGCCGGACGGGCCCTTCGTCGTGCGTGCCGCTGGGTCAGACCCCGGAGCCGGCGAGGTCGCCGTACGCCGGCGCGACCTTGTTCACCGCGTCGCCGATGCGGTGCACGCGCATCGAGTTGATCGAGCCCGGGATGCCCGGGGGCGCCCCGGCGACGATGACGACGAGGTCGCCCTCCTGGCACATGCCGTTGCCGAGCAGCGTCTTGTCGACCTGCAGCGCCATCTGGTCGGTGTGCTGCACGGTGTCCACCAGGAACGTCTCGATGCCCCACGACAGCGCCAGCTGGCGGCCGGTGTCGGCGTCCGGGGTGAACGAGAGCAGCGGCGTCGCGTGGCGCAGGCGCGACACGCGGCGGGCGGAGTCGCCGCTCTGGGTGAAGGTGACGAGGTACTTCGCGTCGAGCGCCTCGGCGACCTCGGCCGCAGCGGCCGTGATGGCGCCGCTCTTCGTCGTCGGCCGGCTGGTCAGCGGGCGGATCTCCGCGAGGCCGTTGGTCTCGACGGTCTCGACGATGCGCGCCATGGTCGCGACCGTCTCGAACGGGAACTTGCCCACGCTGGTCTCGCCGGAGAGCATCACCGCGTCGGCCCCGTCGAGCACCGCGTTGGCGACGTCGCTCGTCTCGGCGCGGGTCGGGCGCGAGGCGGAGATCATCGACTCGAGCATCTGGGTCGCGACGATGACGGGCTTGGCGTAGCGGCGGGCGAGGTCCACGGCCCGCTTCTGGACGAGCGGGACCTGCTCGAGCGGCAGCTCGACGCCGAGGTCGCCGCGGGCGACCATTATGCCGTCGAACGCGGCCACGATCTCCTCGAGCGCGTCGACGGCCTGCGGCTTCTCCACCTTGGCGATGACGGGGAGGCGCACGCCCTCCTCGTCCATGATGCGGTGGACGTCGACGATGTCCTTGGCGTCGCGGACGAACGACAGCGCGATCACGTCGGCGCGCAGGTGCAGCGCCCAGCGCAGGTCCGCGATGTCCTTCTCCGACAGGGCGGGGACGCTGACCCCCACGCCGGGCAGGTTGATGCCCTTGCTGTTGGAGACGACGCCCCCCTCGACGACCTCGGTGACGACCCGCGGGCCGTCGACCGAGGTCACCTTGAGCGCCACGCGGCCGTCGTCGATGAGGATCGGGTCCCCCGGCGCGACGTCGCCGGCGAGGCCCTTGTAGGTGGTCGAGACGGTCGAGGCGTCGCCCTGGACGTCCTCGGTCGTGATCGTGAAGGTGTCCCCCGCCGTGAGCACGACCGGCCCGTCGGCGAAGTAGCCGGTGCGGATCTTGGGGCCCTGCAGGTCCACCAGGACCGCCACGGGCTTGCCGAGCTCCTCCGACGCCTGGCGGACCCACTGGTAGCGGGCCTCGTGCTCGGCGTGGTCGGCGTGGCTGAGGTTGAAGCGGGCGACGTTCATGCCCGCCTGGATGAGGGCCTTGATGCGCTCGTAGCCGTCCACCGACGGCCCGAGCGTACAGACGATCTTCGCACGGCGCATGGGGCCAAGCGTAGTGCCGGACGGGTGTCCCGGTGACCGCAGGGCCCTCCCCCGCGCCGGTCCGAGCGGAGGACCCGTTGCTGCGTCGCGACTTCTCGCCGCGTACGACGACGGAGGGCCCCCGCCGCAGCGGGAGCCCTCCGTCGAGCGGTGGTGCGGCCTCAGACGAGCAGCGGCCGCGCGGTCGGCTGGATCGGGACGGGCAGCTCGCTCGCCCCGCCACGGAGGTACGCGTCGGCCCCCGCCGCCGCCGACCGGCCCTCGGCGATCGCCCACACGATGAGCGACTGCCCGCGGCCGCAGTCGCCGGCGACGAAGACGCCGGGGACGTTGGAGGCGTACTGCGCGTCGCGCACGAGCGCGCCCCGCGGGTCGAGCTGGAGCCCGAGCTGCTCGACGAGCGAGCCCTTCTCCGGCCCGACGAAGCCCATCGCGAGCAGCACGAGCTGGGCCGGGATCTCGCGCTCGGTGCCGGGCACCGGCTCGAAGCGCCCGTCGACCATGCGCACCTCGACCAGGCGCAGCGCGCGGACGGCGCCGTCCTCGTCGCCCAGGAACTCCTGCGTGTTGACGGCGTAGACCCGCTCGCCGCCCTCCTCGTGCGCGGAGGACACCCGGTAGACCATCGGGTACGTCGGCCACGGCTGCGTGCCCGGTCGCGAGTCCGTCGGCCGCGGCATGATCTCGAGCTGGGTGACCGAGCGGGCACCCTGGCGCAACGAGGTGCCGAGGCAGTCGGCGCCGGTGTCGCCGCCGCCGATGATGACGACGTCCTTCCCCTCCGCGGTGACCGGCACCGCGTAGGTGGCGTCGCGGGCGTAGCGGTTGGCGTGCGGCAGGAACTCCATCGCCTGGAGGATCCCGGTGAGCTCGCGGCCGGGGACCGGGAGGTCGCGCCACGCGGTCGCGCCGACGGCCAGCACGACGGCGTCGTAGCGGGCGTACAGGTCCTCGCCGCTGATGTCGGAGCCGACGGCCACGCCGGTGCGGAACCGCGTCCCCTCCGCGCGCATCTGCGCGATGCGGCGGTCGAGGTGGCGCTTCTCCATCTTGAACTCGGGGATGCCGTAGCGCAGCAGCCCGCCCGGCTCCTCCGCCCGCTCGAAGACCGCGACCGTGTGGCCGGCGCGGGTGAGCTGCTGGGCGGCGGCGAGCCCGGCGGGGCCGGAGCCCACGACCGCGACGGTCTTGCCCGTGAGCCGCGACGGGGGCTTGGGCTGGACCCAGCCCTCGTCCCAGGCGCGGTCGATGATCGAGACCTCGACCTGCTTGATCGTCACCGGGTCGTCGCCGATGCCGAGCACGCACGCCGACTCGCACGGCGCCGGGCACAGCCGACCGGTGAACTCCGGGAAGTTGTTGGTCGCGTGCAGCCGCTCGATCGCGTCGCGCCAGTCCCCGCGCCAGGTCAGGTCGTTCCACTCCGGGATGAGGTTCCCGAGCGGGCAGCCGTTGTGGCAGAAGGGGATCCCGCAGTCCATGCAGCGTCCGGCCTGGGCGCGCAGGCCCTCCGAGGACATCTCCTCGTAGACCTCGCGCCAGTCGCGGATGCGGACCTCCACCGGACGGCGCTTCGGGAGCTCCCGTCCGGTGTTGAGGAATCCACGGGGGTCAGCCACGTGCGGCCTCCATGACGACGGCATCGGCGTCGAGACCCTCGGCGAGGGCCCGGGCGCGCGCCTCGAGGACGCGCTTGTAGTCGCGCGGCATCACCTTGGTGAAGCGCGCCAGGGCGGCGTCCCAGTCGGTGAGCAGGCGCAGCGCGACGGCCGAGCCGGTCTCCTCCCGGTGCCGGGTGACGAGCAGCCGCAGCAGGTCGCCGTCCTCGGCGTCCAGCGGCTCGAGGTCGACCATCTCGCGGTTGACCCGCTCCTCGCGCAGGTCGAGGACGTACGCGACGCCGCCCGACATGCCGGCCGCGAGGTTGCGCCCGGTCGGGCCGAGCACGACCGCGGTGCCGCCGGTCATGTACTCGCAGGCGTGGTCGCCCACGCCCTCGACGACCGCGGTCGCGCCGGAGTTGCGGACGCAGAACCGCTCTCCCACGAGCCCGGAGAGGAAGACCTCGCCGGCCGTCGCGCCGTACAGCGTGACGTTGCCCGCGATGGTGTTGCGCTCGGCGACGAACGGCGCGGCCGCGTCCGGCCGGACGACGATGCGCCCGCCGGACAGGCCCTTGCCGACGTAGTCGTTGGCGTCGCCGTGCAGGCGCAGGGTGAGCCCGCGCGGCGCGAACGCGCCGAACGACTGCCCCGCCGAGCCGGTGAGGGCCACCACCACGGTGTCCTCGGGCAGGCCGGCACCGCCGTAGCGCTTGGTGATCTCGTGGCCGAGCATCGTGCCGACCGTGCGGTTGACGTTGCGCACGGTGTGCTCGATGCGGACCGGCGTCGCGCTCTCGAGCGCCTCGGACGCCGCGGCGATGAGCACGTGGTCGAGCGCGCGGTCGAGCCCGTGGTCCTGCTTGGTCGTGTTGCGCAGGGCCGTCCCCTCGGGCAGGTCGGGCACGTGGAGCAGCGGCGTGAGGTCGAGCCCCGCGGCCTTCCAGTGCTCCACCGCGGCCGTGGTGTCCAGCACCTCGGCGTGGCCGACGGCCTCCTCGATGCTGCGGAAGCCGAGCTCGGCGAGCAGCGCCCGGACCTCCTCCGCGATGAACTCGAAGAAGTTCACGACGAACTCCGGCGAGCCCGTGAACCGCTTGCGCAGCTCGGGGTTCTGCGTCGCGATGCCGACGGGGCAGGTGTCCAGGTGGCAGACGCGCATCATGATGCAGCCGCTGACGACCAGCGGCGCGGTCGCGAAGCCGAACTCCTCCGCGCCGAGCAGCGCGGCGATGACGACGTCGCGGCCGGTCTTCAGCTGGCCGTCCGTCTGCACGACGATCCGGTCGCGCAGGCCGTTGAGCAGCAGCGTCTGCTGGGTCTCGGCGAGGCCGAGCTCCCAGGGGCCGCCCGCGTGCTTGAGGCTCGTCAGCGGCGAGGCGCCCGTGCCGCCGTCGTGGCCCGAGATGAGCACCACGTCGGCGTGCGCCTTGCTCACGCCCGCCGCGACCGTCCCGACGCCGACCTCGGCCACCAGCTTCACGTGGATGCGGGCGTCGCGGTTGGCGTTCTTCAGGTCGTGGATGAGCTGGGCGAGGTCCTCGATCGAGTAGATGTCGTGGTGCGGCGGCGGCGAGATGAGGCCGACGCCCGGCGTGGAGTGCCGGGTGCGCGCGACCCACGGGTAGACCTTGTGGCCGGGCAGCTGGCCGCCCTCGCCGGGCTTGGCGCCCTGCGCCATCTTGATCTGGATGTCGTCGGCGTTCACGAGGTACTCGCTGGTCACGCCGAAGCGGCCGCTCGCGACCTGCTTGACGGCGCTGCGGCGCTCGGCGTCGTAGAGGCGCTCGGGGTCCTCGCCGCCCTCACCGGTGTTGGACTTGCCGCCCAGCCGGTTCATGGCGATCGCGAGGGTCTCGTGCGCCTCCTTGCTGATCGAGCCGTAGCTCATCGCGCCCGTGCCGAACCGCTTGACGATCGACGAGACCGGCTCGACCTCCTCGAGCGGCACCGGCGGGCGGACGCCCTCCTTGAACTCGAACAGCCCGCGCAGCGTCATCAGCCGCTTGGACTGGTCGTTGACCCGCGAGGTGTACTGCTGGAAGACGTCGAAGCGGCGCGCCCGGGTCGAGTGCTGGAGGCGGAAGACCGTCTCCGGGTCGAACAGGTGCGGCTCGCCCTCGCGGCGCCACTGGTACTCCCCGCCGACCTCGAGGCGGCGGTGCAGGGGCAGCGCGCCGGAGGCGGGGTACGCCGAGCGGTGCCGCCGGTGCACCTCCTCCGCGACCACGTCGAGGCCGATGCCGCCGAGCTTGGTCGGCGTACCGGTGAAGTAGCGGTCGACGAGCTCCTGCGAGAGGCCGAGCGCCTCGAACACCTGGGCGCCGCGGTAGGACGCGACGGTCGAGATGCCCATCTTGCTCATGACCTTGAGGACGCCCTTGCCGAGCGCCTTCACGAGGTTGCGGACCGCCTGCTCGGGCTGGACGCCGGTGACGATGCCCTGGCGGACCAGGTCCTCGACCGTCTCCATCGCGAGGTACGGGTTGACCGCGGCCGCGCCGTAGCCGATGAGCAGCGCGACGTGGTGCACCTCGCGCACGTCCCCGGCCTCGACGACGAGGCCGACCTGCAGCCGGGTCTTCTGCCGGATGAGGTGGTGGTGCACGGCGGAGGTGAGCAGCAGCGACGGGATCGGCGCGCGGTCGGCGTCGGAGTCGCGGTCGGAGAGCACGACGAAGCGCGCGCCGGCCTCCATGGCCCGGTCGACCTCGTCGCAGATCTCGTCGAGCCGGCGGGCCAGCGCGTCCGCGCCGCCGTCGACGTCGTAGAGGCCCTTGACGACGTGGGTGCTGTAGCCCGCCTGCACGCCCGGCAGCTTGATGTGGACGATCTTCGCGAGCTCGTCGTTGTCGATGACCGGGAAGCGCAGCACGACCTGGCGGCAGTGCTCCGCCGTCGCGTCGAGCAGGTTGAGCTCCGGGCCGATCGTCGAGATAAGCGAGGTGACGAGCTCCTCGCGGATCGCGTCCAGCGGCGGGTTCGTCACCTGCGCGAACAGCTGGGTGAAGTAGTCGAAGAGCAGCCGCGGGCGCTCGGAGAGCACCGCGATCGGAGTGTCGGTGCCCATCGAGCCGATCGGCTCGGCGCCAGCGCGGCCCATGGGGGCGAGCAGGACGCGGAGCTCCTCCTCGGTGTAGCCGAAGGCGCGCTGGCGCCGGATGACCGACTCGTGGGTGTGCACCACGTGCTCGCGCTCGGGCAGGTCGCGCAGGTCGACGAGGCCGTCGCGCAGCCAGTCGGCGTAGGGCGCGGCGGCCGCGAGCTCGCTCTTGACCTCGTCGTCCTCGACGATGCGACCGCGCTCGGTGTCGACGAGGAACATGCGGCCGGGCTGCAGGCGGCCCTTGCGCACGACCGTCGCCGGGTCGAGCTCGAGCACGCCGGCCTCGGAGCCGAGGACGACGAGGCCGTCCTCGGTCACCCAGTAGCGGCCGGGGCGCAGGCCGTTGCGGTCGAGGACCGCGCCGACGAGCGAGCCGTCGGTGAAGCAGACCGCGGCCGGGCCGTCCCACGGCTCCATGAACGAGGAGTGGTACTCGTAGAACGCCCGCCGCGCGGGGTCCATGGCGGCGTCGCCCTCCCACGCCTCCGGGATCATCATGAGGACGGCGTGGGGCAGCGAGCGGCCGCCGAGGTGGAGCAGCTCGAGGACCTCGTCGAAGCTCGCCGAGTCGCTGGCGCCCGGCGTGCAGATCGGGCTCAGCCGGGCGAGGTCGCCGGGGATGAGCTCGGAGGAGATGAGGCTCTCGCGGGCGGCCATCCAGTTGCGGTTGCCGCGCACGGTGTTGATCTCGCCGTTGTGCGCGATGAGGCGGTACGGGTGCGCCAGCGGCCACGACGGGAACGTGTTGGTCGAGAAGCGCGAGTGCACCAGGGCGAGCTCGGTGGCGTAGCGCTCGTCGACGAGGTCGGGGAAGAACTCGGCGAGCTGCTCGGTCGTGAGCATGCCCTTGTAGACCAGCGTGCGCGCCGACAGCGACGGGAAGTACGCGCCCAGCTCGCGCTCCGCGCGCTTGCGCAGGCAGAAGGCGAGCCGGTCGAGCGCGGTGCCGGTGCGGCCCTCGTCCGAGGCGTCCGCGACGAGGAGCTGGCGGAACGACGGCATGACCGAGCGCGCGGTGCGCCCGAGGATGTCCGGCGTCGTGGGGACGTCGCGCCAGGCGAGGACGCGCAGGCCCTCCTCGGCGGCGATCCGCTCGATCCCCGCCACGGCGGCAGCGGCCTCGTCGGCGTCGGCCGGGAGGAACGCGGTGCCCACGGCGTAGCCCCCCTTGGCGGGGAGCTCCACGGGCACGACCGCGCGCAGGAACGCGTCGGGGACCTGGGTGAGGATGCCCGCCCCGTCGCCCGAGTCGGGCTCGGCGCCGGAGGCGCCGCGGTGGTCGAGGTTGCGCAGCGCGGTGAGCGCCGCCTGGACGATGTCGTGGCCGGCCGTCCCCCGCAGGGTGGCGACCATCGCGACGCCGCAGGCGTCTCGCTCGTTGGCCGGGTCGTAGAGACCCTGGGCGACGGGCTGGGCAGAAGGGGTCCGCCAGGCGGACGCTGTGCCGGCGGCCTGCAGGGCAGGCAGAGCCGAGGGGACGCTGGCCATGCGTCGTCTCCTCCGAGGGACGGGTGTGGGACGACATTGGCCCGAAGTGGTCGCGAGGTTACAGCAATGTTGCCGGCCGGTGGGGCCTTGTCGGCCTGCAGTTCGACTCGTGCGGTGGCGGGGCACGGACCGGGTCGCGGTCCTCGTCCTCGTGCGGCGGTGCGCCCGACTAGCGTACGGCCTCGTCGGCGGTCCGCGCGCCCTCAGCCGGCGACGCCGCCGACGGCGTTCCCGACCACCCAGGTGACCGCCAGCGCGAGCCCGCCGAGCACGAGCTGGCGCCCCCCGCTGAACCACCACGGCCGGGCCGTCACCCGTGAGACGACCGCACCGCCGAGGAACAGCGCGAGCAGCGTGACGAGCACGCTGAGCAGCAGGCCGGCGCCCAGGACGTAGGGCAGCACGGGCACCGCGGCGCCCACGGCGAAGAACCCGAACGACGAGCCGGCGGCCACGACGGGCGAGGGCAGCTCGTCGGGGTCGATGCCGAGCTCCTCGCGCACGTGCACCTCGAGCGCGCTCTCCGGGTCGCGCGACAGCTGCGCAGCGACCTGGCGGGCGAGGTCGGGGTCGACGCCGCGCGCCATGTAGATCCGGGCCAGCTCCTCCTGCTCCGGGCCCGGGTGGGCGAGCAGCTCCTGGCGCTCGGCCTCGATCTCGGCGGTGGCGAGCTCGGCCTGGCTGGCGACCGAGGTGTACTCCCCCGCGGCCATCGAGATCGCCCCGGCGACGAGGCCCGCGAGGCCCGCCACGAGGACCGTGTGCCGCCCGCCGCTGCCGCCGGCGACGCCCGCGACCAGCGCCGAGTTGGACACGAGGCCGTCCATGGCCCCGAACACGGCCGGGCGCAGCCACCCGCCCGTCACGTCGCGGTGGTGGTGGTCGACCTCCGCCATGGGCTGCGCCGACGACACGACCACCTGCTGCACGACCTGCTCGCTCTGCGCTCCGCTCACCCGTCCAGGGTAGGGCGGTGCGCCACGGGCGGCTCCCCGCCGCTCGCGACGGCCGCCCCCTCGGCCTCCGGCGCCTGCTGCGTCGCGACGCCGTCAGCGGGAGCAGGCTCGACGCCGGTCTCCCGACCGGGCTCGACGTCGGTCTCCCGACCAGGCTCGACGTCGGTCTCCCGACCGGGCTCGACGTCGGTCTCCCGACCGGGCCGCAGCCGCGCCGACACCACGATGTAGGCCACGGCCGCCAGGAACACCACGGCCGCCGTGAACTGGTTGAGCCGCAGTCCCAGGAAGTGCTCCGCGTCGTCCACGCGCAGCGCCTCGGTCCACGACCGGCCCACGCAGTACGCCGCGACGTACAGCGCGAACGCCCGCCCGTGCCCGAGCTTGAACCGGCGGTCCGCCCACACGACGAGCCCGGCGACGCCGAGGTCCCAGAGCGACTCGTAGAGGAACGTCGGGTGGTACGTCGCTGCCTGCGGGCTGCTCGCCGGACGGTGCGCCGGGTCGATCTCGAGCCCCCACGGCAGCGTCGTCGGCCGCCCGAACAGCTCCTGGTTCCACCAGTTGCCCCAGCGCCCGACGGCCTGCGCGAGCACGATCCCCGGCGCGAGCGCGTCGGCGAACGGCGGCAGCACGATCCCGCGCCGGTGGCAGCCGATCCACGCGCCGACCGCGCCCAGCGCGATGGCGCCCCAGATGCCGAGGCCGCCCTCCCACACCGCGAACGCGCGCAGGGGGTGGCCCCCCGAGCCGAAGTACGCCGACGGGCTCGTGATGACGTGGTAGATCCGACCGCCGGCGACGCCGAACGGCACCGCCCAGACGGCCACGTCGGCCACCGTGCCGGGCCGGCCGCCGCGCGCCTGCCAGCGGCGGTCGCCCCACCACACCGAGAGCACGACGCCGAGGATGATCGACAGCGCGTAGGCCCGGACGGGGAAGGGCCCGAGGTGCCAGACCCCCTGGCTCGGGCTGGGGATGGAGGCGAGGACGGCCGCGGGCGCGCTCACGAGCCCGCCGCCGCCGTGACGGCCCTGGTGATCGAGTCGGCGCTCAGCGTCTGCAGGTCCTGCGACTTGCCCGCGACCTGGATCGTCGGAGTGCCGGTGATCCCGTGCTGCTCCATCGTGTGCTGCACCTGCCCCGCCCAGCCGTCGTACGTCCCGGCCTTCACGCACTGCTGGAACGTGTCGTACGCCGGGCCCGTGATCCCCGCTTCCGTGCCGAACGAGAGCAGCTGCGCGTCGGTGTAGCCCGCGCCCTCCTTCTCGGGCTGGTGGGCGTAGACCGCGTCGTGGTACTCGAGGCCCTTGCCGGCGTCGATCGCGCAGCCGAAGGCCGCGGCGGCGCGCTTCGAGCTGTCGTTGCCGAGGTTGTCGTCGAGGAAGCTCAGCGGGTGGATGACGAGCTGCGCCTTGCCGTCAGCGGCGAGCTGGCGCATCGCCTTGGCGCTGTCCGAGCCCTCGAACTGCTTGCAGATCGGGCACTGGAAGTCCTCCCACAGGTCGATCACCGGCTTCCCGGCGGTCCCCGTGGTGAAGCCGGCCCCGACCGCGGCGACCCCGGTCGGACGGGGGGCGCTCGCGCTGCTGCTGCCGCTGCCCCGGGTCGCGACGATCCCGACCGCGACGGCGATGACGACGACGACGAGCGGGATCGCCACGAGCAGCAGCCGGCGCTGGCGCTGCTGCGCGGCGGCCTGCCGGGCCCGCTCCGCCGCCAGCTTGTCGCGGGCGGTGGCGCGGCGGTCGGCGTTGCGCGTGCTCATGGGGTCCTTCCGGGGGTGGTGCGGGTCGTTCCGGACTGGTTCGGCGGAGCGCTGCTCACCCCGCCGGGCGGTGGTCCTGGGGGTCGTGCATGTCCGGCAGGAGCAACGACTCGAGGGCGCCGAGCGTTCGCGGGCGCACGACGAGCCAGGCCGCGCAGGCGAGCAGACCGGCGTCGCGGAGCAGCTCCTGGACGTAGCGGGTATGGCCCTTCGCGACCGCTCCCCCGCCGCCGAAGCACCCGCAGTCGATGGAGAGCCCGCGGGCCCAGGCCGAGGAGATGCCGACGAGGAAGGCGACCATGAGCAGCCCCGCGACCACCGCGGCCCCGCGCGTCGCGAGGCCGAGGACGAGCAGGACGCCGATGGCGAGCTCGACGAAGGGCAGCACGTGACCGACCTGGACGCCGGCGGCGTGCGGGAGGATCTGGTACGCCTGCACCGCCCGCACGCTCTCCCCCGGGTGCGGCAGCTTGAGCAGCGCCGCCACCACGAGCACGACCCCGAGCACGACGCGCAGCAGCGTGCCCACCGTGTCGAGCACGCGGCCCCGCTGCGGGGTGCCGGGAGGCGCCGCGAGGGTCGCCCGCGCCGTGCTCACGACCGCCCCGCGCGCACTCCCGCCGCGAGGCGCCCGGCCAGCTCCCCGGCAGCGGCGGCACCGGCGGCCTCGTCGGGCGCCTCGAGCACCGCGCGCACGAAGGCGGTGCCGACGATGACGCCGTCGGCGTACGCCGCGACCTCCTCCGCCTGCTCGGGCGTGCTGACCCCGAGCCCGACGCAGACCGGCAGGTCGGTGTGCTGACGGGTGCGGGCCACGAGGTCCCGCGCCCCCGAGCTGACGGCGAGGACGCCCGTCACGCCCATGAGCGAGGCGGCGTAGACGAAGCCCGAGCTCGCGGCGCAGACGGCCGCGACGCGCTCCTCGCTCGAGGAGGGGGCGACGAGGAAGACGCTGTCGAGCCCGTGGTCCTCGGCGGCGCTGAGCCACGCGCCGGCCTCCTCGGGAGGGAGGTCGGGGAGGATGACGCCGGACCCGCCGGCGGCGGCGAGGTCGGCGGCGAAGCGCTCCGGGCCCTGGCGCTCGACCGGGTTCCAGTACGTCATCACCAGCGTCGCCGCGCCCGCGGACGAGGCCGCCTCGACGGTGCGCAGGACGTCCTTCGGGCCGACCCCGGCACGGAGCGCCTGGTCGACGGCCTGCTGGATCGCGGGGCCGTCGAGCACCGGGTCGGAGTAGGGAAGCCCGACCTCGATGACGTCGCAGCCGCCCTCGACCATCGCGCGGGCGACGGCGAGCGCCCCGTCCGGGGAGGGGAACCCGGCGGGGAGGTATCCGACGAGTGCCGCGCGCCCCTCGGCCCGCCGCTCGGCGAGCCGGCTGTCGAGCGCGCTCACCAGCCCTCCCCCGAGCTCTCCTGCGGCGGCTCGGCGACCTGCGCCTCGGCCGCCTCGACGATCTGCTCGTCGGAGAGCAGCCCGAACCACCGGGCCGCCGTGTCGACGTCCTTGTCGCCGCGGCCGGAGAGGTTGACGAGCAGGACCGCGTCCTCGCCGAGCGCCCTGCCCACCCGCAGCGCGCCGGCGAGCGCGTGGGCGCTCTCGATCGCCGGGATGATGCCCTCGGTGCGGCTGAGCAGGGACAGCGCGTCCATGGCCTCGCGGTCGGTCACCGGCTCGTACGCGACGCGGCCGATGTCGGCGAGGTAGGCGTGCTCCGGACCCACGCCCGGGTAGTCCAGCCCGGCGCTGATCGAGTGGCTCTCGATGGTCTGGCCCCAGTCGTCCTGGAGGACGAACGAGCGCGACCCGTGCAGCACGCCGGGCGCCCCGGCCGTGATCGTCGCCGCGTGCCGGCCGGTCTCGACGCCGTCGCCGCCGGCCTCGAAGCCGTAGAGCCGCACGGCCTCGTCCTCGAGGAACGCGGTGAAGATGCCGATCGCGTTGCTGCCGCCGCCGACGCAGGCGCAGACCGCGTCGGGCAGCCGGCCGACGCGCTCGAGCACCTGGCCGCGCGCCTCGTCGCCGACCACGCGCTGGAAGTCGCGCACGAGCTGCGGGAACGGGTGCGGCCCGGCGACCGTGCCGAACAGGTAGTGCGTCGACTCGACGTTGGTGACCCAGTCGCGGAACGCCTCGTTGATCGCGTCCTTGAGCGTGCGCGAGCCGGTGCGGACGGGGACGACCTCCGCGCCGAGCAGCCGCATGCGGGCGACGTTGAGCGCCTGCCGGCGGGTGTCCTCCTCGCCCATGTAGACGACGCACTCGAGGCCGAACAGCGCCGCGGCGGTGGCCGTGGCGACGCCGTGCTGGCCCGCCCCCGTCTCCGCGATGACGCGCTTCTTGCCCATGCGTCGGGTGAGCAGCGCCTGCCCGAGCACGTTGTTGATCTTGTGCGAGCCGGTGTGGTTGAGGTCCTCGCGCTTGAGCAGGACCCGCGCGCCGCCCGCGTGCGCCGCGAAGCGGGGCACGTCGGTCAGCGCGCTCGGCCGGCCGGTGTAGTCCTTCAGCAGCCCGTCGAGCTCGGCGAGGAAGGCCGGGTCCTGGCGGGCCCGGGCGTACTCCTCGGCGACCTGGTCGAGGGCGGCGACGAGCGCCTCGGGCACGAAGCGGCCGCCGAAGCGGCCGAAGTGGCCGCTCGAGTCGGGCAGCGGGGCGGGGACGGCGGGCGCGGTCACGGCCGGGGCTGCTTCAGCGCGGGGTGGGCACCAGCGGCCACGAGGTCGGCCACGGCCGAGCGCGGGTCCTTGCCCTTGACGAGCGTCTCGCCGACGAGGACCGCGTCGGCCCCCTCGCGGGCCAGCTCGATGACGTCGTGCGCGCCGCTGATGCCGGACTCGGCGACCTTGACGCACTCGTCGGGGATCAGCGGGGCCAGGCGGGCGAACAGCGAGGTGTCGACCTCGAGCGTCTTGAGGCTGCGGGCGTTGACGCCGATGACGCGCGCGCCGGCGTCGACCGCCCGGCGGACCTCCTCGGCGTCGTGGGCCTCGACGAGCGGCGTGAGCCCGATGGACTCCGCCCGCTCGATGAGCGAGACGAGGGCGTTCTGCTCCAGCGCCGCCACGATGAGCAGCGCGAGGTCCGCGCCGTGGGCGCGCGCCTCCCACAGCTGGTAGCTGCTCACGATGAAGTCCTTGCGCAGCAGAGGGGCGTCGACGGCCTGGCGCACGGCGTCGAGGTCGGCGAGCGTGCCGCCGAAGCGGCGCTGCTCGGTGAGCACGCTGATGGCGAAGGCGCCGCCTGCTTCGTACTCCCCCGCTAGCAGCGCGGGGTCCGGGATGTCGGCGAGCTCGCCCTTGCTCGGGCTCTTGCGCTTGACCTCGGCGATGATGCGCACGCCGCCGCTGCGGAACCCCTGCACGACGGGCTTGGCGTCGGGCACCCGGGCGCAGCGGGCCTTGAGGTCGTCGAGCGCGACGCGGGCCTGCCGCTCGGCGAGGTCCTCGCGCACCCCCGCGACGATGTCGTCGAGGACTGTCACCTCGGGCGGCTCCCTAGAACGACCGGGCGGCCCTGCTGGCCGGCTGGTGCGGGCAACGACGGCGGGCTCCTCGCGGCCTCGGCCGGGTCGGGCTTCCTCGCCTACGGCCAGGGTAGACCGGGGGGCTGACGCTGCCTCCCGGGGCCCCCCGGACGAGTGACGCGGACGGGTGACGCGGACGGGTGGCGCTGGTCCTGGCGGAGGACCGGCTCGGGCCGGCGCCTCACGGCCCGAGGGGCAGCCCCAGCGGCAGGTCGCGCACGACCGCGAAGAGCACGCCCGCCCCGAGCACGGCCCAGGCGACGGCGGCCGGCAGGGCCGGAGCCGGGGCGTACGGGTCGCGCCAGCGCCGCACCGCCCACGTCGCCCAGAGCAGGACCGCGAGCGGCAGCACGACGAGCACGACGTAGCCGTTGCTCGCGAGGGCGTCACCGGCGTGCCCGCGCGCCAGGTCGTCGACCGCACGCAGGCCGCCGCAGAAGGGGCAGGACAGGCCGGTCAGCCGGCGCAGCGGGCACCAGCCCCACGACCCGGGCACGTGCGGGTCGCGGAGGACGAGCGCGCCGACCGCAGCGCCCGCCGCCAGGGCCGCGGACGCAGGAGCGGCCAGCCCCCGCGCTCGGGGGGTCGGCCGCTGCTGGGTGGTGCTGGACGTGGTGCTCGTGGTCAGACCGGGATCACGACGGACTGGAGGATCTTGTCCGCGAACGTCTGGCGCTTCGGGTCCCAGAGCGGCCAGAGGTAGCCGACGTAGCAGGGGATGCTGTCGAGGAAGTGGGCGATCTGCCGCACGAAGCTCATGCCCGGGCCGAGCACCTGGCCGTCGACCTCGCGGACCAGCTTGATCTTGGCGACGCCCTTCCCGATCGACTGGCCGGTCGTGCCCTGCTTCCAGACCGTGTTCCAGATCGCGAGCGCCAGCACCGCCAGGAAGCCGAGGAAGAAGAGCAGGCCGCCGAGCACGCCGCTGACGTGGCCGATGATGCCGGCGA
This sequence comes from Motilibacter rhizosphaerae, assembly GCF_004216915.1. Classification (NCBI taxonomy): domain Bacteria; kingdom Bacillati; phylum Actinomycetota; class Actinomycetes; order Motilibacterales; family Motilibacteraceae; genus Motilibacter; species Motilibacter rhizosphaerae. The sequence goes on from NZ_SGXD01000004.1 coordinate 230,707, forward strand.
CGACGAACACCACGATGTAGCCGCCGATGACCAGGCCGGCGTCGACCAGCGTGCCGAGGGCCCGCTGGCCCCAGCTCGCGTAGGCACCCGGGTAGCCGTAGGCGGGCTGGCCGTACTGCGGCTGGCCGTACTGCGGCTGGCCGTACTGCGGCTGGCCGTACTGCGGCTGGCCGTACTGCGGCTGCCCGTACTGCGGCTGCCCGTACTGCGGCTGCTCGGCGGGCGCGCCGTACGACGGGGCCTCCGCCGGCTTCTCGAACGACGGGCCGGACGGCGCTCCGTAGGACGGCGCAGCGGGCGGCTCCGAGCTGGGCTTCTCGAACGACGGGCCGCCGTACGACGGGGCCGAGGGGGGCTGCTCGCCCTCGCCGGGCGCGCTCGGCGGGGGGTACTCGCTGCTCATCGGGGATCGTCCTTCCATCGGGTCCCGGGTCCGGGCGTGCGCCGCACCCTAGCGCTCCGGACCACGCGGAGGGCCTCAACGACTCACAGGGTGGGATCGTCCCCGCGGGAGAGCGCCTGCCAGGCGTCCACGTCCTGCCCGGAAGGGCGCGCTGGGGAGTCGTAGCGCCGCCCCAGCGAGCTCCACCGGCCGGAGCGGGCGAGCGCCCAGGCGCCACCCGCGAGGGCCAGCGCGGCGCCGGCCAGCGCGACGGCGGGCCAGCCGCTGGTGGCGGCCGTGGCCCCGGTGGGCGAGCCGAGCCGGTCCCCCGCCGCCGAGACGGCCGTCGCGCGGCGGTGCGGCCCGTACGCCGCGGCGACGGTGAGCTCCGCGGCGAGGAGGGCGGCGAGGACCGCGACGGCACCCACCGCCCGCCGGGCCGGGCCCCGCACGGCGAGCACCCCGGCGGCGGCCGCGAGGAGGAGCAGCCCGAGGGCCGGCACCCCGGCGGAGAGCGCGCGGCCCGACAGGCGCACCGGCGGGAGCGCGACGGCCGCGGCCGGGCGGAGCCGCACCCACGTACGGCCGGCGGCGACGAGCACGACGAGGCCGCCGAGGGCGATCAGCAGGACGGCGGTGGCGCGCTCGCGGGCGGCGCTCACCGGGTCACGCGCCAGCCGGGCGCAGGGTGCCCGCGGCAGCCACGGCGCGGAGCACGGCCGCGGCCTTGTGGCGGCACTCCGCGTCCTCGGTCGCGGGGTCGGAGTCGGCGACGATGCCGGCGCCCGCGCTGACGTACGCCGTGCCGTCGCGCAGCACCGCCGTCCGGATCGCGATGGCCGTGTCGGCGTCGCCGGCGAAGTCGAGGTAGCCGACGATGCCGCCGTAGACGCCGCGGCGGGTGGGCTCGAGCGACTCGATGATCTCCATCGCGCGCGGCTTCGGCGCCCCGGACAGCGTCCCGGCGGGGAAGCACGCCGTCAGCGCGTCGAACGCGGTGCGCCCCGGCGCCAGCCGGCCGACGACGGTCGAGACGATGTGCATGACGTGGCTGTAGCGCTCCACCGACATGAAGTCGACGACCTCGACGGTGCCGGGCGCGCTGACCCGGCCCAGGTCGTTGCGCCCGAGGTCGACGAGCATGAGGTGCTCGGCGCGCTCCTTGGGGTCCGCGAGCAGCTCGACGCCGAGCGCGGCGTCCTCCTCCGGCGTGCTGCCGCGCGGCCGGGTCCCCGCGATCGGGTGGAGCATGGCGCGCCCGCCCGTCACCTTGACCAGCGCCTCCGGGCTCGAGCCGACGATGTCGAAGCCCTGCGGGAGGCGCAGGAGGTACATGTACGGGCTCGGGTTGGTGACGCGCAGGACCCGGTAGACGTCGAGGGCGCTCGCCGACGTCCGCGCCTCGAAGCGCTGCCCGACGACGATCTGGAACGCCTCGCCGGCGCGGATCGCCTCCTTCGCCTCCTCCACCGCGGCCTCGTACGCCGGCTGCGCGGTCCGCCGGTCGTAGTCCGGGTCGCGCCGGTCGAGCACCGCCACCGTCGGGGGCGCCGGCGTGGCGAGCTCCCCCGTCATCCGGTCGAGCCGGGAGACGGCGTCGGCGTACGCGTCGTCGACCCGCTCGTCGCTGTCGTCCCAGTTGACGGCATTGGCGATGAGCACGACGGTGCCGTCGGCGTGGTCGAGCACGGCGAGGTCCGTCGCGAGCAGGAGCGCGAGCTCCGGCAGCCGCAGGTCGTCCTCGGCGAGGCTGGGGAGGCGCTCGAGCCGCCGCACCGCGTCGTACCCGACGTAGCCGACGAGCCCCCCGGTCAGCGGCGGGAGCCCGCGGTCGGGGTCGGGCTCGGTGTGCAGCGCGGCGAGGGTGCCGCGCACCGCCTCGAGCGGGTCGCCCCCGGTGGGCAGGCCGACGGGCGGCGTCCCCAGCCAGACGGCCTCCCCGTCCTGCTCGGTGAGCGTCGCCGCGCTGGCCGCGCCCACGATCGAGTAGCGCGACCACACCCCGCCGTGCTCGGCGGACTCGAGCAGGAAGGTGCCCGGCCGCTCCTGCGCCAGCTTGCGGTAGACGCCCACCGGCGTCTCGCCGTCGGCGAGCAGCCGCCGGACGACGGGGATGACCCGACGGTCCTTCGCGAGCGTGCGGAACTCCTCGAGCGAGGGCTCCACCCCGCCGTACGCCGGGCTCACTCCCCCACCACCACGGGCAGCGCGACGGCGTCGAAGCACGTGCGGTCCCCGGTGTGGCAGGCCGCGCCGACCTGGTCGACCTCGAGCAGCAGCGCGTCGCCGTCGCAGTCGAGCCGGACGCCCTTGACGTGCTGGACGTGGCCCGAGGTGCCGCCCTTGACCCAGTACTCCTGCCGGCTGCGGCTCCAGTAGGTCGCCCGGCCCGAGGTCAGCGTGCGGTGCAGCGCCTCGTCGTCCATCCAGCCGACCATGAGCACCTCGCGGGTGTCCCACTGCTGCACGACGGCGGCGACGAGGCCGTCGGCGTCGCGCTTGAGGCGGGCGGCGACGTCGGGGGCGAGGGCGGAGTCGGTGACGCGGCTGGGCACCCGGTCATCTTGCCGCACGACTGGAGGCGGCGCGGGCGGGCAGGCTGGCCCCTCGTGACCACCTCGTACGCGCCGGCTGAGCGCGCCGCCCTCGCCGACACCCTCGCCGGGCTCGACCCCGCGGCCCCGACCCTCTGCCCGCCGTGGCGCGCCCGCGACCTCGCCGCGCACGTCGTCCTGCGCGAGCACCGCCCCGACGCCGCCCTCGGGATCGCCGTGCGGCCGCTCGCGGGCCACACCCAGCGGGTGCAGGACGGCATCGCCGCGGGCGACTACGCCGCCCTCGTGGACCGGGTGCGCCGTGGTCCTGCTCCCTGGTGGCCGACGCGCATCCCGCAGCTGCGCGAGGCGGCCGACCTCGTCGAGCTCGTCATCCATCACGAGGACCTGCGCCGCGCGCAGCCGGGGTGGGAGCCGCGCGAGCTGCCCGCGGGGGTGGAGGACGCGCTGTGGGCCCGGGTGCCGGGCCTGGCGAAGCGGCTCGGCCGCCGTGCCCCGGCGACCGTCGCGCTGCGCCGCAGCGGGAGCCCGGACGTCGTCGAGGTGGGGTCCGGCGAGCGCCGGGTCGTCGTCGAGGCCGCGCCCGTCGAGCTGCTGCTGCTGGCGTTCGGACGCGGCCGGGCCGCCCGGCTCGTCGTGGAGCCGGCCGACACGCCGGTCGCGGAGTGGTTCTCCGGCCCCTGACCCCTCCCCGTGATCATGCACATCCGGGCCCCCGACTGGCCGCGATCATGCACATCCTGGGCCCACCCCCCTGGCCGTGATCATGCACATCCTGGGCCCACCTCCCTGGCCGTGATCATGCCCATCCTGGAGGTGCCACCCGGCCAAGATCTGCATGATCACCGCGGGAGGGGCGGAGACCCCGCCAGGATCTGCATGATCACCGCGGAGGCGCGGGTCAGCGGACCGGCAGCCCCGCGTCGGCCAGGGAGCGCTTGACCTCGCCGATCCGCAGCTCGCCGAAGTGGAACACGGACGCCGCGAGCACGGCGTCGGCCCCGGCCTCGACCGCCGGGGCGAAGTCGCCGAGCGCGCCCGCGCCGCCCGAGGCGATGACGGGGACGCCGACGGCGGCCCGGACCGCGCGCACCATCTCCAGGTCGTAGCCGTCCTTGGTGCCGTCGCCGTCGATGCTGTTGAGCAGGATCTCCCCCGCCCCCAGCTCGGCAGCGCGCGCGGCCCAGGCGACCGCGTCGGTGCCCGTGCCGCGGCGCCCGCCGTGCGTGGTCACCTCGAAGCCGCTCTCGGTCTCCGTGCCCGCCGGGCAGCGGCGCGCGTCGATCGAGAGCACGAGCACCTGCGAGCCGAATCGCGTGCTGATCTCCGCGACGAGCTCCGGGCGCGCCACGGCGGCGGTGTTGACGCCCACCTTGTCCGCGCCGGCCCGGAGCAGGCGGTCGACGTCCTCGACGCTGCGCACCCCGCCCCCGACGGTGAGCGGGATGAAGACCTGCTCGGCGGTGCGGCGCACCACGTCGTACGTCGTGTCGCGCTCACCGCTGCTCGCCGTGATGTCGAGGAAGACGAGCTCGTCGGCCCCCTCGGCGTCGTAGGCCTTGGCCATCTCCACCGGGTCACCCGCGTCGCGGATCGCGGTGAAGTTGACGCCCTTGACCACCCGGCCGGCGTCGACGTCGAGGCAGGGGATGACGCGGACGGCGAGGGTCACGGGATCCGGCTGAACGTGGACTCGTAGGCCACGCTCGTCCCCTGCCACGTCGTGGCGGTGACCTCGCAGGTGAGGTAGTTCCCCGTGTCCGGCGCGCCGTTGGTCGTCGTGTAGCTCGGGCCCGTCTGCCCCGCGATGACCGCCGCCGTCGCCGGGAGCGGCCCGCTGCCGACGAGGAAGCCCGCCGAGCGCGCCCAGCGGTAGGACACGACCGCGGTCGCGTCCGAGGGGGTGGCCGCGCAGGTCAGGGGCGAGTTCCGCGCCACCGTGCCGTTGACCGCCAGCCCGGAGAGGTACGGCGCCCGCAGGCTCGGGATGTACGAGCCGGTCGTGGCCTGCGACGAGCCCATGCCGTTCGAGCCCGTGGCCCGGCAGACCAGCTCGCGGCCGGCCGCGGCCTTGAGCACGTCGGTCGTCAGCGTCAGCGACGCCGCCCCGGTCGCGAGCGGCGTGGCGCCGGTGAGGTCGACCGAGCTGCTGGACGCGAACCAGTCGTAGCCGACGCTCACGCCCGGCACGGTGAAGGTCGCCGCGCAGGTCGCGACCGTCCCGGGCACCGGCATCGAGCCGTCGCCCGCGAGGCCGCTGATCACCGGCGTGACGTAGGCGTCAGGCGCGGCCGGGAAGGTGAACGCCGCGCTCGTCACGGACGTGCTGCCGACGCTGGAGTGCAGCGTGACGACGCAGGCGAGCTGCGCGTCGGCGTCTGCGGCCTCGACCACGTGCACACCGCCCGCCGCGGCCGGGACCTGGGTGCTGCCGTTGCGCAGGAACGAGACACCGGCCACGGTGGCGTTCTCCGTCAGCTGCGCGCCGGTCGGCGCGTTGCAGGTGATCGGCTGGCCGAGCGCGGCGACCGGGGCTCCCCCGTTGGTGGACAGCGTCGGGGCGGTGAGGGCGTACGGCAGGGCGCGGTTGGCGGTCTTCGCCAGCGCGGGCAGCGACTTGCGCGCCTGCGCGGCCCAGGCGCTGAACGCCCCGACGCTCGTGAAGACGCTCGGTCCCATGTCGCAGCCGGCCTTGAGCCCGTAGCTCGTCACGCCGACGACGTAGGACGCGCGGCCGACCTTGACGACGAGCGGGCCGCCGCTGTCGCCCTGGCAGGTGCCGGCGTAGCGCCCGTTGCGCAGGCGCGAGCCGACGGCGATCTGCGTGTGCGGGTCGAAGCCGCTGCCGAACAGCTTCGTCGCGGTCGAGTCCAGCTGGTGCACCGCGACCGTGCGCAGGAAGCCGTCCGGGTCGGTGGTGTTGGCCGGCTTGCCCCACCCGTAGATCCGCAGCGCCGGCGGACGCGCCGAGGTGACCTTGCGGGCGAGCGAGGCGGTGCCGATCTTCGCGTACGACGGCAGGCCCAGCGGGACCAGCGTGCGCAGCACCGCGATGTCGTTGCGGATCCGGGTCGAGCTGTAGCGCGAGTTGTAGCGGACGACCTCGACGGGCACGGCGTGGCCGCTCGTCATCCGGCTCCCGCCGACCATGACGTAGTAGAGGCCCGGCTCGACGACGCAGTGCGCCGCGGTGATGATCTCCCGGTCGGAGATCGCCGAGGAGCTGCACGAGGCGTCGTACGCCTGCGGAACGGGGTCGGCCGCCAGGGACTTGTCGACGTGGAGGAGCGGCAGCACCCAGGGGGCGGCGGTCTGCGGGTTGCGGATGACGGTGCCGTGCGTGATGTCGCGGGTCACCGGCAGGGGGGCGGTACGCGGCGTCCGGGGCGTCGCCAGGTGGACCGTCGCCGCTCCTGCGGCGGGGGCGGCGAGTCCGGTGAGCGCCGCGGCGACCGCGACGACCCCCGGGACGATCCGCGCGGGGCGGAGGGCGGACGATCGCGGTCTGGGCACCATGGGGCTCCTCTTCTGCACCAGGAGACTGTAGGGGTCAGGACGGCCACGGCGGCGCGGCCGCGCGCGGGCGTGCTCCGTTCGGGCGTCGCCCGCTCGGCCGCTCACCGGCCGGCGACGTCGAGCGCGTCCTCGAGGGTGAAGGCCCCGGCGTACAGCGCCTTGCCGACGATGGCGCCCTCGACGCCCACGGGCACCAGGGTGCGCAGCGCCTCGAGGTCGGCCAGCGTGGAGACCCCGCCGCTCGCGACCACGGGCCGGTCTGTCGCGGCGCACACGCGCCGGAGCAGCTCGAGGTTCGGCCCGGTGAGGGTGCCGTCCTTCGCGACGTCGGTGACGACGTAGCGCGCGCAGCCGTCGGCGTCGAGGCGGGCGAGCACGTCGAACAGCTCGCCGCCCTCCTGGGTCCAGCCGCGAGCGGCGAGCGTGGTGCCGCGCACGTCGAGCCCGACGGCGATGCGGTCGCCGTGCCGGGCGATGGCCCCGCGCACCCAGTCCGGCGACTCGAGGGCGGCGGTGCCGAGGTTGACGCGCGCGCACCCCGTCGCGAGCGCGGCCTCGAGCGAGGCGTCGTCGCGGATGCCGCCGGAGAGCTCTACCTGCACGTCCACGCGCCCGGTCACCTCGGCGAGCAGCTCGCGGTTGCTGCCGCGCCCGAAGGCCGCGTCGAGGTCCACCAGGTGGATCCACTCGGCACCCGCCGACTGCCAGGCGAGGGCGGCGTCGAGGGGGTCGCCGTACGACGTCTCCGAGCCGGCCGCGCCCTGGACGAGGCGGACGGCCTGGCCGCCCGCGACGTCGACGGCGGGGAGCAGGACGAGGGGGGCGGGGGCGTCGGTCATGCGGGGGCGCTCCGGGGGTGGTGGGGGCGGTCGGTGCGGGCGGTCGTGCGGGTGGTCGGTGTGCGCGGTCAGGGGGTCACGAGGACGAGCAGGACGGGCAGCGCGACGAGGGCGACGACGACCGCTGCGACACGGCCGAGCGGCGTCTCGAGCGCCGGCCAGGCCAGCATGAGCACCACCACCTCGAGCGCGACGACCGCCGTGCGCCGGGCCCTGCGCCGCCGGCCCAGCACGCCGTCGGTGCGCCGCCGCCGCGGCAGCAGCGCGCGCACCCGCTGGAGGAGCAGCGCGCGGGACCGGCGCCGGTCGCGCCGCCCGGCCTCGCGCTCAGCGGCGGCGGCGCGCTCCCGCTCGAGCTCGGCGCGCCGTCGCGCCCGCTCGCCCTTCGCGCTCACTGCAGGGTCTTGAGCCAGTTGCGCAGCAGCTCGGCGCCCGGGTCGCCGGACTTCTCCGGGTGGAACTGCGTCGCCGAGAGGGCGCCGTTCTCGACCGCCGCGACGAAGGGCTGGCCGTGCGTGGCCCAGGTGACGAGCGGGGCGCGGTAGCGCTCGCCGCTCACGAGGTCGAAGCGGCGCACGCCGTAGGAGTGGACGAAGTAGAACCGCTCGTCGCGCACGCCGGCGAACAGCGCGCTGTCCTCGGGCGCGTCGACGGTGTTCCAGCCCATGTGCGGCAGGACCGGGGCCTCCAGCCGGTCGACCGTGCCCGGCCACTCGCCGCAGCCCTCGGCCTCGACGCCGTGCTCGACGCCCCGCTCGAACAGCACCTGCATGCCGACGCAGATGCCGAGCACGGGTCGGCCGCCCGCGAGGCGCCGGCCGATGATCTCCGGGCCGCGGACTGCGCGCAGCCCGACCATGCACGCGGCGTACGCGCCGACCCCCGGCACGACGAGGCCGTCGGCCTCCTCCGCGGTGGTGCGGTCGCTGGTGAGCACGACCTCGGCGCCGACGCGCTCCAGCGCGCGGACGGCCGAGCGCAGGTTGCCGGAGCCGTAGTCGAGGACGGTGACGGTGGGCGCCACCTAGAGCGACCCCTTCGTCGAGGGCACGCCGACGACGCGCGGGTCCCAGGCGACGGCGTCGCGCAGCGCACGGCCCAGCGCCTTGAACTGCGCCTCGACGATGTGGTGCGGGTCGCGGCCGGCGAGGACGCGCACGTGCAGGGCGATCGCCGCGTTGGAGGCGATGCTCTCGACGGCGTGCCGAGTGAGCGAGCCGACGTAGTCCCCGCCGATGACGACGTAGGCCTGGCCCTCGGGCTCGCCGGTGTGCACGCAGTACGGCCGGCCGGCCAGGTCGACCGCGACCTGGACGAGGGTCTCGTCGAGCGGGACGAGCGCGTCGCCGAAGCGGCGGATCCCCGCCTTGTCGCCGAGCGCCTGGCGCAGCGCCTCGCCGAGCGCGATGGCGGTGTCCTCGACGGTGTGGTGCGCGTCGATGTGGACGTCGCCCTCGGTCTTGACGGTGAGGTCGAGCAGCCCGTGCTTGCCGAGCTGGGCGAGCATGTGGTCGTAGAACCCGACGCCCGTGCTGATGTCGACGGTGCCGGTGCCGTCGAGGTCGACCTCGACGAGCACCGAGGACTCCTTCGTCACCCGCTCGACGCGGCCGGTGCGGGACGGGCGGGTCTGCTCGCTCACGCGGTCTCCCCCAGGAGGTCGAGCGCTGCGGCGAGCGCGTCGAGGAACGTCGTGGTCTCGTCAGTGGTGCCGGCGGTGACGCGCAGCCAGCCGGGCAGGCCGACGTCCCGGACGAGGACACCGCGGTCGAGCAGTGCCTGCCACACCTTGCCGGAGTCGGCGAAGCGGCCGAACAGCACGAAGTTGGAGTCCGAGTCGACCGCGTCGAGGCCGCGGGCGCGCAGCACCTCGACGATCCGCTCGCGCTGCTCGCGCACGGCCGCCACGGAGGCGAGGGTCTCGTCGGCGTGGCGCAGCGCCGCGCGCGCGGCCTCCTGGGCGACGACGGAGAGGTGGTAGGGCAGCCGCACGAGCTGCAGCGCGTCGACGACCTCCGGCGCTGCGGCGAGGTAGCCCAGCCGGCCGCCGGCGAACGCGAACGCCTTCGACATCGTGCGGCAGACGACGAGCCGCGGGCGCCCCTCGAGCAGGACGGCCGCGGAGGTCGCGCCGCCGAACTCGGCGTAGGCCTCGTCGACGACGAGGATCCCGCGGGTCGCGGCGTAGAGCCGCTCGACGGCGTCCGGCGGGACCGCGGTGCCGGTCGGGTTGTTGGGCGAGCAGAGGAAGACGACGTCGGGGTCCGCCTCCTGCACGGCGGCGACTGCACGGTCGACGTCGAGCCCGAACCGCTCGTCGCGGACGTCGGCGTCGACCCAGCCGGTGCCCGTCCCGACGCAGTAGAGGGGGTACATCGAGTACGTCGGGCCGAAGCCCAGCGCCGTGCGCCCCGGCCCGCCGAACGCCTGCAGCAGCTGCTGGATGACCTCGTTGGAGCCGTTGGCCGCCCACACCCGGCTGGCGTCGAGCGGGACGCCCGTCGCCGAGGAGAGGTACGCCGCGAGCTCCCCCCGCAGCGCGACCGCGTCGCGGTCGGGGTAGCGGTTGAGCTGCTCGGCCGCGGCCGCGACCGAGGCCGCGAGGTCCGCCACCAGCGCCGCGGAAGGCGGGTGGGGGTTCTCGTTGGTGTTGAGGCGGACCGGCACGTCGATCTGGGGTGCGCCGTACGCCGTGCGCCCGCGCAGGTCGGGCCGGAGCAGGTCCTGGAGCTCGCTCACGCGCCGGCCTCCTCGGCGGGCACGCGCACCCGCACGGCCGCCACGTGCGCCACCAGGTCCTCGGCGCCGCCGAGCGCGTCGATGTGGTGCGCGACCGCGGCGAGCGCGTCGCGCGAGTAGTCGACGACGTGGATGCCGCGCAGGAACGTCTGCACCGACAGGCCGGGGTTGAACTTCGCCGTGCCGCCGGTCGGGAGCACGTGGTTGGAGCCGGCGAGGTAGTCGCCGAGGCTGACCGGCGACCAGGGACCGACGAAGACGGCGCCGGCGTTGGTGACGCGGGCGGCGACCGCTGCGGCGTCGCGGGTGATGACCTCGAGGTGCTCCGCCGCCCACTCGTCGACCAGGGCGAGCCCGGCGTCGATGTCGTCGACGAGCACGGCGGCGCTCTGCGAGCGCAGCGCAGGGCCCACGCGGTCGACGTGCTTGGTGAGCGCGAACTGCCGCTCGACCTCGGCCGCGACCGCGTCGAGGAGCTCCTCGCTCGGGCTGACGAGCAGGCAGGAGGCGTTGGGGTCGTGCTCGGCCTGGCTCAGCAGGTCGGCGGCGACGAAGACCGGGTCGGCGGTCTCGTCGGCGAGGATGCCGATCTCGGTCGGGCCGGCCTCGCTGTCGATGCCGACCGCGCCGCGCACGAGCCGCTTGGCGGCCGCGACGTAGACGTTGCCCGGACCGGTGACCATGTCGACCTTGCGGCACTGCTCGGTGCCGTAGGCCAGCATCGCCACCGCCTGCGCACCGCCGACGGCGTGGACCTCCTCGACGCCGAGCAGCGCGCAGGCCGCGAGGACCACGGGGTGCGGCAGGCCGCCGTGCTCGCGCTGCGGCGGGCTGACGACGGCGAGCGAGCGCACCCCCGCGACCTGGGCGGGGACGACGTTCATGACGACGGAGGACGGCAGGGGGCAGAGCCCGCCGGGGACGTAGAGCCCGACGCGGCGCACCGGCACCCAGCGCTCGGTGACCGTCCCGCCGGGCGCGACCTCGACCACCTCGTCGGGCCGGCGCTGCGCCTCGTGCACCAGCCGCGCCCGCCGGATGCTCTCCTCGAGCGCCGCGCGCACGGCCGGGTCGAGGTCCGCGAGCGCCGCGGCCAGGGCCTCGGCGGGGACGCGGGTGGTCCCGGCGTCGATCCCGTCGATGCGCGCCGTCGCCTCGCGGACCGCCGCGGCACCGCGGGCGCGGACGTCCTCGACGATGGGGCGCACGAGCTCGACCGCTGCGCTGACGTCGAGCGCAGCGCGCGGCAGCACGCTGGCGACGAGCTCCTCGTCATGGGTCCGGCCCCGCAGGTCGACGCGCGGGAGCAGCTGCTCCTGCTCGCGGGGTGCCGGCGCAGCGGCGGTCGCGGAGGCGTCGAGGGCGGTCACCCGGCCAGTCTACGGAGGCCGCGTGCGGCACGGATGCGTACGCTCACAGGGTGGACCCCGCCGACGAGCACGACGAGCAGGCCGAGCACGTCGGGCACGACGAGCAGCTCGCGCTCTTCCCCCTCGGGGTCCCGCTGCTGCCCGGTGCCGAGCTGGGCCTGCGCGTCTTCGAGCCGCGCTACCGCCGGATGCTCGCCACGCTGCTCGCCCGGCCGCCCGAGCAGCGCCTGCTCGGCGTGGTCGCGCTGCGCGGGGCGCGCGAGGTCGGCGACGACGTGGCCGAGGACGCCAGCGCCCTGCACGGGGTCGGCACCGTGGCCCGCATCACGACCGTGAGCGCCGACGACGACGGCACCCTCGAGCTCACCGCGGTGGGCGAGCGCCGGTTCCGGCTGCTCGGCGTCGGGCCCGGCCCCGGTGAGCCCGACGGCGAGGGCCCGCGGTGGGCGCTCGGGCGCGTCCAGCCCCTCGACGAGCACACCGGCGGGCACGCCGACGAGCTCGCGGTGAGCGTGGCCGAGCTGCTCCTGCGCTACGTCACCTCGCTGCCGGACCCCGTCGCCGCCGACCTCGACCTGCCCGACGGCGGCGGGCAGCCGGACGCGCTGTCGGTGTCGTGGTCGGTCGCGCGTGCCATGGTCCTCTCGGCCGCCGACCGGCAGGCCCTGCTCGAGGCGCCCACCACCGAGGCCCGGCTGCAGCTGGGGCGCCGGCTGCTGCGCCGCGAGACGGTGCTCATGCAGGCGCTGCCCAGCCTGCCCATCGCCCGGGCCGATGCGCTGCGCGACACGGCGAGCGCGAACTAGCCGCTCGCTAGGCTGCGCCCGTGGCCAAGCGCTCCGCCCCTGCCGGACACGGCGGCACTCCCGCGACCGCGGCGCTGACGAGGGCGGGCATCGCGTTCACCGCCCACCCGTACGACCACGACCCGGCGGCGCCGTCCTACGGGCTGGAGGCCGCCGAGGTCCTCGGCGTCGAGCCGCAGCGCGTGCTCAAGACGCTCGTCGCCGACGTCGACGGGCGGCTCGTCGTCGGCGTGGTGCCGGTCGACCGCCAGCTCGACCTCAAGGCGCTGGCGGCGGCGGTCGGGGGCAAGCGCGCCGCGATGGCCGACCCCGCTGCCGCGGAGCGCTCCAGCGGCTACGTCGTGGGCGGCATCAGCCCCGTCGGCCAGCGCAAGCCGCTCCCCACCGTCGTCGACGCCTCGGCGCTCGCGCACGAGACGGTCTACGTCAGCGGGGGCCGGCGGGGGCTCGACCTCGAGCTCGCGCCGCAGGACCTGCTGCGCGCCACGGGCGCGAGCGCGGCGGCCGTCGCACGCTGAGCGGCCGGGGGGGGGTGCCTGGCTCGGGCGGCTAGGCCGCGGTCGGGCTGGACTCCTCGTCGGGGGCGGCCTCGAGCCGCGGCTCGCCCGCCCCGAAGCCCGCCGTCAGCGCGAAGTGGACGACGGTGGCGGCGAGCGGCCAGGCCACGAGCACGCCGTACGCGTGGCGCACCTGCTCGCGTCCGCCGGGACCGGCGACCCGGAACTGCTCCGGGGACAGCCAGCGCCCGACCTCCCAGGCCAGGCCGGCGGCGGCAGCGCCGCCGACGACCAGCCCCAGCAGCACCGCGAGGCTGCTGCCCGAGCGCGTCCCGAGCACGACGAAGGCGACCAGGGCGCAGAGGATGCCCGCGACGAGCGTCGTGCCCGCGAACCACGCGTCCCGCCCGAAGTACGCCGGCACCGCCCCGCCCGCGGCCGCGTCGGCGGCGGAGACGTGCGGCGCGAGCCGGTCCCACACGAGCCCGGCGCCCAGGCCGAGCACCGCGGACGCGGCGGCCACGGCCGCGCCGAGCCCGAGGTCGCCGCGGCGGACCTCGAGCGGGCGGCGCGCGAGCCGGGCGGAGGGGAGCACGGGCCGGGACGAGGGGTACGGCACGGGGGCGTCTGCCACGTCGTCCAGGTTACGACGAGATCACGGCCGCGCCAGCCACCCGACGGCGCGGCGGCGCCTGGGCCGGGGGACGTCCCCCGGCTAGCCCAGGCAGCTGGGGCCCAGCAGCGCCTTGAGGTCGCCGAACAGCGCCGGCGACGGGGTCACGCGCAGCCCGTCGTCGAGGCGCAGCACGGTCGTGCGGTTGCCGCCCTGCAGCGCGAGCTGGACCTCGGTGACCCCCGGGTGCGAGGTGAGCACCTCGCGCAGCCGCTCGACGACCGGCGGGGTGCAGCGCGGCGTCGGCAGCGAGATCTTCACCGGCCCGCGGCTCCCGCTGTCGCTGAGGTCGGGCACCTGGAGGTCCATGGCGATGAGCTTCGGGACGTCCTCGCGCTTGTCGAGCCGGCCCTTGACCACGACGATCGCGTCCTCGGCCAGCGAGGTGGCGACGAGCTGGTAGGTCGCGGGGAAGAAGAGCACCTCGACGGCGCCCTCGAGGTCCTCCACGGTCGCGATGGCCCACGGGTTGCCCTGCTTGGTGAGCTTGCGCGTCAGCCCGCTGACGAGCCCGCCCACCGTGACGACCTGGCCGTCGGGCCGGTCCTCGTCGGCCATGAGCGCGGCGATGCCGACGTCGGTCTGCGCGGCGAGGACGTGCTCCACGCCGAGCAGCGGGTGGTCCGAGACGTAGAGCCCGAGCATCTCGCGCTCGTAGGCCAGCAGGACGGCCTTGTCCCACTCCCCCACGGGCACGGGCGGCCCGCTCATCGCGCTCGGCTCGTCGGTGGACCCGCCGCCGAACAGCGAGTCCTGGCCCATCGCCTCGTTGCGCTTGACGTCGACGTGGAGGTCGACGTACTCCTCGTGGACCTCGAGCAGGCCGCGGCGCGTCACGCCGAGCGAGTCGAACGCCCCGGCCTTGACCAGCGACTCGATGGTCCGCTTGTTGCAGACGACGAGCGGCACCTTGGCGAAGAAGTCCTCGATGGAGCTGAACAGCCCGCTGCTCGTCCGCGCGCCGCAGACCGCCTCGACGACGTTGGAGCCGACGTTGCGGATCGCGGTCAGCCCGAAGCGGATGTCGGAGCCGCGCGGGGTGAAGTCGGCGTCGGACTCGTTGACGTCCGGCGGCAGCACCTTGATGCCCATGCGCCGGCACTCGTTGAGGTAGAGCGCGGACTTGTCCTTGTCGTCGCGCACGCTCGTGAGCAGCGCGGCCATGTACTCGGCCGGGAAGTTGGCCTTGAGGAACGCCGTCCAGTAGCTGACCAGGCCGTAGGCCGCCGAGTGCGCCTTGTTGAAGGCGTAGTCCGAGAACGGGACCAGGATGTCCCACAGCGTCTTGATCGCGGCCTCCGAGAAGCCGCGCTCGCGCATGCCGCCGGAGAAGCCGACGTACTCCTTGTCGAGGACCTCGCGCTTCTTCTTGCCCATCGCGCGGCGCAGCAGGTCCGCTCGGCCCAGCGAGTAGCCCGCGAGGTGCTGGGCGATCGCCATGACCTGCTCCTGGTAGACGATCAGCCCGTAGGTGTCGCCGAGGATCGGTGCCAGCGCCTCGGCGAGCTCCGGGTGGATCGGCTCGACCGGCTTGCGGCCGTTCTTGCGGTCGGCGTAGTCGTTGTGCGCGTTGGCGCCCATCGGGCCCGGGCGGTAGAGCGCGCCGACCGCGGAGATGTCCTCGAAGTTGTCGGGCCGCATCGAGCGCAGCAGCGCGCGCATCGGGCCGCCGTCGAACTGGAAGACCCCGAGCGTGTCGCCGCGCCCCAGCAGCTCGTAGGTCGGGCCGTCGTCGAGCGGGAGCGCCTCGAGGTCGACCGGCTCCTTGCCGTTGGCGACGATGTTGTTGAGGCAGTCGTCGATGATCGTGAGGTTGCGCAGCCCGAGGAAGTCCATCTTCAGCAGGCCGAGCGTCTCGCAGGTCGGGTAGTCGAACTGCGTGATGATCGCGCCGTCCTGCTCCCGGCGCATGATCGGGATGTGGTCGACCAGCGGCTCGCTGGACATGATGACCGCGCAGGCGTGGACGCCCCACTGCCGCTTCAGCCCCTCGAGCCCCATCGCCGTGTCGACGACCCGCTTGACCTCGGCGTCGGCCTCGTAGAGCGAGCGGAACTCCCCCGCCTCGCTGTAGCGCTTGTGGGAGGAGTCGAAGATGCCCTTGAGCGGGATGTCCTTGCCCATGACCGCCGGCGGCATCGCCTTGGTGATGCGGTCGCCCATGGCGAACGGGTGGCCCAGGACGCGCGCGGAGTCCTTGACGGCCTGCTTGGCCTTGATCGTGCCGTAGGTGACGACCTGCGAGACGCGGTCGTCGCCGTACTTCTCCGTGACGTAGGCGATGACCTCGCCGCGCCGGCGCTCGTCGAAGTCGATGTCGACGTCGGGCATGGAGACGCGCTCGGGGTTGAGGAACCGCTCGAACAGCAGGCCGTGCTGCAGCGGGTCGAGGTCGGTGATGCCCAGCGCGTAGGCCACGAGCGCGCCGGCGGCGGACCCGCGGCCCGGGCCCACGCGGATGCCCTGCCGCTTGGCCCACGAGATGAAGTCGGCGACCACGAGGAAGTAGCCGGGGAAGCCCATCTGCGTGACGACGCCGACCTCGTACTGCGCCTGCTGGCGGACGTGGTCCGGCACCCCGCCGGGGTAGCGGTGCTGGAGCCCGCGCTCGACCTCCTTGACGAACCAGGACTCCTCCGACTCCCCCTCGGGCACGGGGAAGCGCGGCATGAGGTTGGCGCCCTCCGTGAAGGTCACGTCGCAGCGCTCGGCGATGAGCAGCGTGTTGTCGCACGCGTCGGGGAAGTCCGCCCACTGCTCGCGCATCTCCGCGGGGGACTTGAGGTAGAAGTCCTGCGCGTCGAACTTGAAGCGGTTGGGGTCGGCGAGGGTGGACCCGGACTGCACGCAGAGCAGCACCTCGTGCGCGGTCGCGTCCTCCTTGCGCGTGTAGTGCAGGTCGTTGGTCGCGAGGAAGGGCAGCCCGAGGTCCTTGGCGAGCCGGATGAGGCCCTCGTGCGCCCGGCGCTCGATGCCGATCCCGTGGTCCATGAGCTCGCAGAAGAAGCTCTCGCGCCCGAAGATGTCGCGCAGCTCGCCGGCCGCCTCGCGGGCCAGGTCGTACTGGCCGAGGCGCAGCCGCGTCTGGATCTCGCCCGACGGGCAGCCCGTCGTGGCGATGAGCCCCTTGCCGTGCGTCTCGAGCAGCTCGCGGTCCATGCGCGGCTTGTAGTACTGCCCCTCGAGGCTCGCCCGCGAGGAGAGCCGGAACAGGTTGTGCATGCCCTCTGTCGTCTCGGCGAGGAGGGTCATGTGCGTGAAGGCGCCGCCGCCGGAGACGTCGTCCTCGCCGCCGTTCCCCCACCGGACCTTCGTCTTCTCGCGGCGCGACGTGCGACCCGGCGCGAGGTAGGCCTCGGTGCCGATGATCGGCTTGACGCCCGCCGCCTTGGCCTTCTTGTAGAAGTCGTAGGCGCCGAAGACGTTGCCGTGGTCGGTCATGGCCAGCGCGGGCATCCCCATGCGCGCGGCCTCCTCGAACAGGTCGTCGAGCCGCGCTGCGCCGTCGAGCATGGAGTACTCGGTGTGCACGTGCAGGTGGACGAAGCTCGAGTCCTGCTGCGACACGTCCGACGCCCCCTGCCCCTCGCTCCGCCACCAGCCCTCGAAGGGTACGACGGACCGCCGACAGACACGCCGGAGCCCGCGGGAGCGGCAGGTCGCTCGGCGCGTCGCGGGAGGACTACCTCCGGGTCTGCGCCGCGCGGCGCTCCTGCACCTTGCGCCACACCACAGGAGCGACCATGAGCGCGAGGCCGGGCAGGCCGAGGCGGCCGCGCTTGAGCAGACGGAGGACCTGGAACGCCGAGAGGGCGGAGCGGGCTGCGGGCATGACCGGCCCCTACCCCTGCAGCGGCTTGCGCATCCAGCGGTGCGGGATCCCCGCGTCGTCGAACTCCTCGCCGTACGCCGCGTAGCCGAGCCGCTCGTAGAACGGCACCGCCTGGACCTGCGCCCCGAGCACGCAGCTCGTCAGCCCGAGCGCGCGGCCCTCGTCCTCGACGGCCGCGACGAGCAGCCGCCCCACGCCGGTGCCGCGCGCCGGGGCGCGGACGGCGAGCCGGCCGAGGTGGGCGGTGTCGCCGTGCTCGGGCACCATCCGCACGGTGCCGACGACCTCGTCGCCGGCGACCGCGAGCCAGTGGGTGGCCGCCGCGTCGAGGTCGTCGCGCTCGAGCTCCTCGGGCACGGCCTGCTCCTGCACGAACACCTCGTAGCGCACGTCCCAGGCGCGGGAGAAGCCCGCGTCGTCCGTGACCCGCTCGACCCGTACGTCCTCGACCCGCATGCCGCGCATCCTGCCAGGGGCAGCGGCACCTCAGCGCGGGAGGTTGCCCCCCACGCCGGTGGCGCGCACGACCGGGTGGCGGGAGGCGGCGAGCCTGCGCAGCAGCACCCCCACCGCGACCACCAGCAGCCCCGAGACCGCGGCCCGCGCCCGTCCCACCTGCAGCAGCGCCCCGAGGGCACCCCAGCGTCCCATCCCGACCTCCCCGTCGACCGTCGTACGCAGACGGTGCCCGCGCACGGGGACCGTCAAGCGGTCGCGGGGAGGGCGGCCGGTCGTGAGGTCAGGCCGGGGGCCGCGGGGTAGGAGCGCGAGGGCAGGGGCACGCCCTGGGCCGGTCCTGGAGGAGGGCGCGTGGCGAGTGGACGGCACGAGCGGGCGGCCGGGCCCCCCCTCGGCGGCAGGTACGCCCTCGCGGTGGCGATCGTCGTCCTCGGGCTGTGCCCGGGCATCGTCCTCACCACGACGTCCACGACACTGGTGCCGCTTCTGCAGCACGACCTGCACGCGTCGCGCCAGGGGCTGCAGCTGACGGAGGGCATGGCCGACGCGGGCTACGCGCTCGGCGCGGTCTTCGCCGCGCACCTCGCGCAGGGTCGGCTGCAGCGCAGGATGTTCCTCTGCTACGAGGCGCTGTTCGTCGTCGGCGCGGTCCTCGCGGCGAGCGCGCCGGTGCTGGCCGTCTACGCCGCCGGCCGCGTGCTCGAGGGGGTGGCGTCCGGCCTGCTGCTCGTGGCGGCGCTCCCGCCGCTGGTCACGCGGCACGGCTCGGCACGGCTGCCGCTGACCTTCGGCATCGTCAACGTGGCGCTGTTCGGCGCGAGCGCGGTCGGCCCGCTCCTGGGGGGCCTCGCCGCCAGCGAGGGACACTGGCGCCCGCTGGTCGCCGCGCTCGCGGTGCTGGGGGCGGCGGGGGCGCTCGTCGCGCACCTCGGCTACGACCGGTTCGACCCGCCGCGCCCGGGTGCGCCGGTCGACCGTCCCGCGCTGGCGCTGGTCGTCCCGGCGGCGCTGCTGCCGTTCTTCGCCACCTCGGTGCTGCAGGGCAGGTCGCTGGCCGCACCGCTGGTCCTCGTCCCGTTCGCCGCCGGGATGCTCGCCCTGGTCGCGCTGGTCGTCGTCGAGGCCCGCTCGGACGACCCGCTCATGCCCGTGCGCGCGCTCGCGACGCAGCTGCCGGTCACCGGCACGGTCGTGGCGATGGTCGGCGGGGCCGTCTTCGTGACGGCCCTGCAGCTCGTCCAGCTGCTGCTCGTGCAGGGCCAGTCGCGCTCCCCGCTGGCCACGGCCCGGCTGCTGCTGCCGCTGCCGCTGGGCGCGGTCGCCGCGGCGGTGCTCTTCGCGCTGCTGTTCCGCACCCGCTGGGTCCCGCTGGTCGCCGACCTGGGGCTCGCCTGCCTCGCCGCCGGGTGCGGGCTGCTGCTCCTCGCCGACCGGCAGTCCTCGGACTGGGTCGTGCCGGTCGCGTCGGGCGTGCTCGGGCTCGGCGCCGGCGCCACCGTCAGCCCGGGCCTGCTCCTCGCCGGCCTCGGCGTGCCCTCACCGCAGCTGGGCCGCGCGTTCGCGCTCGTGCAGCTGCTCCGGCTGGAGGCGGCGTACGCCGTCTCCCCCGTCGTCGTCGCCCTGGCCGGCAGCTCCCGGGACATCGCCGGCGGCGTACGGGCCGGCCTCGTCGCGATGCTGGCCCTGGCCGTCGTCGGGCTGCTGGCCGCCCTGGTCCTGCCTGCGGTGTCGGGCGCCCGGCTGCGCCCGCCCGACCTCGACCGCTGGCTCGAGGGTGGCACCGCCCTGCCCTCCCCCCCGACGGCGGTCCACCTGCGCCCCGGCACCGACGACGAGGCCGCGGCCCCCCTGCTCGGTGGACCTGCCTGAGCTCAGGCCGAGTCGGCCCGCAGGACGTCGAGCGCGTGCGCCAGGTCGGGCGGCGGCGGGGAGCGGAAGACGACCCGCTCGCCGGTGGCGGGGTGCTCGAAGCCGAGCTGCTGGGCGTGCAGCCACTGCCGGGTCAGCCCGAGCCGCTCGGCCAGCCGCGGGTCGGCGCCGTAGGTCAGGTCGCCCGCGCAGGGGTGCTTCAGCGCGCTCATGTGCACGCGGATCTGGTGCGTGCGGCCGGTCTCGAGCTCGATGTCGAGCAGTGACGCGGCCCGGAACGCCTCGACGGTCTCGTAGTGCGTGACGCTCGCCCGCCCGCCGGCCTCCTCGGCGACGACGGCCCAGCGCCAGTCGTCGCGGGGGTGCCGGCCGATGGGGGCGTCGACGGTGCCGACGGAGGGGTCGGGGTGGCCCTGGACGACCGCGGCGTAGCGCTTCTCGACGGTGCGGTGGCGGAAGGCGTCCTTGAGCCGGGAGTACGCGACCTCCGACTTCGCGACCACCATGAGCCCGGTGGTCCCGACGTCGAGGCGGTGCACGACGCCCTGGCGCTCGGCCGCGCCCGAGGTGGAGATGCGGAAGCCGGCGGCCGCGAGCCCGCCGATGACGGTCGGGCCCGTCCAGCCGGGCGAGGGGTGCGCCGCGACGCCCACGGGCTTGTCCACGACGACGATGTCGTCGTCGCTGTGGACGATCGTCATGCCCTCGACGCGCAGCGGCACGACCTCGACCGGCCGCGGCGGGTCGGGCAGCTCGACCTCGAGCCAGGAGCCCGCCGAGAGCCGCTGGGACTTGTGGGCCTCGCCGCCGTCGACCCGCACGGCGCCCGCGGCGACGAGCTCGGCGGCGCGGGTGCGGGAGAAGCCGAACAGCCGCGCGAGCCCCGCGTCGAGCCGCTCGCCCTCGAGGCCGTCGGGCACGGGGAGCGAGCGCAGGTCAGGCACGCCGGACCCCGTCCGGGGCGATGCCGCGCAGCGTCTGCAGGCCGATGAGCACGGCCGCGCAGGTGATCCCCGAGTCCGCGACGTTGAACACCGGGAAGTGCGGGAACGCGATGAAGTCCACGACCCTGCCGCGCAGCACCCCGGGCTCGCGGAAGACGCGGTCGGTGAGGTTGCCGACGGCGCCCCCGAGCAGCAGCCCCAGCGCGAGCCCCCACACCGCGGAGCGCAGCCGCGGGGCGGTGCGCACGACGACGACCGCGACGACCACGGCGATGATGCTGAAGATGATCGTCGCGCCGCCCGCGATCCCCCATGCCGCGCCCGGGTTGTGCACGAGGCGCAGCTCGAGCAGCGACCCGACGACGTGGACGGGGTCGCCCTCGTCGAGCCGGCTCTGCGCGAGCGCCTTCGTCACCTGGTCCACGACGTAGACGAGCGCCGCGGCACCGGCGAGCAGGGCGACCGGCGCGCGACCGGCCGCCTGCTGCTCGGCGCCCTCGGGGACGGCCTCGCTCAGCGCCGCTCCTCGCGCTGCTTGCACGCGACGTCGAGCGTCGCGCGCGGGAACGCCTGCAGCCGGGCCTTGCCGATCGGCTGGCCGCAGCTCTCGCAGGCGCCGTACGTGCCGGCCTCGATGCGCGCCAGGGCGCGCTGGGTCTGCTCGAGCATGTCGCGGGCGTTGGCCGCGAGGGAGAGCTCGTGCTCGCGCTCGAAGGTCTTGGTCCCCGCGTCGGCCTGGTCGTCGCCGGCGCCCTCGCCGGAGTCGCGCAGCAGGTCCGCGATCTCGGTCTCGCTCTCGGCGACCTCGCGGCGCAGCCGCTCCGCGTCCGCCTCGAGCTCGGTGCGCACCTCGGCGAGCTCGGCCGCGGTCCACGGCTCCTCGCCGGGGCGCACGGGCAGGTCGAGGACCTCGGTCCCGCCGGCGGTCGCCGCGCCCTCGCCCCCGGCCGGGGCCTTCGCTCCCGCTGCCGTCCTGGCCACAGCTCCCCCTCGGTCCGTACGCGTCACGTAGGCGGGAAGGATACGCGCAGTCAGCGTCGGGCGCTCGGGCAGTCCCCGTACACTGGTCGCGGCGGACGACCAGGCGACGACGGGGCCATCACCCCCGAGCTGCCGGAAGAACGGCGCCCCGGCCTGCAGCGCAGGCCAGGCGCCCAGTAGAACCGGCCGACCCCGCCCCGAGAGAGGGGTCCCGCGCGCCCGCGGGGGGCCCAAGGAGGGTGGTACCGCGGGTCCGGCCGCACCTGCTGCCGGGGTCGTCCCTCCGTCGAGCCGCGCGAGAGCACCGACGGAGCAGGACGCATGACGACGTACGCAGCCCTCCCCCCGCAGGTCGACCTGCCCGCGCTCGAGCGGTCCGTGCTCGAGCTGTGGCGCAGCGAGGGGACGTTCGCGCGGAGCCTCGAGCAGAGCGGGGGCCGCGAGCCCTGGGTGTTCTACGAGGGCCCGCCCACGGCCAACGGCATGCCGGGCACCCACCACGTCGAGGCGCGGGTGTTCAAGGACGCCTTCCCGCGCTACCGCACGATGAAGGGCCGCTTCGTCCCGCGCAAGGCCGGCTGGGACTGCCACGGCCTGCCGGTCGAGCTGGCGGTGGAGAAGGAGCTCGGCTTCTCCGGCAAGAAGGACATCGAGGCCTACGGCATCGCGGAGTTCAACGCGCGCTGCCGGGCCAGCGTGGAGCGCCACGTCGACGCCTTCGAGCTCATGACCGAGCGCATGGGCTACTGGGTCGACATGTCGCAGGCCTACCGCACGATGGACCCGGAGTACGTCGACTCCGTGTGGTGGGCGCTCAAGCAGATCGCCGACAAGGGCCTGCTCGTCGAGGACTACCGCATCGCGCCGTGGTGCCCGCGCGACGAGACGACGCTGTCGGACCACGAGCTCGGCCAGCCCGGCGGCTACGAGACCGTCGTGGACCCCTCGGTCTTCGTCCGCTTCCCGCTCACCTCGGGCCCGCTGGCCGGCGAGGCGTCGCTGCTGGTCTGGACGACGACGCCGTGGACGCTCGTCTCCAACACCGCGGTGGCGGTCAACCCCGCCGTCACGTACGTCGTGGCGACGGACGGCAGCGAGCGCCTCGTCGTCGCCGAGCCGCTGCTCGCCTCCGCGCTCGGCGAGGGCTGGACGGTCGAGCGGACCTTCAGCGGCACCGAGCTCGAGCGCTGGCGCTACGCCCGCCCCTTCGAGCTGCTCGCGTGGCCCGAGGGCGAGGACGGCCACTTCGTGCTGCTCGCCGACTACGTGACGACCGAGGACGGCACCGGTCTCGTCCACCAGTCGCCCGCGTTCGGGGCCGACGACCTCGCGACCTGCCGGGCGTACGGCCTGCCGGTGGTCACGCCGGTGCGCCGCGACGGCACCTTCGACGCCGACCTCCCGCTCGTCGGCGGCATGTTCTTCAAGACGGCCGACCCGTCGCTCGTGGCCGATCTCGACGCTCGGGGCCGGCTCTTCCGCCACGTGCCCTACGAGCACAGCTACCCCCACTGCTGGCGCTGCCACACCGCCCTCATCTACTACGCGACGCCGTCCTGGTACATCCGCACGACGGCGCGCAAGGACGAGCTGCTCCGCGAGAACGAGCGCACGACGTGGTACCCCGAGACCGTCAAGTGGGGCCGCTACGGCGACTGGCTGCGGGGCAACGTCGACTGGGCGCTCTCCCGCTCGCGCTACTGGGGCACTCCGCTGCCGGTGTGGCGCTGCACCGACGGCCACGTCACCGTCGTCGGCTCCCGGGCCGAGCTCGGCGCGCTGGCGGGGCGCGACCTCTCATCGCTCGACCCGCACCGCCCGTACGTCGACGAGGTCGCCCTCGCCTGCCCCGAGTGCGGGGCCGAGGCGCGGCGCGTGCCCGAGGTCATCGACGGCTGGTTCGACTCCGGGGCGATGCCGTTCGCGCAGTGGGGCTACCCCTGGGTCGAGGGCAGCGAGGAGAAGCTCGCCGAGCAGTACCCCGCGCAGTTCATCTGCGAGGCGCAGGACCAGACCCGCGGCTGGTTCTACTCCCTCATGGCCGTCGGCACGCTCGTCTTCGACCGCAGCTCCTACGAGAACGTCCTCTGCCTGGGGCTGATCCTCGCCGAGGACGGCAAGAAGATGAGCAAGCACCTCGGCAACGTGCTGCAGCCGATCCCGCTCATGGACGAGCACGGCGCCGACGCCCTGCGCTGGTTCATGTTCGCCTCCGGCTCGCCGTGGGCCGCGCGCCGCGTCGGCCACCACGCGCTCCAGGAGGTCGTCCGCAAGGTCCTGCTGACCTACTGGAACACCGCGTCGTTCCTCTCGCTGTACGGCCGGACCGCCGGCTTCGAGCCCTTCGCCACGCCGGCGCCGCCGCTCACCGAGCGTCCCCTGCTCGACCGGTGGGCGCTGTCCGAGGCGCACCGGCTCGCCCGCGAGGTCGACGCCGCGATGGAGGTGTTCGACGCGCAGCGGGTCGGCGCGCTGCTCGCCCGCTACGTCGACGACCTCTCCAACTGGTACGTCCGCCGCTCCCGCCGCCGCTTCTGGGACGGCGACCCCGCCGCGCTCGCGACGCTGCACGAGTGCCTCTACGTGCTCACGCTGCTGCTCGCTCCGGTCGTGCCGTTCGTCACCGAGCGGGTGTGGCGCGACCTGTTCGCGTCGACCTCGGACCAGCTGCCGGCGTCGGTGCACCTCGCGACCTGGCCGCGGGTCGACGGCTCCCTCGTCGACGACGAGCTCGCGGGGCAGATGGCCCTCGTCCGCCGGGTCGTCGAGCTCGGGCGCTCGGCGCGTACGGAGCACAAGGTGCGCACTCGCCAGCCGCTCGCCGAGGTGGCCGTGCTCTCCCGCGACTGGGCGGCGCTCCCGGCCGACCTGCGGGCGATCGCGCGCGAGGAGCTCAACGTCGTCTCGGAGGGCGCGCTCTCCGGGGACGAGGCGCTGGTGACGCGGACGGCGAAGCCCAACTTCCGCGCGCTGGGCAAGCGCTTCGGCAAGCGGACGCCGGTCGTCGCCGCGGCCGTCGCCGCCGCCGACCCGGCGCAGCTCGCCACCACCTCGCGCGTGCTCGTCGAGGGCGAGGAGGTGGCACTGGAGGCCGACGACTTCACCGTCACCGAGACGCCGAAGGAGGGCTGGGCCGTCGCGTCCGAGCCGGGGCTGAGCGTCGCGCTCGACCTCACGCTGACCCCGGAGCTCGTCCGTGCGGGCCTCGCCCGCGAGGTCGTCCGGCTGGTGCAGGACGCGCGCAAGTCCAGCGGCTTCGAGGTGAGCGACCGGATCGCCCTGTGGTGGCAGCCGACGGGCGAGCAGCTGACGGCGGCGCTCGCCGAGCACGCCGACCTCGTCGCCCGCGAGGTGCTGGCGGTCTCGGCCGCGGCCGGGCCGGGCCCGGAGGGCTCCCGCGAGGTCCGTGACGACGAGCTCGGGCTGGTGGTCTGGCTGCAGCGGGCCTGACACCCCGGACGCGACGGAGCCCGCCCCCCTCGAGGGGGGCGGGCTCCGTCGTGCGCGGGGTGGTGGCGCGGGGTGGTGGAGCGGCGTCAGCCGACGGACGGCGCCACAGTGCCGGCGTCGAGCCCGCTGAGGTGGCCCTCCACGAAGGAGCGCAGCCGCGTGCGGTACTCCCGCTCGAAGGTCCGCAGCTCCTCGACGCGGCGCTCGAGCACCACCCGCTCGTTCTCCAGCGAGCCCAGCGTCTCGCGGTGCCGCTCGTCGGCCTCGCGGACGAGCTGCTCGGAGCGCTGCCGGGCCTCGGTCTGCACGCGGTCGGCCTCGGCGCGGGCCTCCGCCTGCACCCGCTCGGCCTCGGCGCGGGCCTCGCCGGTCAGCTGCTCGGCCTCGGTGCGGGCCTCGCCGAGGATGCGCTCGGCCTGGCTGCGGGCCTCCGCGACGTACTCGTCGGCGGTGCGCTGGGCGAGCGCGAGGATGCCGGCGGCCTGCTCGGCGCCGCCGGTGACGACCGGCGCAGGAGCCGGGGCAGGGGCGGGAGCCGGAGCGGGCTCGGCGACGGGCTGCGGCTGGGGCACGGGCGCCACCGGGTGCGAGCCGGTGGGGACCTGGTGGGCCCCGGTGCCGGCGCCGGCGACCGGGTGCGAGCCGGTGAAGGGGCCGGCCTCGCCGCGGGCGAGCCGCGCCTGCGCCTCGGACAGCGCGCGCTGGACCTGCGCGAGCTTGGAGCGCAGCTCCTCGTTCTCGCCGTGCAGCCGGCGCAGCTCCGCCTCGACCTCGTCGAGGAAGTCGTCCACCTCCGCCTCGTCGTACCCGCGCCCGAAGCGGTTGCTCGTGAACTGCTTGTTGGCGACGTCCTCAGGGCTGAGAGGCATGAACGCTCCTCGACGGCAGGGGTCGTCGACGACCCGCTGTACGACTAGACCGACAGTGACGAGAGGAGACTAACGCCTACGTAGAGGGCGGCGAGCAGCACCAGGAACGAGAGGTCCAGCGCGACCGTGCCGATCCGCAGCGGCGGGATGAGCCGCCGCAGGGCCTTCAGCGGCGGGTCGGTGACGGTGTAGACGATCTCCGCGAGCACGAGGACGGGCCCCTTCGGGGTCCACGAGCGGGCGAACATCTGCACGTAGTCCAGCACGAGCCGGACGAACAGCACGATGATGTAGAGACGGACGACGTCGATGAGGACGGTGATGGCCGCGGACACCGGTGCAGGCTAGCTCTGGTTGAAGAAGCCGTTCTCCGCCATGCGGGCCCGCTCCTCCGCCGTCACCGAGACGTTGGCCGGGGAGAGCAGGAACACCTTGCTCGTCACCCGCTCGATCGTGCCGCGCAGGCCGAAGATGAGGCCCGCCGCGAAGTCCACGAGGCGCTTGGCGTCGGCGTCGTCCATGTCCGTGAGGTTCATGATCACGGGCGTGCCGGAGCGGAAGCTCTCGCCGATCTGCTTGGCGTCGTTGTAGGACCGCGGGTGGATGGTCGTGATCCGGTCCAGGCCGTACGCCGCGGCGGGCTCGGGGGCCGCGCGGTGCACGGTGGCCAGCGAGCCCTCGGTCCCGAGCGCGGTGGAGCCCTTGCGCAGGTCGGCACCCAGGCGGGAGGGCTCGCGGCGGGGGGCCGGCGCGGGCTCGTCGACCTCGCGGACCGGACGGGCCGCGGCGCGCGCCGGGACCGGCGCGGGAGCGTCGTCGTAGTCCTCGGCGTAGTCCTGGTAGTCCTCGTAGTGCTCGGCGTCGTCCTCGACCAGCCCGAGGTAGACCGCCATCTTGCGCATCCCACCGGCCATGCGGCGCACCTCTCGATCTCTCGTTGCTGACGTGCAGGGCGTCCCACCCGGGGTGGTCCGGCCGCTGGACGTGCGCCCTGCCACCGGCGGTGGCAGGGGTGCCGGCTCGACGTTAGCGGAGCGCGGGACGGTTCCCGAGCAACGCGCTGCCGATCCGGACGTGTGTCGCGCCGGCGGCGACGGCCTGCTCGAGGTCGCCGCTCATGCCGGCCGAGAGCACCCGCGCGGACGGGTGCTCCCGCAGGAGCCGGGCGTGCACCCCGGCGAGCACCGCGAACGCCGGCGCGGGGTCGGCACCGCGCGGCGCGACCGCCATGAGGCCGCCGAGCACGAGCGCGGGCTCCCCCGCGACCGCCTCGGCGAGCGCCGGCACGTCCTCGGGCGCGGCGCCTCCCCGCCCGGGCGCGCCGGGCGGGTCGAGGGCGACCTGGAGCAGCACCTCGAGGGCGCGCCCCCGCCGCTCCGCCGCGCGCGCGAGCGCCGCCACGAGCCGCTGCCGGTCGACCGACTCGACGACGTCGGCGAAGCCGGCAACGGCCGCGGCCTTGTTGGTCTGCAGCTGGCCCACGAAGCGCCAGCGCAGCCCGAGGTCGGCGCACTCGGCGTGCTTGGGGCGCGCCTCCTGCTCGCGGTTCTCCGCCACCTCGCCGACGCCGAGCCCGGCGAGGACCCGGACGTCGGAGGCCGGGTGCGTCTTGGTCACCGCGACGAGCGTCACGGAGCCGGGCTCGCGCCCCGCGCCGGCGCAGGCGGCGGCGATGCGGGTGCGCACCTCCTCCAGCCGGGCGGCGAGCTCCTCGGGCCGCCCGGTCACGCGGGCGCCCCTGGGGGCTCGACCCAGGCGAGGCCGGCCGAGCGCCCGGTGGTCCGGGCGCGCCGGTAGGAGAACAGGTCCGCGTCCTCGTACGTGCACCCCGGGACCTCCTCGGCCGGCACGCCGAGCACGCGCAGCTGCTCGAGCACCCCGGCGGCCACGTCGAGCGCCGGGGTGCCCCAGCGCGTGACGGAGCGGGTCACGGGCTCGACGGCCGCGACCTCCTCGCGCAGCGCCAGGGGGACCTCGTAGCAGCGGCCGCAGACCGACGGCCCGACGCGCGCGACGAGCCGGCCCGCGCCCTGGGCGCGCAGCACCTCGACGAGCTCGGGGACGACGCCGCCGGCCATGCCGCGCCGCCCGGCGTGGGCGACGCCGACCAGCCCCTCGTCCGGTGCCGCGACGAGCACCGGCGTGCAGTCGGCGACAAGGACGCCGAGGACCAGGCCGGGCACGGCGGTGACCAGCCCGTCCGCCTCCGGCGGCGGGCCCCCGAGGGGACCGTGGACGACGACCACCCGGGTCCCGTGGACCTGGGAGGCGATGACGAGGGCCTGCTCGCGGAGCCCGAGGGCCGCGGTCACCCGCCGTCGGTTCTCCGCGACCGCGGCCGGCTCGTCACCGACGTGCGCGGCGAGGTTGAGCGAGTCCCAGGGCTCGCTGCTCACCCCGCCGGCGCGTCCGGTGACGGTCAGCCCGGTCCTCCCGTGGCGCTCCTGCCAGCGCAGCACCGCTTACTTCAGGAAGTCGGGCACGTCGAGGTCGTCCGCGTCGTCGAACACGATCGTCCGCGGACGGGCCTGGCGCGCCTCGCCGGTCCGGGGGTCGCGCTGCTCGCTGCGCGGCGCCGGGGTGCGGCTGGGCTCGAACCGGACCTCGCCGCGCCCGCTCGGCAGCGAGGAGGTGCGGCCGGCGGCGGCGCGGGCCGGCTCCGCCTCGCGGGGCAGCTCGACCTGCTCCTCACGGGGGCGCAGGCCCGCCGGCAGCGCGACCGCCGGCGGCTGGGGCGCGCCGACGGTGCCCGGCACCCGGCGCCCGGCCTCGTGGGTCCCGCGCCGGCGGGGCAGGCCCCCGTCGAAGCCGGCGGCGATGACGGTGACGCGCACCTCGTCGCCCAGGGCGTCGTCGATGACCGCGCCGAAGATGATGTTCGCCTCGGGGTGGGCGGCCTCCGCGACGAGCTGCGCGGCCTCGTTGATCTCGAACAGCCCGAGGTCCGAGCCGCCCGCGATGGACAGCAGCACGCCGTGCGCGCCGTCGATGCTCGCCTCGAGCAGCGGGCTCGCGATCGCCTGCTCGGCGGCCGTGACGGCGCGGTCGTCGCCGCGCGCGTTGCCGATGCCCATGAGCGCGGAGCCGGCGCCCGACATGACGCTCTTGACGTCGGCGAAGTCGAGGTTGATGAGGCCGGGGGTCGTGATGAGGTCGGTGATCCCGGACACGCCCTGCAGCAGCACCTGGTCGGCCTGCTTGAACGCGTCGAGCATGCTGATCTGCCGGTCGGAGATCGAGAGAAGCCGGTCGTTCGGGATGACGATGAGGGTGTCGACCTCGTTGCGGAGCTCCTCGATGCCGCTCTCCGCGCTCGTCGAGCGGCGGCGCCCCTCGAAGCCGAA
The DNA here is from genome assembly GCF_004216915.1 of Motilibacter rhizosphaerae. NCBI lineage: Bacteria > Bacillati > Actinomycetota > Actinomycetes > Motilibacterales > Motilibacteraceae > Motilibacter > Motilibacter rhizosphaerae. The sequence goes on from NZ_SGXD01000004.1 coordinate 259,832, forward strand.
CGGCCGGGTGACGACGCCGATCGTCAGCGCGCCGAGGCTGCGGGCGATCCGCGCCACGACGGGCGCGCCGCCGGTGCCCGTGCCGCCGCCCTCCCCCGCGGTGACGAAGACCATGTCGGCGCCCTTGAGCACCTCCTCGATCTCGTCGGCGTGGTCCTCGGCCGCCTTGCGGCCGACCTGCGGGTCGGCGCCGGCGCCGAGGCCGCGGGTGAGCTCGCGGCCCACGTCGAGCTTGACGTCGGCGTCGCTCATGAGCAGCGCCTGCGCGTCGGTGTTGATCGCGATGAACTCGACGCCCTTGAGGCCGACCTCGATCATCCGGTTGACGGCATTGACGCCACCGCCGCCGATGCCCACGACCTTGATGACCGCCAGGTAGTTCTGCGGTGCTGCCACGTCGGTTGCCCTCCGGTCGGGGCCTGGCGCCATCGCGTCCCGGCCCGGGATCTCGTGCTGTCCTTGCGCTGGGCTGCGGGTCGCTGAACCCTCACCCTCAAGTGGAGCCTTATAGTTATGTCAACTGCTCCATGACGCAGGACGCTAGCCCCGAGGCGGTCGTCCGTGCCGGAGGCGCGCCGTACGGACCGGCGTGTCGCGCGCGTCGTGCCGCCACCGGTCCCCGGGAACGCCGGCGGGGGCTGCCGGACCGTGGTCCGGCAGCCCCCGCTGCTTCCTGCTCCTGCTACTGCTCGTGGTGCTCGGGGCTCAGACCTGCACTCCCCCGCAGCTCGACTCGCACCCCTGCTGGCCCCAGACCGCGGACGCGTCCAGCGCACCGACGACCGGGTCGTGCACGGCCCGCGGCGTGTGGCGCACGGCCGGCGCGCTGGCCGAGGTGGACGGCTGCGGCTGCGTACCCGGCGCCGTGGCCGACGCGGACGGCTGCGGCTGGGTGCCCGGGGCCGAGCTCGAGGGCTGCGGCTGGCTGCCCGGCGCCGTGGCCGAGACGGAGGGCTGCGGCTGCTCGCCCGGCGCGGAGGCCGACGAGCTGGGCTGCGGCTGCGTCCCCGGCGCGGTGGCCGAGCTCGAGGGCTGCGGCTGCTCGCCCGGCGCGGACGCCGAGGACGAGGGCTGCGGGGCGCCCGGGACCGACGAGGAGGCCGACGGGTCCGGAGCCGGGAAGCTCGGCGCCGGGGTCGAGGCGTCGGGGTCGACGACCGTGAAGGCGTGCGGCAGGAGCACCGTGCGCCCGGCCGAGACCACCGAGACGTCGTACGTGCCGGCGACGAACTGGGGCGCCTCGAACGTGATCCGCGAGCTGGTCACCGAGACCAGGCTGCCCACCGGCGAGGAGCCGAGCAGGACCGAGGCGTCGGAGCCGAAGCCCGAGCCGCTGACGGTGATGAGCGTCCCGACCTGGCTCGTCGTGATCCGCGAGGGCGACACCCCGGTGACCTCCATGCCCGAGGGCTGCGAGGGCTGCGGGTCCGCCGAGCGCGTGGGCTGCGGCTGCCCCGCCGGCGAGGACGGCTCCGGCTGCGCGGGCTGCGACGGGTCCGCCGGCTGCGACGGGTCGCTGGACGGGGCGGGCGCGGCCGAGTGCGAGGGCTCCGAGGAGGACGACGGCGCCGGGGCGCCAGGCTCCGAGGCCGGCGAGGACGGCTCCGGCTGCGCGGGCTGCGACGGGTCCGCCGGCTGCGACGGGTCGCTGGACGGGGCGGGCGCGGCCGGGTGCGAGGGCTCCGAGGACGACGACGGCGCCGGGGCGCCCGGCTGCGAGGCCGAGGAGGACGGCTGCGGGTCGGCGGACTGCGTACCCGTCGGGGCAGCGGTCGGCTCGGCGCTCGCGGAGCCGGACGGTGCCGGTGCCCCCGCGCTCGAGCTGGGCTGCGGCGCACCGGTGCCCGTGGAGCTCGACGGGTTCGGCGCCGAGACCGGCGCACCGATGACGAGCGGCGCCACCTGCGGCCGGGTCACGGGCTGGCCGCCCTTGGTCAGCTGCGCGAGGACCGCGTAGTCCCCGTCCGGCAGGTCGAGCGACATCGGCACCGCGTTGGACCCGGTGTACGCCAGCGGGATCGTGACGCTGCCGTCCTCCCCCGTCGTGTACTGCTTGCCCTGCACGGTGATGTCGGTGTCGGCCAGCGCGAGGACGTCCGGCGACTGGTGCACCGCGAGGGTGATGCGCAGACCGTCGGCGCCGTCGGCGGCGCCGTGGACGGCGACCGTCGGGTGCGCGGTGCCGCTGGGCTGGCCGCCCATGCCGGAGAAGGCGTACGTCACGGGACCGCCCACACCGGCGCCGAGGAAGCCGACGTCGAGGCGGCCACCGGTCACGGACCGGCCCTGGAACTGCGGCAGGGTCTTGACCCCGCCGAGGATCGCGGCGCGCACGTCGGCGACCGTGGCGGTCGGGTGCAGCGAGCGGTAGAGCGCGACCGCGCCGGCCACGTTGGGGGCCGAGGCGGAGGTGCCGTCCCAGGCGGAGTAGCCGCCGCCGTACAGCGTCCCGACGATGGCCTGGCCGGGCGCGAACAGGTCGACGGAGCCCGCGCCGTACGCCGAGAAGCCCGTCACCGCGTCGTTGGCGTCGCTCGCCCCGACGGTGATGAGGTTCGGCAGCTGGGCGCTGTCGTGGTAGCTCGCGGGGTACATCGGCGAGCTGTCGCGGTTGCCCGAGTCGTTGCCGGCGGAGGCGATGACCATGACGCCGTGCTGGCCGGCGTACGCGATGGCGTCGCGGAGCTGCTGCGCCGCCCAGTCGTTGCTCGGGCCGCCGAAGGAGCAGTTGACCACGGTCGCGCCGTGGTCCACGGCGTACCGGACGGCCTTGGCGGCGAGGACCACGTCGAGGCCGTTCGCCGTGCCGACCACGAGCGGCATGATCTGCGCGCCGGGCGCGACGCCGGCCGCGCCGACGCCGTTGCCCATGCGGGCGGCCGCGGTGCCCGCGACCCAGGTGCCGTGCCGGACGTCCGCGCCGGTGCCGGCGTTGGTGACGTCGGCGTTGCCCTGGAGGAAGTTCCAGCCGTGGCAGTCGCCGGCGAGCCCGTCGCCGTCGGTGTCCTGCGTGCCGCAGGCCTCGTTCGGGTTCGACCAGAGGGCGCCCTGCAGGTCCTCGTGCGAGGTGTCGAAGCCGGTGTCCACCACCGCGATGACCTGGCCCTGGCCGAGCGTCGCGTCCCACGCCTTCAGCGCGCCGATGTCGGCACCCGCGGTGGCGGTGCCGCTCGCGGCGCGGCCGGTGTTGTGGAGGTTCCAGGCGTAGCCGAAGAGCGCGTCGCTGGGCGCCGCCATGTGCGGCATCATCCGCGCCGCCTCCTGCACGGCGGCGACGCCGGGGAGCTTCGCGACCTCGTCCTTCGGCAGCGTCGTGGCGACGTAGATGCGGCTCTCGTCGACGCGCGAGGCCGTGATGACCCCGGGGGCCTCCTTGATGGCGTCGACGGCCGGGTCGGCCGCCGGCGCGGTCGGCGTGCTGGCGGCCGGGGCGCTCGCGACGGGCGCGGCGGTGCTGGGCTGAGGGGCTGCGACGGCCGGGGCCGGCTTGGCGCTCGCGGCCGGGGTGCTGGCGGCGGGGGCGTTGGCGGCCGGGGTGCTGTCGGCGGGAGCGGGGTCCGCCACGCGGTTGCCGCCGCCGACGACGACCGACTGGCCGTGGTTGGTGTAGACGAGCTGGCCCTTGGCGTTGCGCGACAGCGTGCCGCCCTCGCCGAGCCGCTTCACCGCCGCCTGGTACGCCGGGAGGTCCACCCCGTCGAGCACCGGCTTCGCCGCGGCCTCGAGCGCCGCGGCGACCGTGCGGCCGCGCGTGACGCTGACGGCCTGGCCGCGCGTGGCCGGCGCGGTGCGAGTGGCGGGCGCCGTGCGACCGCCGGTGCGGGCCTTGCCCGCCTTCGTCGGCGCCAGGGTGACGACGTACTGCTGGAAGGCGTCGGGGGCGCTGCTGGTCTTCCACGCCTGCACGCTGTGCAGGTGCGGGCCGCGCGACCCCGCCCAGACCGCTCCGCTGCCGCCGCCGGCGACGAGGACCGCCGCCAGGGCCGTCGCGGTCGCCCGCTTCGGCATGCCCGTCACTGGTACGCGCACCATCGAGGTACCTCCTGCTCCGTCGCTGATCTGCAGGAGGGATCGGCCCCCGCGGCGGCGGGTGCGCAGCGCCGGGCGGGTTGAGGCCTTGGTCCCGGGCCCCGCCGGTGGGGAGGCTCGCCGGGAGGGTCCTTCCTGCAACGCCCGTGATCATGCACGTCTTGGGAGTGGCAGCGGCAGGGGCAGCGGCGGCAGCCGCGGCACAGAGCGGCCGCCCCCTCCACCCCCGTGATCATGCACGTCCTGGGCAGCGGCAGCGGCAGAGGCAGCGGCGGCAGCCGCCGCCCGAAGCGGCCGCCCCCTCCACCCCCGTGATCATGCACGTCCTGGGCACTGGGGGGTTGTCCGCCGACCAGGCCGTGATCATGCACATCGTGGGGAGCGGCGAAGCTGTCAGTGGCACGTGTTGCCTCCGCTGCTGCCGGGTGAGTCTCACAGCGGTGACGGGCTACGGACGCGGCGAAGGAGGAGCCAGCCCCGCGAGATCGACGGAGCGCACTCGCTCCGCATGGGCGGTCGGCACCAGCAGAACTGCGCGGCGAGGTCGGGTCCAGCCCTTGCTCGACTCTCGCCGATCGCGTACTATTCGAACATGCGTTCGAATAAGGGCCCCGAGCGGGGTGACGGGTTGCCCGTCCGCCCCGTGCCCGGGGTCGTCGCGCTGCCCGGACCGGGGTTGCCGTTCGCAAGGGCCGTGGAGCAGGTGGCTGCTGGCCCGATGCTGCTGACATTGGTGCAGCAGCTGAGTCGCGACGAGGGCCTGCTGCGGTCCTGGGCGCTCGCGGGTGAGGGTGCTGCCTCGTTCCGGCCGGAGTCCGTGGTCCTCGCCGACGCGCGGCTGGCGCTGGTGCAGGCCTGCGCGCGGGTGGAGGCTGTGGCAGCCGCGGTGAAGGCCGAGCTCGTCGCCTCGGCTTACGGGCAGATCACGACGGCGACCGCGGAGACGGTGCCGGGCGCGGCTCGGGGTGGTGGCGCAGAGGCCTCCGCGCAGGCGGAGATGGCGCTGGCGCTGCGGATGACCGAGCGCGGGACCGCCGCGATGGTCGACGGCGCGGTGCTGCTCACGTCGCGCCACCCCGGTACGCGGTGGCTGCTCACCGAGGGCCACCTCTCACCCGCACACGCCCGGGTCGTGGTCGACGAGGCGTCCGTCCTCGCCGACGAGGACATCCCCGCACTCGAGGCGGCGGTGCTGCGCCGCGCCCCGGAGCGGACGGTCAGCGAGCTGCGCCGAGACGTGCGCCGCGCGGTCGCCAAGCTCGACCCCCGCGGGGCGGCGGAGCGGCACGCCGACGCCGTCCAGCAGCGCAGTGTGCGGGTCACCCCGCTCCCGGACGGGATGGCGGAGATCCGCGCGCTGCTCACCGCCGACGAGGCACAGGTCGTCTGCGGGGCGCTCGACCGCATCGCCCGAGACCTGCGTCCTGCACCGAGCGAGGAGGGCGGAGCTGGCGCTGCGTCCAGGGCGAGCGGCAGAGGCGGGTTCGCGCACCGCCCTGGCTCACGCGCGGACGCGCTCGTCGCGGTCTGCTCGGTCCTGCTCGACCCGACTGCAGACGGCGACTTCCTCCCCGCCTTGACCAGGACGGCCGCGCCGGTCGCAGTGCAGGTGCAGATCTCCGCCGCCACCCTCCTCGGCCTCGCCGAGGACCCCGCGCACCTCGTGGGCCACGGGCCGATCCCCGCCGACCTCGGCCGCCTCCTCGCCAGCGACGGGACCTGGCAGCTCGCCATCACCGACCCCGACGGCCGGCTCCTCGACCTCCACCGCCTCCGCTACCAGCCCACCGCCGCCCAACGCGCACGGGTGACCGCGCTGTGGCTGCACTGCGGACACCCCACCTGCTCCGTACCCGCGGCCCGCTGCGACGTCGACCACACGGTGCCGTACAACCACGACGAGCCCGACGACCCCGGCGGCGGGCACACCACCTGCCGCAACCTCTGCCCCAGATGCAGGCTCCACCACAACCTCAAGACCTGGTGGGGCTGGACCACCACACCACTCCCCGACGGCACCATCGCCCACCGCACCCCACTCGGCCGCATCTACGAAGCACGACCAGAACCCCAACCCTGCGCCGCCTGACTCAGCCGTCGGCAGTGGAGAGAACCCCGAGCAGCAGCAGTACCAGCACGACCGCCCAGCCCCGCCGGCACCAGCCGGACGGGGCCAGCGGCATGCAGTGCGGCGGGCGGTAGGCCGCGACGCGGAGCCGCCCGCCCTGAGCCCGCCCTAAGCCCCGAGCCCTACGCCCGACCAGCGCCCAGCGGCGCGCCGACGACCGTCGCGCGGCCGGCGAGCTTCGCGGCGTACAGCGCGTCATCAGCGGCACGGACGAGCTCGCCCACCTCGCCGCGCGGCACCGGGTGCACGACCGCCCACCCCGCGCTGATGCTGAGCAGCCCCGCGTCGACGCCGTCCGCGTGCTCGATCCCCAGCCGGCGCACCCCGTCGAGCAGCCGCGCCGCGACGGTGGCAGCCCCGTCGTCGCCGGTCGCGGGGAGCACGAGCGCGAACTCCTCCCCGCCGTACCGCGCGGGCAGGTCCTCGCCGCGCACGGCGACGGCGCGCAGCACGCCGGCGACCGCGCGCAGGGAGGCGTCGCCGGCGGGGTGGCCGTAGCGGTCGTTGAACTGCTTGAACCGGTCGACGTCGCACAGCACGAGCGCGAGCGGGGCGGCGTGCCGGGCGCAGCGGTCCCAGGCGCGCTGCAGCGCGGCGTTGAAGGCACGCCGGTTGGCGACGCCGGTCAGCTCGTCGACGAGGCTGAGCCGCTCGAGCTCGGCGTTGGCGCGCAGCAGCTCGGCCTCGGCAGCGCGTCGGGTCGCGACCTCCGCCTCGAGCTGGCGGGTGCGCAGCGACACGAGCCGCTCGAGCCCGTGGGCGTACCCCTGCAGCTCGCGCTCGCGCGCGAGCGCGTCGAGGGCGCGGGAGAGGTCCACCTGGAGCACGTCGGACAGGCGGGCGCGGGCGCTCTCCCCGTCGAAGTCGTAGACGAGGTAGCCGTGCCGCCCGCGGTGGCCGAAGAGCACCTGGACCACCCGCGCCGGCAGCAGCCGCTCCTCCAGACCGGCCGGCAGCAGCCGCTCGGCAGGGACCACTGGCCGCGACGCGGGCGCGGGCACGGACGTCGCGCCGTCGACGTACGCCAGGGCGAGCCGTCGCTCCCCCGCCTCGTCGAGCACGAGGAAGCACTGGCGCAGGCCGAGCCGCGTCAGCCGCAGCGCCAGCTCCTCGACCACCTCCTCCACGGTCGTGCACGCGCTGACCGCCCGGCTCAGCTCCAGCGCCGAGTCGAGCGAGGACCGGTCGAGCAGCGCGCCGCGCCCGTCCTCCAGCTCGCGGCGGCGCTCGACCACCGCAGCGCCGGAGGAGGCGCGGCGCACCAGCCGGCTCGGCAGCCGCACTCCCACCCGGGCGTGCGCCGCGGCAGCCCGGCCGGCCGCGAGGTCGAGCACGAGGCGGGCGGCGGCGCGCCCCTGGGCCTCCAGCTCCTGCGCCACGCTCGTGATGCCGACGACGTCCGCCTCCCAGCCGTCGTCGAAGCCCGTCACGCGGACGTCGCGCGGGACCCGCCGGCCCGCGGCGGCGAGGGCGTCGACCGCGGCGAGGGCCATGACGTCGTTGGCGGCCACGACGGCGTCCGGCTGCGTGCCGCTCGCGAGCAGGGCGCTGACGGCGCGGAACGCCGGCTCGTGGTGGAAGCGCCCCTCGACGAGCAGCGCCTCGTCGACCGGGATGCCGCGGGCCGCGAGCTCGGCGCGGAAGACCGCCTCCCGCTGCTCGGAGTCCGGGTTGCCCGGGTCCCCGCGCAGGAAGGCCGGACGGCGCACGCCCTGCTCGTCGAGCAGGTGCGCCATCAGCGCGCGCATGCCCGGCCGGTTGTCGCACTCCACCGTCGGCACCCCGGGCAGCCGGCGGGCGATGCCGACGACGGGGACGCCCGCCTCGCGGGCGGCCGCGGCGAGCACCCCCTCGGTGGCAGGGACGCGCAGGGCCGTGACGACGAGGCCGCGCACCCGCCGGGTCTGCAGGAGCCGGACGAGCAGCTGCCCGTCCTGGACGTCGCGGGGGTGGCTGACGACGACGAGGAGCGGGACGCCCGTCCCGGCCAGCTCGTCCTGCATGCCGCGCACGACCCGGCGCTGGTAGTCGGTCATCTCGTCGACCACCACCGCCACGACCGCGTCTGCGGAGTCCTGCATCTCGTCCTCCTGCCCTGCTCATCGGCAGGGCGGAGCCCGACCTGCGCCGCCGGACGGGCTCCGCGGACGACGCGGTCAGGAGGGCAGGACGACCTCGCCGCGGCGCAGGGCGGCGTACGCGTCCGGGTCCCGCTCCGCCAGCTCGCGGCGCGAGGTCCGGCGCAGCCGCAGCACCTGCCAGGCGCCGAGCGCCCAGACGGGGTACTGCAGCGCCATCGCCCAGCGCAGCGCGTGCGCGGCGTAGTGGCCCGGCGGGGAGAGCTCCTGCACGACCAGCCCCACGAGCAGGACGGTGGTGAGCGAGGCGGCGAAGCCGCCGACGTTGACGATGCCGCTGGCGCTGCCGGCCCGCCGGGCGGGGTTGAAGGTCCGCGCGTAGTCGAAGCCGATCATCGAGCCCACGCCGTTGCAGCCGAGGACGACGACGAGCCCGACCAGCAGCGGCGTCGGCGCGTGCCCGGGCCAGAGCAGCACGAGCGCCCAGGCCGCGGCGCTGATCGCCACGATGGTGAGCACGAGCCACGACCGGTGGAAGGGGTAGCGCCCGACGAGCCCGCCGACGACCGGCCCGGCGGCCATGCCCGTCAGCGTGAGCAGCGTGAGCAGGGCGGCGGCCTGCCCCGAGCTGCGCCCCTCGGCCACGACGAGGAAGGGGAAGCCCCAGAGCAGGGTGAAGACGTTGCCGCTGAACTGCGTGGACAGGTGCGTCCAGAACCCCAGCCGGGTGCCGGGCTCGCGCCACGCGTCGGCCACGTGCTGGCGCAGCTCGCCGGTCGTCGCGGCGGGCGGCGTACCGCCGGGCAGCGGGGTGTCGCGCACGACGAGCCCGAGCACGACCGCGAGGACGAGGGAGACGGCCGCGGCCGCGGTGAACGTCGCGCTCCAACCCGGGCCGTGGAGCGCCGCGGTCAGCGGGTACGACGACACGATCGCGCCCAGCGCACCGATCTGGCCGGTGAGCTGCACGAACAGCGGGTTGCGCCGGGCCGGGAACCACGCGCCGACCAGCCGCAGCACGCTGATGAAGGTGAGCGCGTCGCCGCATCCGAGCACCCCGCGGGCGAGGGCTGCGAGCGGGACGCCGTGCGCCTGGGCGAGCAGCTCCTGGCCGAGCGCCATGAGCAGCGCGCCCGTGACGAGCAGGCGGCGCGGGCCGAGGCGGTCGAGCAGCGCCCCGACGGGGATCTGCATCGCGGCGTAGACGCTGAGCTGCACGAGCGAGAGCACGCCGAGCAGGCCGGCGCTGATGCCGAGCCGGTCGGTCGCGAGGAGCCCGGCGACGCCGAGCGACGAGCGGTGGAAGACCGCCGCGCAGTAGCCGACGACCGCCACGCCCCACACGAGGTACGCCCGGGCGGAGCTGGGCGCGCTGGTGGTCCGCGGCGTGGTCGTGGAGGGGGCGCTCATGCCCCTCCAGGGTACGCCGGGCTCAGCCCGTGGGCGTCGGCGCCGGGGCGCCGCGGACGGTCGGCGCCTCGGGTGCGCTGACGTCGTAGACCGTCCCGCCGGAGACCGAGCGCATGAGCACGGCCAGCACCTGGGCCTTGCGGGCCGAGCCCTCGGGGCTCCCCCACACGACCGACGACCCGCCGTGCAGGCGCAGCGTGACGCTGTCCACGCTGTCGGCGTCGACGCTGGTGAGCTGTGCGAGCACGGCTCCCGGGAGCACGGCCACGACCGCGGCGGCCGAGCGCAGGGCGCCGGTGTCGCCCCGCCGCGTACGGATCACGGGGACGTCCGCGGAGCGGCCGGCTGTGGCCGGGGCGGCAGCGAAGGCGGTGCCGGCGGCGTCGACGTAGGACCAGCCCGAGCCCTTCTGGACGACGGCGACGGGCTGCCGCTCGACCACCTGCACGCGCAGGGTGTGCGGCCAGACGCGCGTCACGGTCGCCGAGGCCACCGCCGGCAGGGCCCGGACGCGGCGGGCGGCCGCGGCCGGGTCGACGCGCGGGAGCGGGAACCCGGCGCGGACGCCCACGGCGGCGCGCACCGCCGCGGCGGGCACCCGGTCGGTGCCGCGCACCTCGACCGTGTGCACGCCGAGCGCGCTGGTGCCGAGCGCCACCCAGCCGGCCAGCACGAGCACGGTCACGACGCCGAGCAGCGCGACCAGCGCGCGGCGCGAGAGCCAGGGACGGCGTACGGGCTGAGGAGCCGGCCGCGACGACTCGCGCGCCACGCGGACGGTCGCCCCGCCGGGCCGGCGCCCAGCGCGGCCGGGGCGCACCGCGGTCCGGCGGGCCGTCATCCCCGCGCCCCGAGCAGCTCGAGCGCCTCGGGGCCGATCATCGTGACGTCGCCGGCCCCGAGGGTGAGGACGAGGTCGCCGGGGCGGGCGAGCTCCGCGAGGCGCCCGGCAACGGCCGACCAGGAGGGCTCGTAGACGACCTCGCCGGCCGGCAGCGGCACGGCGGCGGCCACGGCCTCGCCGGTCGCTCCCGGCACCGGGTCCTCGCCCGCGGCGTACACGTCCATGACGACGACGGCGTCGGCCAGGCCGAGGGCGGCGCCGAACTCGTCGCGGAAGGCGGCGGTGCGGCTGTAGCGGTGCGGCTGGAAGGCGACGACGAGCCGGCCGCCGTGCGCGACCGAGCGCGCGGCGGACAGCGTCGCGCGGATCTCGGTCGGGTGGTGGGCGTAGTCGTCGAAGACGCGGACGCCGCCGGCGGTGCCCTTCGCCTCGAAGCGGCGCCGGGTGCCGCTGAAGCGCTCGAGCCCCTCACGCACCTCCGCGGCGGAGAAGCCCAGGCCGAGCGCGGTCGTCAGCGCGGCCGCGGCGTTGAGCGCGTTGTGCCGCCCGGGCACCTGCAGCGCCACCTCGCCCACGCGCCGGCCCTGCACGACCGCGGTGAAGCGGGAGCCCGACCCCGCGACGTAGAGGTCCTCGATGCGCACGCCCGCCGCGGCGCTCTCGCCGTAGCTGCGCACGTCGATGCCCTCCGCGGATGCGGTACGCGCCAGGGCCACCGCGCCCGGGTCGTCGGCGCACGTCACGAGGAAGCCGCCCGGCTGGATGCGGCGCGCGAAGGCCTCGAAGGCCGCTGCGACGGCCTCCCCCGTGCCGTAGTGGTCGAGGTGGTCGGCCTCGACGTTGGTGACGATCGCGGCGGAGGGCGAGTAGAGCAGGAACGAGCCGTCGCTCTCGTCGGCCTCCGCGACGAACAGGTCGCCCGAGCCGTTGTGGGCGTTGGCCCCGGACTCGTTGAGGCTGCCGCCGATCGCGAACGACGGGTCGGCCCCGCAGTGCTGCAGCGCGACGGTGAGCATCGACGTCGTCGTCGTCTTGCCGTGGGTCCCGGCCACGGCGAGGGCGCGGCGCCCGGCCATGACGGCGGCGAGCGCGGCCGCGCGCGGGAGCACGAGCAGGCCCCGGGCGCGGGCCTCGACGAGCTCGGGGTTGTCCGGGCGGATCGCGCTCGACACGACGACGGTGTCGGCGCCGCTGACGTTGTCCGCCGCGTGCCCGACGTGCACGGTCGCGCCGAGCGCGCGCAGCGCGGTCAGGGCGCGGGAGTCGCGTGCGTCGCTGCCGGAGACCGACGCCCCGCGGGCGAGCAGGATCCGCGCGATGCCGGACATCCCGGCACCCCCGATGCCGACGAAGTGGACGCGGCCCAGCTGGTCGGCCGGCGGCACGGGGTCGGGGGCGGGCACGGCGCTCACGAGGGGTCCTCCCGGGACGAGCGCCCGGCGCCGGCGGCGAGCACGAGGTCGGCGAGACGGTCGTCGCCGTCCCGGCGGCCGAACGCGGCGGCCGCGGCCGACATCCTCCCAAGCCGCTCGGGGTCGCGGAGCAGCGGGAGCAGGGTCCGCTCGACCTCCTCCGGCGTGCAGGCCGCGTCCTCGACGAGCAGCCCCCCGCCGGCCGCGACCACCGGTGCGGCGTTGAGCCGCTGCTCGCCGTTGCCGTGCGGGAACGGCACGTACGCCGCGGGCAGGCCGACCGCCGCCAGCTCGCTGCACGTCATCGCCCCGGACCGGCACAGCACGAGGTCGGCCGCGGCATACGCGAGGTCCATCCGGTCGAGGTACTCGCGCACCGCGTAGCGCGGGTCGTCGGGCACGTCGACCGCTCCCCCGCGCCCGACCGCGTGCAGCACCTGCACGCCGGCGTCGAGCAGGGCCCGCGCCGCTCCGGAGGCCGCCCGGTTGAGCGTGCGCGCGCCCTGCGAGCCGCCGAAGACGAGCAGGCACGGCGCGTCCGGGTCCAGCCCGAGCTCCGCGCGGGCCGGCTGTCGGGCCGCGGCGCGGTCGAGCGTGCTGATCGAGCGGCGCAGCGGCATCCCGACGTACTCCGCGTGCGGCAGCGTGCTGTCCGGCCAGGCGCTCCCGACGGCGTCGGCCATCCGTGCGCCGAGCCGGTTGGCGAGGCCCGGACGGACGTTGGCCTCGTGGACGACGACGCGCGCACCGGTCCGCCGCGCCGCGAGGTACGCGGGGGCCGCGACGTAGCCGCCGAAGCCGACGACGACGTCGGCGTCCACGTCGCGCAGCACCGCAGCGGTCTCGGCGACGGCGGACCGGACGCGCAGCGGGAGCGCGAGCAGCTGCGGCGTGGGCCTGCGCGGGACGGGCACGGGCGGGATCATCCGCAGCTCGTAGCCGCGGTCGGGGACGAGCCGCGCCTCCAGCCCGCGCGGGGTGCCGAGCGCGGTGATGCCGATCGAGGGGTCGCGCCGGCGCAGGGCGTCGGCGAGGGCGAGCGCGGGCTCGACGTGCCCCGCGGTGCCGCCGCCGGCGAGCACGACGTGCATCAGCGGCCGACCTGCTCGGGCACCCGGACGGCCACGGGCTCCGGCAGCGGGAGCACCGCCCGGGCGGCGCGCTCCTCCTTGGCCTGGGCCCGCGCCAGGCTGAGCAGCAGGCCGATGGCCGCCAGCGTCGTCAGCAGCGCCGACCCGCCCGCGGAGACGAGCGGCAGGGGGATGCCGATGACCGGCATGAGGCCGACGACGGCGCCGATGTTGACGAGGGTCTGGAAGCCGAGCCACGTGGTGACGCCCGCGGCGGCGAGCTGCTCGAACCGGCCGGTGGAGCGCAGGGCCACGCGGTAGCCGCCGTAGCAGAGGGCGGTGTAGAGCAGGAGCACGCTGATGGTGCCGAGCAGTCCCAGCTCCTCGCCGATGATCGCGAAGATGAAGTCGTTCTGGGCCTCGGGCAGGTTGCCCCACTTCTCGCGCGAGGCCCCGAGCCCGACGCCGAACCAGCCGCCCGTCCCGAGGGCGTACCGCCCGTGCAGCGGCTGGTAGTTGACCTGCGCGACGTCGCTGCTCGGGTCCAGCCAGGCCGAGATGCGGCCGACGCGGTTGGCGTTGGTCGCGGCGAGCAGGCCGGCGAGGCCGCCGCCGACGCCGAGGACGAGCCCGAACAGCCGGAACGGCGCCCCCGCGAAGAAGAGCAGGGCGAGCAGGATGACGATGAGGACGAGCGCGGTGCCGAGGTCGTTGCCCCACAGGACGAGCAGCAGGACGACGCCCGTCACCGGGACCAGCGGCACGAGCAGGTGCTTCCACTGGGTGAGCAGCTTGTGCTTGCGGGTCAGCAGGTCCGCGCCCCACAGGATCAGCGCGAGCTTCGCCGCCTCGCTGGGCTGGACCTGCACGCCGCCGACGACGATCCAGTTCGTGTTGCCGTTGACCGAGTGCGACCCCGCGACCTGGACGAGGGCCAGCAGGGTGCCGGCGACGAGCAGCGAGGGGTACGCGAGGGCGCGCCACGCCCGCACGGGCAGCCGGGCGCAGACGAAGAGCACGGGGAGGCCGAGCGCGAAGAACCGCACCTGCTTGCGCCAGAACCAGAACGACGAGCCGTGGTCGCGGTAGGACTCGACGCTCGAGGCGGAGAGCACCATGACGAGCCCGAGCAGGACGAGCAGGCCCGCGCTGCCGAGGATGATGACGAACGCGGCGTTCGGCCGCTCGAGCAGCCCCTTGACGCTGGCGACCGCGCCCGCGCCGGGCGTGGGCAGCTGCCGCCGCGTGCGGACGCGTGCCGCGGTCCCGCTCATCCGCTGCCCCCTGCCGCTCGCTCGTGCCCCCTGCGCGCGACGATCGTACGGAGCGGGACGGGCGGCTCCGGGCAGGCGCGCCGAGCCGGGACGAGAGCATTGCGTGACCGGAGGAGGACGCACGGTGTTCGACGGGTTCACGGACGAGCGGGTCGACGTCGGGGAGGCGGTGCTGCGCGTCCGGCACGGCGGCGACGGGCCGCCGGTGGTGCTGCTGCACGGCCACCCGCGCACCGGCGCGACCTGGCACCGGGTCGCCCCGCTGCTGGTCGCCGCGGGCTTCACCGTGGTCTGCCCCGACCTGCGCGGGTACGGCGCCTCGACCGCGCCGCCGCCCCGCCCGGACCACGGGCAGGCGAGCAAGCGGGCCATGGCCGGCGACGTCGCCCGCGTCATGGAGCACCTCGGCCACGACACGTACGCCGTGGCGGGCCACGACCGCGGCAGCTACGTCGCCCTCCGGCTGGCGCTGGACCGTCCGGACCGGGTGCGGGCGCTCGCCGTCCTGGACTCCGTGCCCATCAGCGAGCACCTGGCGCGGGCGGATGCGCGCTTCGCCCGGGCGTACTGGCACTGGTTCTTCTTCGCCCAGCCGGACCGGCCCGAGCGGGCGATCCTCGCGGACCCGCTGGCGTGGTACTCCGGCCTCGACCCCGCGCGCTTGGGCGCGGAGAACCACGCCGAGGTCGCGGCAGCCGTGCAGCGGCCCTCCGTCGTGCGCGCGATGCTCGAGGACTACCGCGCCGGCCTGGAGGTGGACCGCGCCGACGAGGAGGCCGACCGCGCCGCGGGCCGCCGGGTCGCCTGCCCCACGCTCGCGCTGTGGTCGGTCCACGACGACCTCGAGGAGCTGCACGGGGACATCCCCGCCATCTGGCGACCGTGGACCACTGTGCTGGAGTGGGGCCGCATCGACTCCGGGCACCACATGGCCGAGGACGCCCCGGAGCAGCTGGCGGCCCGACTGGAGGACTCGTGGAGATCGCGCTGACGGGGACGGCGGGCACGCCCTCCCCCACGCTGCCGGACACCTCGGCGTACCTCGTCTTCTCGAAGGTCGACGCGGTCGAGGAGACGGAGCGGGGGGTGCTCGCGCACCTGCACGGCGAGCAGCTGCGCATCGAGCTCGTCCGCGACGACGTGGTGCGGCTGAAGATGAGCCGGGCCGGGCGCTTCGACGAGTCCCCGACGTACGCCGTCTGCACCGACCCCCTGTCGGCGCCGGTGGACTTCACCGTCGAGCGCGAGCCCGGCGTCGTGCGGCTGCGGACGTCCGGGCTCGTGCTCACCCTGGGGCTCGAGCCCTTCCGCGTCGACGTCCACCGCCCGGACGGCTCGCCGGTCATCGAGACCGCGGAGGACGAGTCGGGCCGACCCGTCGCCTACGCGACGCTCAACGACGCGTTCACCGTGCGCCGGCGCTGCCGCCAGGAGGACGCGTTCTACGGGCTGGGCGAGAAGTCCGGCGGGCTCGACCGCAAGGGCCGGGACTTCACCCTGTGGAACACCGACGTCCTCAACCCCACCGCGGCGGGCGAGTTCACCGCCGGGCGCGGCGCGGCGGACCCGAGGGCCGACCGGACGAGCACGGAGTTCGACCCGTACTACGTCTCGATCCCGTTCTTCTACCACCACCACTACCCCGCGCGGCTCATGGCCGGGTCGTTCGTCGACAACGGCTACCGCGCGCACTACGACTTCACCCCGTCCGAGGCGTACTCCTTCACCTTCCTCGGCGGCCAGTGGACCGAGTACGTCTTCGCCGGCCCCTCGATGCGCGAGATCCTCTCGGCCTACACCGGGCTCACCGGCCGCACCCAGCCGCCGCCGCTGTGGTCGCTGGGCTACCACCAGTGCCGCTGGTACGACTACGACCAGGCCGCCGTCGAGGCGCTCGCCGAGCGGCACCGGCACGACGGCGTCCCCTGCGACGCGCTCTGGCTCGACATCGACTACATGGACGGCTACCGGGTCTTCACCTGGGACCGGCAGAAGTTCCCCGACGCGCCCGGCATGCTGCAGCGTCTGCGCAGCAAGGGATTCCGCGTCATCACCATCATCGACCCGGGCGTGAAGCACGACCCGGGCTATCCGGTGTTCGAGGAAGGGCTGCGGGAGGGGCACTTCTGCCGCACCGAGGGCGGTGACGTCTACATCGGGCAGGTCTGGCCGGGCAACACCGCCTTCCCCGACTTCACCCAGGAGGAGACCCGCGCCTGGTGGGGCCGGCTCAACGCCGCCCACGTCCAGTCCGGGCTCGCCGGCATCTGGAACGACATGAAC
Source organism: Motilibacter rhizosphaerae (assembly GCF_004216915.1). NCBI lineage: Bacteria > Bacillati > Actinomycetota > Actinomycetes > Motilibacterales > Motilibacteraceae > Motilibacter > Motilibacter rhizosphaerae. Next base: position 276,360 of record NZ_SGXD01000004.1, read on the forward strand.
GAGCCGGCGACGGGCGACATCTCGCCCCTGCCCATGCGGTTCGAGGGCGGGCGCTCGTCGCACGAGCGCTTCCACAACCAGTACGCCCTGCTGATGGCGATGGGCACGACGGCCGGGCTGCTCGAGGCGATGCCGGACAGGCGGACGTTCGTGCTGTCCCGCGCCGGCTTCGCCGGCATCCAGCGCTACGCCGCGAACTGGATGGGCGACAACATGTCGCGCTGGGACCACCTGTGGCTCTCGATCCCGATGGCCGCGGGCTTCGGGATCTCCGGGCAGGCCTTCGTCGGCGCCGACGTCGGGGGCTTCGCCGGCGGCTCCAACGCCGAGCTCTTCCTGCGCTGGATGCAGTACGGCGCGCTGACCCCGTTCTTCCGCAACCACTCGGCGACGGGCAACGTCGACCAGTACGTGTGGGCGTTCGGGGACGTCGTCCAGGAGCTGGCGACCGAGGCGGTGCGGCTGCGCTACCGGCTGCTGCCGTACATCTACGCGGCCTTCCTCACCGCCGCCGAGACCGGGCTCCCGGTGCAGCGCCCGCTGGTGCTGGACTTCCAGGACGACGACACCGTGCGCGGGATCGACGACGCGTACCTCTTCGGCCCGGACCTGCTCGTGGCCCCGGTGCTCGCGGCCGGGCAGACCTCCCGGCAGGTCTACCTGCCGGAGGGCAGCTGGCACGACTTCGCCACGGGAGAGGTGCTGCAGGGCAGGCGCTTCGTCCTCGCGGCGACCCCGATGGAGCGGATCCCGCTCTACGTCCGCGGTGGCGCCGTCGTGCCGATGTGGACCGAGGCCCCGGCGTCGACGGACGGCTTCTTCCCCCGGGCGCTCGAGCTGCACGTCTTCGTCCCGCTCGAGGACGGCAGCTGGACGTCCTTCGTCCAGGAGGACGACGGGGTCACCTTCGCCGCCCGGGACGGCGCGCGGCTACGGACGACCTTGACGCTCACCCGCAGCGGCCGGAGCGTCGAGCTGGCGGCGACCGTCGTCGGCGAGGGCTACCCCGAGCACCGGCGCGAGGAGCTGCACGTCGTGCTCCACGGCGCCGCCGCCGGGCGGGTGGCGGTCGACGGCACTGCGGTCGAGCCGAGCGACGAGCGCTGGGTGCTTCCCAACAGCGGCACGGGCTTCCTGCTCGAGGCCGAGCTGCTCGGCTGAGGGGGTGCGCCGGTCCCCGAGCGCGAGCAGCCCGAAGCAGGCCCAACCCACGGCGGCGAGCAGCACCACGGTGACGCCGCGGAAGAGCAGCACGGCCGCGAGCGCCTGCCCCGCCGGGACGCCGCGGCTCGTCAGCACCAGGGCGAGCGTGCCGTCCACGGTGCCGATACCGGCGGGGAGCAAGGGGATGCTGGACGCGGCCATGCCCGCGGCGTACGCGAGCATCACGGTCGCGAGCGAGAGGTGCCCGGTCACCACGGCCGAGCAGGCGAAGACCAGCGAGGCGAGGTCGAGCAGCCAGTTGGCGACGGCGGCGCCCGACGCCTCCGCCCACATGCGCGCCGGCGGGCGGACGGAGAGGAAGTCCTCCAGCCCGCGGAGCACGCGGAAGGACGTGCCGGCACGGACCCACCGCACCCGGCGCTCGGCCGTGCGGAGGACGGCGCCCGCGCCGCGCTCGAGCAGGTGCGGGCGGCGCACGAGAGCGCGCCCGGCGAGGACGAGCAGGACGGCGACGACCAGCTCGACCGCGGCCTGCTCCACCCCGTCGCCGTGCCGCTGGCCCGCCAGCGTGGCCCCCACCGCGGCGATGAGGGTGAGCGCGAGGCTGGAGACGGCGCCGGACGCGACCATCCCCCACGCCACCGCGTGCGGCTCCGCGCCCCAGCGCCGCATCCGGCGGTAGGTGTAGGCCGAGCCGGCGAGGCTGCCGCCGGGCAGCGTGATGTTGACCGCGTTGCACGCGTACGCCATGAGCACGGCGCGGCGCAGGCCGAGCCGCGCGCCGGCCGCCCGCAGCGTGACCCGCTGGAGGACGGCGAAGGCGGTCATCGACCCGGTGTTGGCGACGACCGCGAGCAGGAGCCAGGCGGGGTCCAGCCGGGCGAGCGTGCCCGCGGTCGAGCGCGCCTGGCGCGCGAACAGCAGCGCCTCGACGAGGAGGAGGACCGCGACGAGGGCGAGCAGCAGCGGCCGCAGCCGCCTGGTCCTCCCGCTCGCTCCCACCCGTCCAGTCTGCCTCGCGCCCGGTGCGGTCACCCGCCGGAGGCGGGAGGCGTCAGCCGGAGGAGGAGCGGGCGCGGACGGCGTCGGCGAAGGCGTCGCCGCGGGCGCCGTAGTCGCGGAACTGGTCCATCGAGGCGCAGGCCGGCGCCAGCAGCACGGTGTCGCCGGGCTGGGCGAGCCGCGCGGCGGCGTCGACCGCCTCGGCCATCGCGCGTGCGCCCTCCCCCTCCCCTGCGGCGACCTCCACCACCGGGACGTCCGGCGCGTGCCGCTGCAGGGCGGCGGCGACGAGCTCGCGCTCGCGGCCCAGGAGCACCACACCGCGGAGCCGGTCGCGCGCGCCCGCGACGAGCTCGTCGAACGACGCGCCCTTCGCGAGGCCGCCGGCGACCCACACCACCGAGGGGTACGCCGCGAGCGAGGCCGCGGCGGCGTGCGGGTTGGTCGCCTTGGAGTCGTCGACCCAGTCGACCCCGTCCAGCGTCGCGACGAGGGCGATCCGGTGCGCGTCCGGCCGCCAGGCGCGCAGGCCGGCGCGGACGGCCGCGTCGTCGACGCGGTACGCCGGGTGCAGGGCCAGCGCGAGGCCCGCAGCGGCGAGCGCGTTGGCGAGGTTGTGCGGTGCGGCCGGCGCGACGTCGTCGACGGACGCGAGCTCCTCGTCGCCGTGCTCGGTGCGGTCGACGAGCGCGCCGTCGACGACGCCGAGCTGCCCGGGTGCCGGCACGCCGAGGGTGAAGCCGCGCGGGGCGTGGGCTGTCCGGACGAGCCCTGCGACCAGCGGGTCGTCGGCGTTGTAGACCGCCTCCTCGACGCCCTGCCAGACCTTCGCCTTCGCCGCGGCGTAGGCCTCCATCGACCCGTGCCAGTCGAGGTGGTCGGGCGCGAGGTTGAGCACGGCCCCGGCGACGGGGCGCACGCTCGAGGACCAGTGCAGCTGGTAGCTCGAGAGCTCCACGGCGATGACGTCGTACGGCTCGGCCGCGAGCACCGCGTCGAGCACCGGGACGCCGACGTTGCCGGCCGCGATCGCCCGCCGGCCTGCTGCGCCGAGGATCGAGGCGAGCATCCGCACGGTCGTCGTCTTGCCGTTGGTGCCGGTCACCGCCAGCCAGGGAGCGGCGTGCGGGCCGCGCAGCCGCCACGCGAGCTCCACGTCCCCCCACACCGGTACGCCCGCGGCGCCCGCGGCGGCGAGCAGGGGCTGGGTGGGGCGCCATCCCGGGGAGGTGACGACGAGGTCGGTCGGCGGGAGCTGCTCCACCGCGGCCGGGCCCAGCCGCACCTCGGCGCCGAGCGCCTCGAGCTCCGCGGCAGCCGCCGCGTCCTCGCGCGCGTCAACCGCGGTGACCGCGACGCCGCGCTCGAGCAGCGCGCGCACGGCCGAGGGGCCGGAGACGCCGAGCCCGGCGACGACGGCCCGGGCGGGCAGGCCGGCGCTCACGTGGAGCGCACCCACTCGGCGTAGAACACGCCCAGCCCGATCGCCACGAACAACCCGGCGATGATCCAGAACCTGATGACGATGGTCACCTCGCCCCACCCTGCGAGCTCGAAGTGGTGCTGCAGCGGCGCCATGCGGAAGACCCGCTTGCCGCCGGAGAGCTTGAACCAGCCGACCTGGATGACCACGGAGAGCGTGATGACGACGAACAGCCCGCCGAGCAGCACGAGCAGGAGCTCCGTCCGCGTCAGCACCGCCAGCCCGGCCAGCGCCCCGCCCAGGGCCAGCGACCCGGTGTCGCCCATGAAGATCTTGGCCGGGGAGGCGTTCCACCACAAGAACCCGAAGCAGGCCCCGACGAGCGCCGAGGCGATGATCGCGAGGTCGAGCGGGTCCCGGACGAGGTAGCACTTCTCCACCTGGCCCCCCGTGCACCGGTTGCCGAACTGCCAGACCCCGATGAGCACGTAGGACCCGAAGGTCATGACGCTCGCGCCGGTGGCGAGGCCGTCGAGGCCGTCGGTGAGGTTCACCCCGTTCGAGGAGGCCGCGACCATGAGGTAGATCCAGACGACCGTGACGACGGGGCCGAGCACGAGCGCGGTGTCGCGGATGAAGGAGATGTGCTCGCTGGCCGGGGTGAGCCCGTGCGTGTCCTCGAAGTGCAGCGCCAGCACCCCGAAGGCCAGCGCGGTGAGGCTCTGGCCGGCGAACTTCGTCCGCGCCCGCAGCCCGAGGCTGCGCTGCTTGAAGATCTTGATGTAGTCGTCGAGGAACCCCACGAAGCCGAGCCCCGTCATGAGCCCGAGCACCAGCGCGCCGGACAGCGTCGGGTGCGAGCGGTGCGAGTGGAGCACGAGCTCCGCGACCAGGTGCGCCACGACGTAGCCGAGCAGCACGGCGCAGATGATGACGGCGCCGCCCATCGAGGGGGTGCCGCGCTTGGAGTCGTGGTCGGGGTAGCCCTCGTTCACGTCGCGGATGGCCTGGGCGTAGCCGTGCCGGCGCAGGACGCCGATGAGGACCGGCGTCCCGAACAGACCGACGAGCAGGGCGACGGCGCCGGCGACGAGGATGGAGATCACGCGGGAGCTTCCGGGGAGGGGACGGCGGACGGGTCTGCGCTCGGCGGCTCCGCGAGCAGGGCGTCGGCGACCCGCTCGAGGCCGGCGGCACGGGAGGCCTTGACGAGCACGACGTCGCCGGGCCGCACCTCGTCGTGGAGGAGGGCGACGGCGGTGTCGACGTCGGGGACCCAGGCGGACTCGCCGTTCCACGAGCCCTCGAGCTCGGCCCCGAGCGCGATCGCCCGGGCGGGAGCGCCGACGGCGACGAGGCGGCTGATGTCGAGGCGCACCGCGAGCCGCCCGACGCGGTCGTGCTCCTCGCGCGTCGTGTCGCCCAGCTCGCGCATCTCGCCGAGCACGGCCCAGGTGCGGCGCGGCCGGGCGGGCTCGGCCCGGCCCATCGCGGCGAGGCCCTTGAGCGCGGCGCGGACCGACTCGGGGTTGGCGTTGTACGCGTCGTTGACCACCGTCACGCCGTCGGCGCGCTCGACGACCTCCATCCGCCAGCGGCTGCGGGCGTCGGCGCTGGACAGCGCCTCGGCGACGTCCTCCGGGGACAGCCCGGCCTCCAGGCCGACGGCCGCGGCGGCGAGCGCGTTGAGCACCTGGTGCTCGCCGCTCACCCGGAGCAGCACCTCGGCCGGGCCGCTGGGCGTGCGCAGCCGGAAGCGGGGCCGCGCCAGGGCGTCGAGGGTGATGTCCTCGGCGCTGACGTCGGCGCCCGCTCCGAGCCCGAAGCGCACGACGCGGGCGGAGGTCCGCGCCGCCATCGCGCTCACGGCGAGGTCGTCGGCGTTGAGGACCGCGAGCCCGTCGGGTGCGAGCGCCTCGACCAGCTCGCCCTTGGCCTGGGCGATGGCCGCGGGCCCGCCGAACTCCCCCACGTGCGCCGAGCCGACGTTGAGCACGACCCCGACCTGGGGCGGTGCGACCGAGCAGAGGTGGGCGATGTGCCCGATCCCCCGCGCGCCCATCTCGAGGACGAGCCAGCGGGTCGAGGCGTCCGCGCGCAGGACGGTGAGCGGCAGGCCGAGCTCGTTGTTGAAGGACCCCTGCGTGGCCACGGTCTCGCCCGCGCGCTCGAGCACGGCGGCGAGCAGGTCCTTGGTCGACGTCTTGCCCGACGACCCGGTGACGCCCACCACCCGCAGGCCCGGCAGGCGCTGCAGGGAGGCGCTGGCCAGGCGCGCGAGGGCGGCGGCGCTGTCGTCGACGACGACGGCGGGGACGCCCACGGGCCGCTCTGCCAGCACGGCGCTCGCTCCGCCCGCTGCGGCGGCGGCCGCGAACTCGTGCCCGTCGACGTGCTCACCGCGTACGGCGACGAAGAGCGCTCCGGGCTCCGCGGCCCGCGAGTCCAGCACGACCGGCCCGGGCACGGGGACGGCGGCGGGGTCACCGGGAGCGTCGCGCACGTCCCCGCCGACGGCGAGGGCGACGTCGGCGAGGGACCAGTCGCCGCGGCCGATGCTCATGCGCGTGCTCCCGCGGCGGCGAGCGCGCCGCGGAGCGCCTCGCGGTCGTCGAACGGCGTGAGCACGCCGCCCGCCAGCTGGCCGCGCTCGTGGCCCTTGCCCAGCACGGCCACGACGTCGCCGGGCCGCGCCCGGGAGACGGCCTCGGCGATGGCGGCCGCCCGGTCGCCGACCTCGAGGACCTCGGCCTGCCCGTCCGCGGTGCCGGCGAGCACGGCGGCCCGGATCTCCGCCGGGTCCTCGGAGCGGGGGTTGTCGTCCGTGACGACGACCACGTCGGCCAGCCTCGCCGCGGCGCCGCCCATGAGCGGGCGCTTGGCGCGGTCGCGGTCACCGCCGGCGCCGAGCACGACGAGCACCCGGCCGGAGCTGCCCTCCCGCGCGGCGCGGACGGCGGCCTCCACCGCCTCGGGCTTGTGCGCGTAGTCGACGATCCCCACGATGCCCGATCCCCCGTCGTCGACCCGCTCCATGCGCCCCGGCACCTGGACCGCCGCGAGGGCGCGCGCCGCCGCGGCCAGCTCGAGCCCGGCGGCGTCGAGGACCGCCAGCGCGACCAGCGCGTTGGCGGCGTTGTACGCGCCGGGCAGCCCCAGCGCGAGCGGCACGCGCCGCCCGTCGCGCGCGACGACCGTCGAGGTGCTGCCCGTCGCGGTGGTGACGAGCCCCTCCAGCGTCCAGTCCCCCGGCCCGGCCGTGGCGACGGTGGTCACGGGGACGCCCGCGCCCGCAGCGACCTGCCGGCCACCGTCGGTGTCGGTGCAGACCACGGCCCGCTCGCTCAGCGCCGGCGTGAACAGCCGCGCCTTCGCCGCCAGGTAGTCCGCCATGTCGCGGTGGAAGTCGAGGTGGTCGCGCCCGAGGTTGGTGAACCCGGCCACGTCGTAGACCGTGCCGTCGACGCGGCCGAGCGCGAGCGCGTGGCTCGAGACCTCCATCGCCAGCGCCGTGCACCCCCGCTGCACCATGACGGCCAGCAGCGCCTGCAGCTGCGGCGCCTCGGGGGTCGTCAGCGAGCTCGGCAGGACCTCCCCGGCGATGCGCGTCTCGACCGTGCCGACCAGCCCCGTCGTGGCTCCGGCCGCGCGGAGCGCGCCGTCCAGCAGGTACGTCGTGGTGGTCTTCCCGCTCGTCCCCGTGACGCCCAGCGCCAGCAGCCGCTCGGCGGGGTGGCCGTAGACGCTCGCGGCGAGCGGCCCGAGCACGGTGCGCGGCGCGTCGACGACCAGCGCGGGCAGGCCCGGAGGCAGCAGGGCGGCGCCGGCGGGGTCGGTGAGCGCCGCCACCGCCCCGGCCCGCAGCGCCTGCTCGCCGAACTCCGCGCCGTGGTGGACCGCGCCGGGCAGCGCGGCGTACAGGTCGCCGGGGCGGACGTCGCGCGAGTCGTGCGTGACCCCGGAGACGAGCACGCCGTCCGCGGGAGCCGCAGCGCCGGCGCCCGCCGCCAGCTCCGCCAGGGCGACGGGCGGGAGACCCGTCGGCCGGGGCGGGACGGGCGGGGAGGCGGGCACGGCTGGACAGACTATCCGCGGACGTCGCCGAAGTCGGGCTTCGGGGACGTGGTGCCGCTCGGCGGGATGTCGAGCGTCTGGAGCGCGAACGACGCGACCTGGTTGAAGACCGGCGCGGCGATGGTCCCGCCGAAGTGGCTGCCCTTCTTGGGCACCGAGATGGTGACGGCCACGACGAGGCGCGGGTTGTCCGCGGGGACGACGCCGACGAACGACGACTGGTACTTGCCCTGGCAGTAGCCGCCGCAGCCGGGCACCTGCGCGGTGCCGGTCTTGCCGGCGACGCGGTAGCCGGGGATCGTCGCGTACTTGCCGGTGCCGCCCTCGTAGGTGACGGCCTCCATCATGCTCATCATCTGCTTGGCGACCTGCGGGTCGACCACGCGGACCGGCGTCCTGGGCGCCAGCGGCACCGGCGTGCCGTCGGCCTTCGTGACGCTCTGCACGACGGTCGGCGGGATCCGCACCCCGCCGTTGGCGAGCGTCTGGTAGACGTCCGCGACCTGGAGCAGCGAGGTGGCGAGGCCCTGGCCGAAGGCGACGGTGTAGCGCTGCGAGCCGCTCCACTCGGTGTACTTCGCGAGGATGCCCGCCGCCTCGCCCTGCAGCCCGGTCTGCGGCTTGGTGCCGATGCCGAACTTCTGCAGGTAGGAGTAGAGCGTCGCCGGGCTCATCAGGTTGGCGATCTGGATGGTGCCGACGTTGCTCGACTTGGCCAGGATGCCGGTGACGGTCGGGTGCCAGACGCGGTGGGGCTCGTCGTCGTGGAAGAGCTTGTCCGACATCTTCTTCGTGTAGGGCACCGTGAAGACCTTCGACGGCGTCACCACGCCCTCCTGGAGCGCGGACGCGACCGTCATGACCTTGCTCGTCGAGCCGGGCTCGAACGAGCTCGCCACGGCCTGGTCGGTGAAGGCCGCGCTCGCGGCGTGGCGGTAGTCGTTGGGGTCGTAGGTCGGCGAGTTGGCCATGGCGTAGACCTGGCCCGTCTTGACGTCCAGCGCGATGACGCTGCCCCAGTCCGCGTCGCTCGCCTTGACCTGCGCGGCGATGGCCTCCTGGGCGCGCCACTGGATGTCGCGGTCCAGGGTGAGCTTCACCGCGGCGCCGTCCACGGGCTCCTTCACCGTCTCCGTGCCGGTCGGCATCACCGCGGTCGACTGCGGGGCCCGCTCGTAGCGAGCGGTGCCGTCGACGCCCTTGAGCACGCCGTCGAGCATGTACTCGAGCCCCGCGGCGGCCGTGCCGTCGGTGCGCACGTGGCCGACGACGTTCGCGCCGATGCTGCCCGAGGGGTACGTCCGCTTCGAGGTCGTGCGCAGCTGCACGCCGGAGCGGTCCTGCGCCGGCAGGGCCGCGATCTGCGCGCGCACGGCCGGCGGCTGGCGCTGCGCGAGCGGCGCGTAGCGCGACTGCTCCTTGAGCGGCTTGCCGGCGTTGCGCTGCTGGACCCGGGTGATCTGGCCGGTGATGTCGGCGGCGGGCTCGTGGAGGATCGGCGCGAGCGCCGCCCCCACCCGCGCGGGGTCCTTGACGATGGTCGGGTCGGCGATGACGTCGTAGGCCAGCACGTTGGTGGCGAGCGCGACGCCGTGGCGGTCGGTGATGTCGCCCCGCACCGCGGGCAGCGGCTGCTTCACCAGCCGGTCGTGGAACGCGTCCTGCGCGTACGCCGGGCCCTCGACCCCCTGCACCTCGAACAGCCGGCCCGCGACGAGCGAGACGAGGAAGAGGAAGGCGAGCAGCACCGCGCGGGTGCGCCGGGAGGAGTCGCCGAGGCGGAGCGCCGGGCGCGGCGGCGGCGCGGGACGTCGGGGCGGGGGCGCAGGGCGCCGCGGCGCAGCCGCCGCGGGCCGCCGCGGTGCGGTCGTCTGGTTCACCGGCCCCCCGTCGTGCTGGTCTTCGCGCCGCCCTTGGCGGTGCTGGCCCTCGTGCTGCTCTTCGTCGTGCTGGCCTTCGTCGTGCTGCTCTTCGTCGTGCTGGCCTTCGTGCTGCTCCCCGCCGGAGACGATGCCGCAGGGGTCGCGGCAGCCGCGGCAGGCGCGCCGCGGCGCGCGTCGCAGGGCTTGCCGTAGACCGTGCCGTTGCGCTCGTCGAGGAAGGTCGGCGAGCAGGCCAGCGTCATGCCCTGCTTGCGCGCCTTCTGCGCCAGCAGCACGCTCGACTCCTGCTGGGCCAGCAGCGCGGCGTAGCGCTGCTGCTGGTCCTGCAGGGTGGCGGACTCCTTCTCCAGCGAGGCCTGGGTGAAGGCGCCCTGCGCCAGCGCGGTGTTGAGCAGCAGCATGGCCACCAGCCCCCCGGCGAGCAGGGAGAGCACGAGCAGCACGAACGGCGCGCGCCGGGGGCGGCGCGCGGGGCGGGCCGCGGGGGCCGGCCGCGGCGTACGCGCTGCGGGGACCGCGGGCGCCCTGCACGGCGCGGCCGTCGTCGCGGCGCCCGTCGGCGTCATCGTGCTCGTGGCGCTCATCGCGTCTCCCGGATCCTCTCGGCGGCACGCAGCCGCACCGATGCCGCCCGCGGGTTCGCGGCGACCTCGTCGTCGGTGGCGAGCTCGGCGCCGCGCGTGAGCAGGCGCAGCTCCGGCTCCATCCCGGCCGGCACCACCGGCAGGCCGGGCGGGAGGTCGACCGTCGCGCGGCGCACGAGCGCCTGCTTGACGATCCGGTCCTCCAGGGACTGGTACGCGAGGACGACGACCCGGCCGCCGAGGGCCAGGGCGTCGACGGCGGCGGGCAGCGCGCGCTCGAGCACCTCGAGCTCGGCGTTGACCTCGATGCGCAGCGCCTGGAAGGTGCGCTTCGCGGGGTGGCCGCCCGTGCGCCGCGTCGCCGCGGGGACGGCGTCGCGGACGAGCTCGGCGAGCCGCGCGGTGGAGGAGAGGGGAGCGACCGCCCGCTCGCGGACGACCGCGTCGGCGATCCGCTTGGCGAAGCGCTCCTCGCCGTAGACGCGCAGCACGCGCGCGAGCTCGCCGGCCGAGTACGTGTTGAGGACCTCGGCCGCCGTGGTGCCGCGGGTCGGGTCCATGCGCATGTCGAGCGGGGCGTCCTGCGCGTACGCGAAGCCGCGGCGGGCGGCGTCGAGCTGCAGCGAGCTGACCCCGAGGTCGAACAGCACGCCGGCCACGCGCTCGACGCCCAGCCGCTCGAGCACCTCCCCGACCTCGTCGTAGACCGCGTGCACCGCGGTCAGCCGGTCGCCGTACGCCGCGAGCCGCTCCCCGGAGCGCTCCAGCGCCTCGGGGTCGCGGTCGAGGCCGACGACGCGCACGGCGGGGAAGCGGTCGAGCAGCGCCTCGGTGTGGCCGCCCAGGCCGAGGGTCGCGTCGACGACGACCGGGGCGTCCACGCCCTCCACCGCGGGGGCCAGGAGGTCGAGGCAGCGCTCGAGCAGCACGGGGACGTGCGCGTACGCCGCGCCCTCCGCTCCCTGCTGCTCCACGCCGCTCCCCCTCGTGCCCGCCGACCCCGCCCGCCCCGCTGGTGCCACCCCCTGCTGCCGCCGTGCCGTCCGGTCCCCATCCGCCCGTCCGGCGCGGCGAGCCCCTCCCTGGCGCCGGGGAAGTGGCGTCAGGACGGGGGTCGGCTCGTCGGGCGGGTGGAGACCGCACGGCACGGCCCTCACAGCAGTCGGGGCAGCACCTCCTCCGCCAGCCGCTCGTAGTCCTCCGCCTGGGAGGTCTGGTACGCGGCCCAGCGGCCCGCGTCCCAGATCTCCACGCGCTTGGCCATGCCGACGACGACGACGTCGCGGTCGAGCCCGGCGTAGTCGCGCAGCGCCTGCGGGACGGTCACGCGCCCCTGGCGGTCCGGGACCTCGGAGCTGGCGTTGGCGAGGAAGAGGCGCTGGACGACGCGGGAGTCGCGGTCGGTGAACACCTGGCGGGACATCGCGTCGGCGACCTCGGCGAAGCGGGCGACGGGCCACACGGTGATGCAGCCCTCCTGCCCGGTCGTCATCACGAGGCCCTCCGCGAAGCCGTCGCGGAACTTGGCCGGGAGGAACAGCCGGCCCTTCTCGTCGAGGCGCGGGGTGTGCGTGCCGAGGAAGAGCGGCTCCATGCGCTCCCCCTCTCGCTGGTCGACCGCTCCCCGCGGTCGACTGCTGCTCCCCTGCGCTCCATGATGCCCCACCGTACTCCCTCTCGCTCCATCCTTGCGGAAGCTGCTCCCCGCGACACCCGTCCGTGGCGCCGCCCGCCCGGGCGGGGCCTGGCCTGCGCGGAAGGGGGACGTCGGGCGCTGGGGGCGACGGGCAGGGGGGCGCCGACGTACCCTGGCCAGCGGACTCGACGAGGAGGTTTGGCGTGACCGCAGTGGCACCGCTCGGCTCCGGCCGGGACGAGCTCGAGGAGCTCGTGACGCCGGAGCAGGTGGCCGAGGTCGTCGGGCGCATCCGCTCCTGCGTCGAGGGCGTCATCGAGGGCAAGTCCGACGTGGTGAAGACCGCCCTCGCGGTCCTCCTCGCGGAGGGGCACCTGCTCATCGAGGACGTGCCCGGCGTCGGCAAGACGATGCTGGCCAAGGCCCTCGCGCGCGCCGTGGACTGCACGGTCAACCGCATCCAGTTCACGCCCGACCTGCTGCCGAGCGACATCACCGGCGTCTCGGTCTACGACCAGGAGCGGCGCGAGTTCGAGTTCAAGCCGGGCGCGGTGTTCGCCAACATCGTCGTGGGCGACGAGATCAACCGCGCGTCCCCCAAGACGCAGTCCGCGCTGCTGGAGTGCATGGAGGAGCAGCACGTCACGGTCGACGGCCGCACCTGGATGCTGGAGCGGCCGTTCATGGTGGTGGCGACGCAGAACCCCGTCGAGATGGACGGCACCTACGCGCTGCCCGAGGCGCAGCTGGACCGCTTCATGGCGCGCGTGTCCATGGGCTACCCCTCCGCGGACGCCGAGCTCGAGATGCTGGACGTCCACGGCCGGACCTCGCCGCTCGACGCCCTCACCCCGGTGGCGACCGTCGACGAGGTGCGCGCGCTGGTCGCCGCCGTCCGCACGGTCCACGTCTCGGCCGAGGTCAAGCGCTACGTCGTGGACCTCGTGACCGCGACCCGCACCTCGCCCGAACTGCGCCTCGGCGCCTCTCCGCGCGCGACGCTGCACCTCGTGCGCGCCTCCCGCGCCTGGGCGGCGCTCGACCACCGCGACTACGTCATCCCGGACGACGTGCAGGCGCTGGCCGCCACGGTGCTCACCCACCGCCTCGTCCCCACCGCGGAGGCGCTGATGGCCCGCCGCACCGCCGACCGGATCCTCGCCGACCTCGTCGGTCGCGTGGCCGTCAGCCCCGGCGCGCGGCGCTAGGGCCGGCTGGTGGGGAGCCTGCGCCGCCTGCTCCGGATCGTGCGCGGCAGCCTCTCGGGGCTGACCACGCGCGGACGCAGCTTCCTCGCCGCCGGCGTGGCCGCCGCGCTCACCGCCGTCGTCCTCGGGCAGTCGAGCATCCTGCGCGTCGGCGTCCTGCTCGCCGTCGTCCCCCTGCTCGGCGCCTCGGCCGTCACCCGCAGCCAGTACCGCCTCGCCTGCACCCGTCGCGTCGAGCCCGCGCGGGTGCCCGCGGGCGAGACCGCCGTCGTGACCCTGCGCCTGGACAACGTCTCCCGCATCCACACCGGCGTGCTGCTCGCCGAGGACCGGGTGCCCTACGTCCTCGGCTCCCGCCCGCGCTTCGTCCTCGACCGGGTCGAGCCGCAGGGCCAGCGCGCCGTCGGCTACCAGGTGCGCTCAGAGGTGCGCGGGCGCTTCGTCCTGGGGCCCCTCGGGGTCCGCCTCTCCGACCCGTTCGGCATGTGCGAGCTGCACCGGTCGTTCGCCGCCACCGACACCCTCGTCGTCACGCCCGTGGTCGTGCCGCTGCCGGTCCTGCCGCTCGAGGGCTCGCTGTCCGGGTCGGGCACCAGCTCCGCGCGCAGCGTGGCCGCGGCGGGCGAGGACGACGTGTCGACGCGGGAGTACCGCCACGGCGACGCCCTGCACCGGGTCCACTGGCGCAGCACCGCACGGCGCGGCGAGCTCATGGTGCGCCGCGAGGAGCAGCCCTGGCAGAGCCGGGCCACGCTGCTGCTCGACGGCCGCGCCGCCTGCCACGCGGGCGAGGGCCCGAGCTCGAGCTACGAGCGCGCGGTGAGCGCCATCGCCTCCGTCGGCGTCCACCTCGCCACCCGCGGCTACGCCCTCACCCTCGTGCTGCCCGACCTCGACGGCGCCGCTGCGGTCTCCCCCGTCGCCGCGCACGCGGGCGTGCGCGGCGAGGAGGCGGCCGCCGCCCTGCTCGACCGGCTCGCCGTCCTCGACCCCGCCCCCCAGCCCGAGCTCCGGCTCTCCGCGCTCGACGGGCGCGGCGCCGCCGACGCCCTGCTCGTCGCCGTGGTCGCGGACCTCACGAGCGCCGAGGCCGCCGAGCTCTCCCGGGCGACCGGCACGTCCGGGCGCCGCCGCAGCTGCCTCGCGCTCGTCCTCGACACCGCGACCTGGCGCCCCGGCGCCACCGTCCAGCCCGGCGCTCCGGGCTCGGGCGCCGCCGCGACCGCCGCGCTGCTGCGGGCCGCCGGCTGGCGCACCGCCGTCCTCGGCGCCACGACCCCGCTGCCCGAGGCGTGGGCCCTGCTCGTGGGCGGAGTGGGCAGCGCCGCAGCCGCGGGAGCGGCCGCCGCCGGCACGTACGCACGAGAGGGAGGTGCCGCGTGAGCGCAGCAGTCAGCGCCAGGATCCGCGTCCTGGTCGTCGAGGTCGTCGCCGTCCTGCTCACGGCCGGGGCCCTCGACCCGCTGCTCGACGGCACCGGCTGGGCCTGGACCGTCGCGCTGTCGACCGCCACTGCCGTGCTCGTCGCCGAGCTGCTGCGCCGGGCCGGGCTGCCCCGCCCGCTCGTCCCCGTCGGCACCCTCGCCGCGCTGCTCGTCGAGCTCGTCGTCACCCGGGTGCACGACGTCGCGCCGTACGGCATGGTGCCCTCGCTGCCGGCGCTGCGCGCCCTCGGCCACCTCACCAGCACCGGGTTCTCCGACTCCTCGGCCTACACCGCCCCGGTCACCCCGACGCCCGGGCTGATGCTGCTCGTCGCGGGCGGCACCGGGTTCGTCGCGGTCGCCGTCGACACGCTCGCTGTCACGTACCGGCGTCCGGCGGTGGCCGGGCTCCCCCTGCTCGCGCTGTACGCCGTCCCCGCCGCCATCGCGCCCCACGGCGTGCCGTGGTACTGGTTCGCGCTCGGGGCGACGGGCTACCTCGCCCTGCTCTACACCGAGTCCCGCGACCGGGTGACGCGCTGGGGCCGCGTCCTCGGGCTGCGCGGCGGAGGTCCGCGCACCTCCGCGCTCGGCGCCCTCGGCCGCCGCGTCGGCGGGACCGCGCTCGCCGCGGCCGTCGTCGTGCCCGCCGTCGCGCCCGGGGTCGGGGACGACCCGCTCCACCTCGGTGACGCCACCGCCGGCGACGGGCTCAGCTCCGGCCAGATCGGCAGCACGGACCCGCTCGTCAACCTCTCCCGGGACCTCGGCCAGCGCACGCCCGTACCGGTGCTCTCGTTCTCGGTGCCGACCGCGGGCGGGCAGGCCGCGCCGTACCTCCGCACAGCGGTGTTCGACCGCTTCAACGGCAACCGGTGGGTGCACGACACCCCCACGGCCAGCACCACGGCGGTCGGCGGCACGCTGACGACCGGGTTCCCGGCGACGACCGGTGAGGCCCGCACGGTGACGGTGGCGACGCAGGACGGGCTGACCACGCACTACCTCCCGCTGCCCTACGGCAGCACGAAGGTGACCGGGCTGAAGGGCGGCTGGAGCGCCGACAGCAGCTCCGAGGAGGTGTTCAGCACCGGCAAGAAGGTCTCGGGGCTGCACTACTCCGTCCGCCAGGCCGACCCGGCCCCCGTGCCGAGCGCGCTGCTCAAGCAGACGACGCCCGCGAAGCTCGGGGCGCGCTACCTCGACACCGGCGGCCTGGACACGTCCAGCGTGTTCCTGACCGCACGTGAGCAGGCGGTGGGCGAGGAGAGCCGCCCCTATGCCCAGGCCCTGCTGCTGCAGAGCTGGTTCCGCGACCGCGGCGGCTTCGCCTACGACGAGTCCGCGCCCGTCCCCGTGTCAGGCACGAGGACGTTGATCGACACGTTCCTCACCGAGCGGCGCGGCTTCTGCGTGCACTACGCGAGCGCCATGGTGCTCATGGCCCGCAGCCTGGGGATCCCCGCCCGGCTGGCGATCGGCTACCTGCCGGGCGCGCAGCAGAGCACCCGGGACGGGCAGTCCCGCTACGTCGTCACCAGCGTCGAGTCCCACGCCTGGCCCGAGCTCTACTTCAAGGACTACGGCTGGCTGCGCTTCGAGCCCACCCCGCGCAGCGACGGCCTGACCCAGTCCCCGGCGTACGCGACGGCGGGCACCGAGGACCAGATCGCCGCGCTCACCGCGACCGCCTCGGCCTCCGCGAGCAGCGCTCCGAGCTCGTCGTCCTCGTCCTCGGCGAGCGCGTCGCGCGGCTCGCGTCCAGACGACACGATCTCCGCCACCTCGGGCGGGGGGTCCGGCGGTAGCGGGGGCAGCCGCACCCCGCTGCTCGTGCTCGCCGGCGCGCTCGCCGTCGTCCTGCTCGCCCTGCTGCCGGCGCTCGCCCGGCGGCGGCTGCGCGGGCGCCGGCAGCGTGCGGCCGGTGTGCCCGCGCTGTGGGACGAGCTCAGCGACACCGCCGCCGACCTCGGCCTGCCGGGCTTCTCGCGCTCGCACACGCCGCGCCAGTACGCCGCCCTGCTCGGCCGCTACATCGGGATGCGCCCGGGGACCGGCAGCCCGCTCGAGGCGCTCGCCGCGGCGTACGAGCGGAGCAGGTACGCCCCCGACGCCCCCGCCTCGCTCCTGCCCGGCGCGCGGGCGCAGCTGGCCGAGGTGCGCACGGCGCTCGGCGAGGCAGTCGGCCGCCGCGACCGCTGGCGCGCCGCGCTGCTGCCCCGGTCCACCTGGGGCGGCCTGCTGGCGAGGACCGCCCGCGCCTCCGAGTGGCGGCCCTGGTCGGGGCGCGGCACCGGGCGCTCCCAGCGGGGGGTGGCCGCGGCGCGGCGCTAGCCGTCCCCGGACGCGGCGCGGCGCTCGCCTGGACGCAGCGCGGCCCCGACGACGCGTGGTCGTCGGGGCCGGAGGGTCTCGCTGCTGGTCGGCGGGCCGGTGGAGCAGCGGGCCGGTGGAGCAGCGGCTGCTGCTAGCGGCCGTCCGCCTCGCGCCGGCGGTTCCAGCGGTCCTCGAAGCGCTGCATGACCGGGCGCGGGGCGCGGGCGGGACGAGGACCCGCCGGCTGACCGGCTGCCCGGGCGGCGGCGCCGGGGAGCTGGCGCCAGCTGTGCACGGCGAGGAGCGCCGACAGGATCATGACGACGGCACCGAGGACGCCCAGGGCGATGATCTTGACGATGACGCCCACCAGGAGCAGGGCGATACCGACGAGGACTCCCGCGGCTGCGCGGATCGCGCGGCGCCGGTGCATGCGCCGGAGGTCGTGGCCCCGCAGCGACGATGCGAACTTCGGATCCTCGGCATACAGCGCCCGCTCCATCTGCTCGAGCAGCCGTTGCTCGTGGTCAGAGAGCGGCACGATGACCTCCTCCACGCCCACCCGCGACGACCGCGGGTGCCCCCAGGATATGTGCGGTTCCCGCCTCGGGAAACCCGACGGGGGAAGCAGGTGCTGCTGTCGGTGCGGCTACCCACTCCCGGTGATCGGTGAACACCGCGGCGGGCTTGAGACAGCATGCTCCCGCGGTCTGCCGAGGGTCGGGCCGGGGGTCCTCCGGGAGGCCCGGCGCAGTGCCGCGGACCCTGCTCACCAGCTCCCTCACCCGCTCCCTCACCCGCGTCCGGGCCCCCGGTCGTGCCGCACCAGCGCGGCGGGCCGCACCGCCCCTGACCCGAACCGCGCCGCCGCCCGGTCCGCCGCGCGCTCCGCGTCCCGCCAGCTCGTCGGGCGCCCGCCTCCCCTCACCTCGAGCACGAGCTGGCGCGGGGCGACCGCGACGTCGACCAGCCCCTCGACGCGCACCCCGACGAGCCGGATCCGCGCGCGCTGGAGCCCGAGCGCCTCGTACAGCCCGCGGGCCGTCGAGTAGACCTCCTGCGCGACGTCGGTGCTCTCCTTCAGCGTCCGGGAGCGGGTGATGGTGGTGAAGTCGGCGAACCGCACCTTGAGCACGACCGTGCGCCCGGCGGTCCCCGTCGCCCGCAGGCGCTCCGCGGTGCGGGTGGAGAGCCGGAGCAGCTCGCGGACGATGACGTCGGGGTCGTCGACGTCGTGCCCGAACGTCTCCTCCGCCCCCGTGCTGCGCTCGGGCTCGCTGGCGACGACCGGCCGCTGGTCCCGGCCCCACGCCAGCGCGTGCAGGTGCGGACCGGCGGTCGGGCCGAGCGCCCGGCGCAGCGTCTCGACCGGGACGTGGGCGAGCTCCCCGACGGTCTGCAGCCCCAGCCGCTGGAGCACCTCCGCGGTCCGCTCCCCCACGCCCCACAGCGCCCCGACGGGGAGGGGGTGCAGGAACGCGAGGACGCCGTCGCGCGGCACGACGAGCAGGCCGTCGGGCTTCGCCGCCGTCGAGGCGAGCTTCGCCACCATCTTCGTCGGCGCCACCCCCACCGAGCACGGCACGCCCTGCTCGTCGGCCACCCGGTCGCGGAGGAGCTGGGCGATCCGCACCGGGCTGCCGAGCCGGCGCCGGGCGCCGGACACGTCGAGGAACGCCTCGTCCAGCGAGAGCGGCTCGACGATCGGGGTGATCGTGCGGAAGAGCTCCATCACCCCCGCCGAGACGCGGGCGTAGTCGTCGTGGTCCGGCGGCAGGAACGTCGCCCCCGGGCACAGCCGCCGGGCGCGCGACACCGGCATCGCCGAGCGCACCCCGTGGGCCCGCGCCTCGTAGGTCGCCGAGAGCACGACGCCCCGCGTGCCCGTGCCGCCGATGACCACGGGCGTCCCCTGCAGCTCCGGGTGGCGCAGCAGCGTCACCGAGGCGAAGAAGGCGTCCATGTCGACGTGGAGCACCGAGCAGCCCGTGTCGTCGGGGAGCCCGTCCCGCCCGCTCGGGCGCGGGAGGGCCCCGCTGCGCGCGCTCACCGCGGGCGTCCGCGGGAGGTCGCGCAGGCGTCAGGCGCGGGCGAGCAGGTGGATCTGGGTCGCCACGGCGAGGAAGGCGGGGTGCTCGGCCGCGGCGGCCTCGAGCTGCAGGAGGGCCTCGACCGCGCCCGGCTCGCCGTCGACCAGCGCGCCGGGCACGAGGTCGGCGAACACGCGGACGCCCACGACGTGCACCGGCTCGAGGCCCGCGGAGCGGACGAGCTCCTCGAGCTCCTGCGGGGAGAAGCGGCGCGGCACCGGGTCGCGGTCGCCCCAGCGCCCCGCGGGGTCGAGCAGGGCCTGCTGCGCCTCGGCGAAGCGCCCGGCGACGGCGCGGGCGAGCACGACCGCCGAGCGGTTGGCGGCGAGCAGGCTGAGCCTGCCCCCGGGCCGCAGGCAGCGCGCCACGGCCGCCAGGGCCTCGACGGGGTCGTCGACGTGCTCGAGGACCCCGTGGCAGAGCACGAGGTCGGCGCTGGCCGGCTCGACGACGTCGAGCAGCCCGGCGACGTCGCCCTGGCGCGCGCGCACCCGCCCGGCCAGCCCGTCCAGCGCCGCGGTCTCGGCGACGCGCCGCTCGAGCGCGGCGAGGGCGTCGGGGCTGGGGTCGACGACGGTGACCGTGTGGCCGAGCGTCGCGAGCGGGACCGCGAAGCCGCCGGTGCCGCCGCCCACGTCGACGACGTCGAGCGCGCGCCCGTCGGCCTCGTCGAGGACCCCGCGCAGCACGCCCCACACCGCGGCGGAGCGGGTGCGGCTGCGGTCGGGACGCGCGCGGGGGCTGTCGGGCACGGCTCCGACCCTAGCCGCTGGCCCCGGGTCGGGCCGGTCGCCCGCGGACCGGTGCCGCGCTGCGCCGCGCGCCCGCGGCTCACCACCCCGAGCTCCCCTGGCTGGCGTGCCAGAGCTTGCGCGGCGCGCCCTTGGCGGGCTCGCCGGCGGGGGCGATGTCGGCGTACGGCGACTGGCGGAACCCGCTCGGGTGGACCAGGACGCGCTCGGTGAGCCGGCCCTCCTCGTGCAGGTCGGCGGGGGTGGCGGGGGCGCCCTCGCGCCCGCGCATGCCGCCCGCGCCCGACCCGGCGTCCCCGTCGCGCGGCTCGTAGGTGGTCGCGCTCGACCCGACCGGGGGCGCGGCGAGCACCGGACGGCTCGACCGGCTCGCCGCCGCCCCCTCCACCGCCTGCGGCGTCACGACGGCCGGCGCCCGCAGCAGCGCGTCGACCGCGGCCGTGCCGCCCCGCTCCCAGGCGGCGAACAGCCGGGGCAGCTCCCAGCAGCCGGTGGCCTGCAGGGAGATCCCGCGCGGCCCGGTGCGCCGGGTGGTGCCGCGGACGACGAGCAGCCACGAGTGGAACAGCGTGGTGGCGTAGCCGATCTGCGCGTCCTCGAAGAAGGTCGCGTCGATCGGGCCGGTCGCGTCGTCGAGGGTCACGAAGACGACGCGGCGCCCCGAGCGGACGGGCGGGGTCTGGGTGGCGACCTTGACCCCCGCGACCAGCACGTCGGAGCGCGTCCGCAGGCCGAGCAGGCCCGTGGAGCGGGTGACGCCGAGCGCGTCGAGCAGCGGGGTGTAGAAGTCGACGACGTGCCGGCTGGCGTCGAGGCCGAGCACCTCGAGCTCGGCGCGCACCCGCTCGGCCGCGGTCATCTCGGGCAGCCCGCTCGCGGGGGCGCTCCCCGCGGCGTCCCCGAGGTCGAGCGCGAGCTGCACGTCCTGGTCGGCCGCGCGGGACCCGCGCGACAGCGGTGCCCGCGACTGCCGCCCGGCCAGCTCGCGCACCCCCGGCGCCGCAGCGGTCGGCGCGGGACCGGGCGGTGCCGTACCGGTCGGTGCGGTGCCGGTCGGTGCGGGGTCGGCGGCCGGTGCGCCGGCGGCGGAGCGGCGGCCCCGGCGCACCGGCGGCGCGGTGGCGCGCGACCACCGGTCCAGGTCGCCGACCTGGAGCAGCAGGTCGCGCCGCGTGACGCTCCCCCGGCGCCGCACGGGGGCGGGCGCGCCGATGCCGTAGAGCGAGTCGAAGGCCCCGGCGAGCACCAGCCTCTCGGCGACCGGGCGCGAGACGCGGGCGCGGTGCCAGAAGTCCGACAGCGTGGCGTACGGGCGGCCGGCGACGATGCGCGCGACCTCGGCGTCGGAGATCCCCTTGACGTCGGCGAGCCCGAGCCGGATGCCGTGGGCGCGCCCGTCGGGCAGCCCCTCCTCCGGGGCGGGCCGGGGCGGAGCGCCGAGGATGCCCGGCGGCGGCTCGTCGAGGACGCCGACCCGCTCGACGCGGTACTCCGGGTCGGAGGCGTTGACGTCGAGGGGCAGCACGGCGATGCCGAACTGGCGGGCGTCGTCGAGGATGAGCCGCTTGGGGTACATCCCCGGGTCGTGCGTCAGCACGCCGGCGAGGAACGCGGCCGGGTGGTGGGCCTTGAGCCACGCGGACTGGTAGGTCGGCAGCGCGAAGGCGGCGGCGTGCGCCTTGCAGAAGCCGAACGAGGCGAAGGCCACGAGCACGTCCCACACCCGCCGCACGGTCGCCGGGTCGTAGCCGCGGGAGAGCGCGGTCGGTCCGAACCAGCCCTCGACCTGCTGCTTGCCCCCGGGGTCGCCCAGGGCCCGGCGCACCTCGTCGGCCTCGGCCAGGGTGCAGCCGGTCATCGTGGCGACGATCTCGAGCACCTGCTCGTGGAAGACCACGACGCCGTGGGTCGGCTCGAGCACCGGGCGGAGGTCCTCGTGGAGGTAGGTCGCCTCCCGCCAGCCCTGCCGCGCCTGGAGGAACGGCGTGACCATGTCGCTCTTGACCGGCCCCGGGCGGAACAGCGAGATGTCGATGACGAGGTCGTCGAACGTCTCCGGCGCGAACTTCCCGACGAGCTCGCGCTGGCCCGGGGACTCGATCTGGAAGCAGCCCAGCGTCCGTGAGGACTGCACCAGCCGGAAGGTCGCGGGGTCGTCGAGCGGGACCTGCTGCTGGTCGTCGATGTCGAGGCGGACGCCCTCGACGCGCTCGACCTCGGCCACGGCGTGGGCCATCGCCGACTGCATGCGCACGCCGAGCACGTCGAGCTTGAGCAGCCCCATCTCCTCGACGTCGTCCTTGTCGAACTGGCTCATGGGGAACCCGAGCCAGCTCGCCTCGACCGGCGTGCGGTCGAGCAGGGTGGCGTCCGAGAGCAGCACCCCGCACGGGTGCAGCGCGACGTGCCGGGGCAGCCCGTCGAGGCGCTCGACCAGCCGGAGCAGCAGGTCGGTGCGGGCCGGGTCGATGCCGCTCGCCCGCAGCTCGGGCAGCTCGGCGAGGGCGAGCCGCGCGTCCCGGGCGCGGATGTGCGGGAAGGCCTTGGCCAGGGAGTCGATCTCCGCCGGCGGCAGGCCGAGCGCGGCGCCGACGTCGCGGACGGCGTGCCGCACGCGGTAGGTGTCGACCATGGAGACGCAGGCGACCCGCTCGGCGCCGAAGCGGTCGAGGATCCGCTCGTAGACCTCGGTGCGGCGCGCGGACTCGACGTCGAGGTCGATGTCGGGCAGCTGCGCGCGCAGCGGCGACAGGAAGCGCTCCATGAGCAGGTCGTGGCGCAGCGGGTCGACCCCCGAGACGCCCAGCAGGTGGTTGACGAGGCTCCCCGCACCCGACCCGCGGGCGGCGCAGCGCACCCCCATCCCGCGGACGAGGTCCACGACGTCGGCGACGGTGAGGAAGTACGCCGCGAAGCCGAGCCGGGCGATGACCCCCAGCTCGTCGTCGAGGCGCCCGAGCACCGTGCGCGAGGGGGCGGGGTCGCGCCGCGCCAGCGCCTGCTCGCACCGCGCCCGGAGCACGCCGTCGGGGTGGAGGGCGCCGGCGCCCAGCGCCGAGGAGGCGTCGAGGACGTCGAGCTCCGGCAGGTGCGCCACCCCCAGGCCGAGGTCGGCCTTCGGGTCGAGCACGCAGCGCTCGGCGACCCGGCGGGTGGCGGCGAGCAGCCCGCGCCCGTCGTCCCCCGTCCCGGCGAGGCGCGCGACCTCGGCGGCGACGCGCGCCATCTCCGGGCCGCTCTTGAGCCGGCCCTCGGCGTTGACCCGGTCGACGCTGCGCGCCGCGAGCGGGACGAGGCGGCGCGCCGAGTCGAGGACGTCGGCCACGGGGGCGTCGTCGGCGTCGAGGTAGCGCACCGCGTTGGCCAGCACCGCGGGGACGCCCTCCTCCGCGGCGAGCGCGAGCAGGCGCGCGGCGCGCGCGCTGTCGCCGGGACCGCGGTGCGAGCAGACCTCGACCGACAGGCTCCCCGGGGGGAGCGCGGCGCGCCAGCGCCGGAGCAGCTCGCGCGCGAGGTCCGCGCGCTGCCGCTCGACCGCGCGGGCGACGTCGGAGGCCGGGCCGAGCAGCACGTCGAGGCCGCCCTCGCGGGCGTGCTCGGCCACGAGCTCCAGCGTGGTGACCGGGCGGCCGCGCTCCCCGCGCAGGTGCGTGGCGGAGACGAGCCGGCACAGCGCGCGCCATCCCTGCCCGCCGCCGCCGCGGGCGAGCACGACCACCCGCGGGTGGCGGGGGTCCACCTCGGCCCCGCCGCGGGCTGGCGACCGGCGGGCGGTGCGCGCACCGGCGGCACCGGCGGCACCGGCCGGACCGCGGGCACCTGTCCCACCGCGGGCACCGGCGGCACCGGCGCGCTCGGGCAGCGGGAGCGCCTCCACGGCGAGGTCGACGCCGAGGACCGGCCGCACGCCGGCCGAGCGGCAGGCGCGCACGAAGCGGACGGCGCCGTAGGTGCCGTCGCGGTCGGTGAGCGCGAGCACGTCCATCCCCAGCCCGGCCGCCCGCTCGACGAGGGCGGCGGGGGTCGCCGTGCCGTGGCGCAGCGACCAGCCGGAGGCGACGTGGAGGTGGACGAAGGGGTCCGTG